>NZ_JANJXQ010000236.1 GCF_024708915.1 Thiobacillus sp.
GAAATCGATCACGATCAGCCCGCCGAGGTCGCGCAGCCGCATCTGGCGGGCGATTTCGTCGGCCGCTTCGAGGTTGGTGTTGTAGGCGGTCTGCTCGACGTCGCTGCCCTTGGTGGCGCGCGCCGAGTTGACGTCGACCGATACCAGCGCTTCGGTATGGTCGATCACGATGGCGCCGCCCGACGGCAGGTTGACCTGGCGCGAGAACGCCGATTCGATCTGGTGCTCGATCTGGAAGCGCGAGAACAGCGGCACGTCGTCGCGGTAGAGCTTGACCTTGTTGACGTTGGCCGGCATCACGTGCGCCATGAACTGCTGCGCCTGCTCGAAGATGTCTTCGGTGTCGATCAGGATTTCGCCGATGTCCGCCGAGAAATAGTCGCGGATGGCGCGGATCACCAGACTACCCTCCTGATAGATCAGGAAGGCGCCGGATTGCGGCTGCGCGGCACCGTCGATGGCTTTCCACAGGCTTAGCAGATAGTTGAGATCCCACTGGAATTCTTCGGCGCTGCGGCCGATGCCGGCGGTGCGTGCGATCAGGCTCATGCCTTCGGGGATGTCGAGCTGGGCCAGGGTGTCGCGCAGTTCGTTGCGCTCCTCGCCCTCGATGCGGCGCGACACGCCGCCGCCGCGCGGGTTGGTCGGCATCAGCACGACGTAGCGGCCGGCCAGCGAGACGTAGGTGGTGAGCGCCGCGCCCTTGTTGCCGCGCTCGTCCTTTTCCACCTGGACCAGCAGTTCCTGGCCTTCCTTGAGGTTTTCCGGGACGCGGCCGCCGTTGGGCAGGCAGGAACGGGCGATTTCCTTGAACGGCAGGAAACCGTGGCGTTCGCAGCCGTAA
This sequence comes from Thiobacillus sp., assembly GCF_024708915.1. The sequence goes on from NZ_JANJXQ010000236.1 coordinate 845, forward strand.
TCGATAAATGCGGCTTCGAGGCTGGGCTCGACGCGGGTGACGACACCCTTGTAGATATTGCCCTTGCGTTGTTCCTTGCTGGCGGACTCGATGTCAAGGTCGACGAGCTTCTGTCCGTCGACGATGGCAACCCGGAGTTCTTCCGCCTGGGTTGCGTTGAAAAGCATGCGCTTCATTGTTTACTCCCGCGCGCGCGCATACGGGACAGGCCAGACTGCCGCCTAGAGCGGGCGGCTCATGCGATCACGTGTTGAATTAGGTGAAGAGGCATGGAATAAAAGGTGTCCTGTTCCTGGAGAGCGTCGCCGGCCAGGCCGGATCGTCTTTCCGATTCCCGCTGGCGTGGGCCGAGCGTGAATGCTGATTTCGTATGCTTGTCGTCGCGTCATTGATAACATCGCTGCTTTGCCGATTGCGCGGGGCGGGTGGCTTCGACTGGCCGCGCCAAACTTGAGCTTGGCTGGGCGGCAGGAATCCAGACGGGCCGGGCTGGCGGCGGCCGGTGAGCGTGGTAACCGGCGTGATCTCTAAAATGCCCGGCATGCAAGCCGGGCAAAAGGTCAGGCAAAATCCTGCCTGAACCGGCGGTAGTGTATATGAAAAAGAATGACTTAGAGAAAGATTCGGTCCGGCGGTTGAGGATAGACGACAGCGCGGATAACCAGCGTCTCGACAACTTTCTGCTGGCGCGGCTGAAAGGCGTGCCGAAAAGCCGCATTTACAAGCTGGTGCGAGGCGGCGAGGTGCGGGTCAACGGCGGCCGGGCCGAGGTCGGCTACCGGCTGAAGCTGGGCGACGAAGTGCGCATCCCGCCGGTGCGTCTGGCCGTGCCGGTGATCACCCCCGCCACCCATTTGCCGCAAGGCGGCATCCGCCTGCTGCCGCATATCCTGTACCGCGACGACGCGCTGATTGCGCTGAACAAGCCGGCCGGCATGGCGGTGCACGGCGGCAGCGGCATTTCGCGCGGGGTGATCGAGCAGATGCGGCTGGAACTGCCGGAATGCCGCTATATGGAACTGGTGCACCGGCTCGACCGCGAAACCTCGGGGGTGCTGCTGATCGCGCTGAAGCGGCGTGCCCTGGTCGGGCTGCACGCGGCGATGCGCGACGGCAGGATCGAGAAGCGCTACCTGACGCTGGTGGCGGGGCGCTGGCCGAATCCGCTGCAGCATGTGAAACTGCCGCTGCACAAGCGGGTCACCGACGACGGCGAGAAGCGCGTCACGGTGCGCGACGCGGGGCAGACCGCGCACACCGTCTTCCGCCGTCTGCAATCGCACGCCGGGTTCACCCTGCTGGAAGCGGAACTGAAGACCGGGCGCACCCATCAGATTCGCGTGCATACCTCGCATCTGGGCTTTCCGATCGCGGGGGACGACAAATACGGCGACTTCGAACTCAACAGGCAACTGATGAAGCAGGGGCTGAAGCGGATGTTCCTGCATGCCGCCAGGCTGGCGTTCGAGCATCCCGTTTCGGGCGAGCGCATGCTGATCGAGGCGCCGCTGCCTGATGATTTGGCTGGATTTCTGGAAAAACTGAATGCCCAAGCAATTTGATTTACTGATTTTCGACTGGGACGGCACCCTGATGGATTCCGCCGGGGTGATCGTCGATTCGATCCAGCGTGCCTGCGAGGATATCGGCCTGCCGACGCCGGGCGAGCGCGCGTCGCGCCAGATCATCGGCCTCGGCCTGATTCAGGCGCTGCAAACCCTGCTGCCGGACTTGCCGGCCGACGCCTACCCGCGGCTGGTCGAACGCTACCGCCATCACTATCTCGGCCGCGACACGCAGATTCCGCTGTTCGAGGGCGTCGAGACGGGGATCGGCCAGTTGTATGAAAGCGGGTTCCAGTTGGCGGTGGCCACCGGAAAAAGCCGCCTCGGCCTGTCCCGTGCGCTCGAAACCAGCGGGCTGGAGGCCCGGTTCGCCGCCACCCGCTGCGCCGACCAGACGCATTCCAAGCCGCATCCGGCGATGGTGCTGGAACTGATGGCCGAACTGGATGCCGACCCCGCGCGCACCCTGGTGATCGGCGATACCAGCCACGACCTGCTGATGGCGGCGAATGCCGGCGTCGCCAGCCTGGGGGTGACCTACGGCGCGCACGAAGCGGGCGATCTGCGGCCGCATGCGCCGCTGGCGCTGATCGACAGTTTTAGCGGGGTGCACGCATGGCTTGCCGCGAACGCCTGATCTGCGCCGCCGCCGACCTGGCCGAACTGGGCAAGGGGGTGCGCTTCGAGGTGACGCGTGCCGGCAGGCCCCAGCCTGCCTTCGTGGTGCGCTTCGCCGGCCAGCCGCGCGCCTTCCTCAACCAGTGCGGCCACGTGCCGGTGGAACTCGACTGGCAGGAAGGTGAGTTCTTCGACCACTCGCGGCTATACTTGATCTGTACTACCCACGGCGCGCTCTACCACCCCGCAAACGGACAGTGCGTGGGCGGACGCTGCGCCGGACGCGGCCTGATTCCCGTGCCGGTCGTCGAACGCGACGGCCATGTTTATCTGATGGAAGAACAACAATGAGTGAACCGACCCCCAATTGGGAACGTGAAGTCCTGGAAAAACTGGCGCTGTCGGCCATTCGGGAACAGCGCCGCAGCCGCCACTGGAGCATTCTGTTCAAGACGCTCGGTTTCCTGTATCTCTTCATCGTATTGTTCCTGGCGGCCGGGTGGTTCGGTTCGGATGGGGTGTCCATCAAGGAGCACACCGCGCTGGTCGATCTGCAGGGCGTGATCGCCTCCGATCAGGCCAGCGCTGATTCGGTGATCAGCAGCCTGCAGGGCGCATTCAAGGACAAGAAAACCAAGGGCGTGATCCTGCGTATCAACAGCCCCGGCGGCAGCCCGGTGCAGGCGGGACAGATCTACGATGAGATCAGGCGTCTGCGCGCACTGCATCCGAAAACCCCGCTGTACGCCGTGGTCGACGACATCTGCGCCTCGGGGGGCTATTACGTCGCCGCCGGTGCCGACAAGATCTTCGTCGACAAGGCCAGCATCGTCGGCTCCATCGGCGTGCTGATGGATGGTTTCGGCTTCACCCAGACCATGCAAAAGCTCGGCGTCGAACGCCGCCTGCTCACCGCAGGCGATAACAAGGGTTTTCTCGATCCGTTCTCGCCGGTAGACCCCAAGCAGGCGGCGTTCGCCAAGCAGATGCTCGAGGAAATCCACGGCCAGTTCATCGGCGTGGTGCGGGAAGGCCGCGGCAAGCGCCTACAGGAAACCCCCGAGATGTTCAGCGGCCTGGTGTGGAGCGGCGAAAAAAGCATCCAGCTCGGCCTCGCCGACGCGCTGGGCAATGTCGAGTCGGTCGCGCGCGACGTGATCAAGGCTGAAGACATCGTCGATTACACCCAGCGCGAAGGCCTGGCCGCACGCCTCGCCGGCCGCCTGGGCGCATCCGTGGCCAAGGCGCTGATGCCGTTCGAGCAAGCCGGCGTCAGGCTGCGTTGAGCGACTACCGGCCGATCGCCTGCGCCGACCACGAGCGGCTGGAGTTTGCCGCGCTCACGCGGCAGTGGCTGGAGGTGACGGTGGAGGGCGGCATGGCGCAGCGCCTGCTGCCGCTCGATGTGTACACCCGCGCTGGCGCGGAATGGCTCGATGCGCAAACCGAATCGGGCGACACGGTCACGCTCAGGCTCGATACGCTGAAATTCTGATTCCCGCGCTCTACGCGGCGATGCCGAATACCACCAGACGATCCTTGACCGCATCGGTCTGGCCGCGCCAGTTCCCGGCGCTGCGGGTCTGGATCAGCTGGCTGGGCAGGCTGAGATCCGCGCCGATGCTGATAAGCGTATTGGACGCGAGGGTCGTGGCCAGCGCATCCAGCAGCGCGGCACTGCGGTAGGGCGTCTCGATGAAGAGCTGGGTGGCGTGGTCGCGGCGCGCGGTCTTTTCCAGTTCGCGGATGGCCTGGCTGCGCTCGGGCTCCTTGGCGGGCAGGTAGCCGTGGAAGGCGAAGCGCTGTCCGCCCAGGCCCGAGGCCATCAGCGCCAGCAGGATCGACGATGGGCCGATCAGCGGCACCACCGGAATGTTTTCACGATGCGCGGCCATGACCAGCGCCGCGCCGGGGTCGGCCACGGCCGGACAGCCCGCTTCCGACAACAGGCCGACGTCGTGGCCTGCCTTGAGCGGCACCAGCAGCGGCGGGATGGCGGCAGCCGGGGTGTGTTCGTTGAGTTCTTCGAGATGCAGCGACTGCAGCGGCTGCGGGTGGCCCATCGCCTTGAGGTGCGCGCGCGCCGTCTTGGCGCGCTCGACGACGAAGTGCTCGAGCCGGCGCGTGACGGCAAGAGTCTCAGGCGGCAGGCACGCGTCCGGACTGACCGGCCCCAGTGGCACCGGGATGAGGTAGAGGGTGCCGGCGCTCATGCAAGGACGTCTACGCCCTCGTTCATGAGCATTTCGGTCAGCGCCATCAGCGGCAATCCGATCAGCGCGGTGGGGTCGGGGCTGTCCATGCGCCGCATCAGCGCGATACCGAGCGATTCGCTCTTCGCCGAGCCGGCGCAGTCCCAGGGCTGCTCCTTCTTCAGATAGCTGGCGATCTGCACGTCGGTGAGCGGCCGGATGTGCACCACGGTCGGCACGTCGCGCGTCTGCGCGTGGCCGCTGCGGCTGTTGAGCAGCGTCAGCGCGGTGTGGAACACCATCGCCTTGCCCTGCATTTTCTGCAGCTGGGCGAAGGCGTTGTCGAAATCGCCGGGCTTGCCGAGTTGTTCGCCGTCCAGCATCAGCACCTGGTCGGAGCCGATGATCAGCGCGTCGGGGTGACTTGCCGCCGCGGCCTGCGCCTTCAGCACCGACAGCCGCAGGGCGGTGGCCGAGGGCGTTTCGCCGGGCAGCGGGGTTTCGTCGACGTCGGGCGACAGCACTTCGAAGGGAAGATGCAGGCGCGACAGCAGTTCGCGCCGGTAGCGCGAGGTAGAGGCGAGGATCAGCGTCATTCCGGCTGGATCTCGATCAGCGCCATGTCGGGCGTCACTGCATCGCCTTTTTTCGCGAAGACGCTGATGATGACGCCAGCGATCGGCGCCTGCACTTCATTTTCCATCTTCATCGCCTCGATCACCAGCACACCGTCGCCCGCCTTGACCGCTTGGCCGATGCTCGCCAGCACGTCGACGACGGTGCCGGGCATGGCTGCGGTGACGTGGCCGGGGTGGCTGGGGCGCGGTTTCTGCCCGGATGCGCCGGGCGCGGCCGTGGTTTTTCGCTGGGCGCTGTCGTTGCCGGCCACGGCGACTTCGTTCAGCGGCTCGACCAGCACTTCTTCCGAGATGCCGTCCACCGACACGAAGTAGGGCCGTTGCGAGGCGTCGCTGCGGCCGCTGCCCGACAACTTGATGTGGTAGGTCTCGCCGTGCAGCGTGATCTT
>NZ_JANJXQ010000244.1 GCF_024708915.1 Thiobacillus sp.
CCGGCCAGTAGGCGCTTTCGACGGATGAAATACTGGTCGGCGATTCCACGCGCGCGGAAAGCAGTGCGCGTGGCGCCTGGGAGCTGTCGCACAGTTCGCGGCTGCGCGGGTGCTGTCCCGATTCGTTCCACCAGGCATTGAACTCCGCCTGGCCCAGCTCCAGTCCGCGGGCATCCATGCGCAACACGTCACGTCCCGCCTGTTGCAGCGCGACGTTCACCCGCTGCGTGTAGCTGGCGCGCGTTTCGCCGCCCCAGAAACTGCGGCTGATCGGCAGGCCCAGCGCGGCGAAGGCGAGTATCGGGCGCACCGGCCTGGCTGCCGCGGGCGGGGCAGCGGCCTCCGGTTGAACGGTCGCGGCGGGTGCGGCGGGTGCGGCAGCGGGGCGGGCGATTGCGACCCTGGGGGCCGGTGTTGCGGCGGCTGTTTCAGGTGCGGCAGCGCGTGGCTGCGCCGTAGGGGCGGGCCGGGCGGATGCGGAAGAAGCCGTCGCGGCAGATTGGGCGGGCGCGCGCGCTGGGGACACCGTCGCTGCCGGGGTGGGTGGAATGGGCGTTGCCTGCGGGACGGCGGGCGCCGCCGCCGGAGAAGGCGACACGGGCGGAGGGGGCGGCGACACGGGCGGAGGCGGCTGAATGGGCACGGCCGTCGTCCCGGGGCTTGCGCTCACGGGGGGCGCTTCAGCGACAACGGCTGGCACCGGCTTGTCGTCCGCCTTGCCGGGCAGGCCTGGCAGCAGCCGCGGCGCCAGCATCAGGCCGACGCCGGCCAGCACCAGGATCAGCGAAGGATGGGTGACGTTGAGCTTGATGCCGAATGCCTCGACCGACGACGCCTGCGTGCTGGTCTTGCTGTAGATGAACATCACCAGCCCGGTGACCACCAGCACCAGGCCGGCGATCACCAGCAGGCTGTCGAACAGGGTGGCGAGATCGGCGGGCATGCTGCGCTCAGTAGTTCAGGTCGCGTGCGGTGAACGGACGTTTGGGCGTGCCGTCGAGGACACGGGTGAGCACCGAGTTCATGGTTGCGCAGTCGTTGTCGAAGCCGCCGTGGCTGTGGCTGACCGACGCGCCCCGGGCGATGGCCGCGGTTTCGTGGGCGGGGTCGATCGGAATGCCTTCCGAGACGACCCGCGCGGGCCGGCCGTCGACTGTTCCGCCGAACAGGCTGGCGAGCTCGGTGTCGTTGTCGAGACAGGCCTGCATGCCGAGGATCGGCACGTCGCGCGTGCCCTCGAAGGCGTTGGAGACCAGATAGAGCAGCGACTTGCCGTAAGGGCCGACGCTGTCGTCGCGCTCCAGCTTGTCGGACAGCAGATAGAGGCTGGGCAGCGGGGTGTGACCGGCTTTGATGCCCGGCAGCACCCGGTTCCTGAAGGTGTCGACGCGTATCGCCGGGGCGAGGAACTGCACGCTCTTTAGCGGCAGGCCCAGGCTGGCGAGCAGCGGCAGGGCGTGCGCGGCGAAGATGCTGCCGGCCGAATGGCCGACGATGTGCAGTTCCCAGTTGATCTTGTCGTGGCTGGCGAGCTTCTGCTTCGCGCGCGCGACATGCTGCGCGACGAGCTGGATCGCCCCCTTGTTGTGCGAGTGCTCCGATGCGAGCTGCGCGTTCTCCTTCATCTCGCCCCACAGCCTGAAGCCGGCGCGGGCGAGCGTGAGCTCGAGCACGCGGTCCTTGGCCTCGGTGAGGTTGTCCAGGAAGCCGCCACCAGCGAGCTTGTCGGCCTCGGTGAAGAGGTCGGTGAAGAGATTGGCGACGCTGGAGAGGAAATCGCTCTCCCACATGATGTGCAGCGGGTAGATCTCGTTGTCGAGCATGACGTCGCGCATGGCGACGATGCGCTTGGCCGACGCCGCCTCGGAGTTGAGGCCGCCGTGCAGGTAGAGCAGGATGCGGCGCTTCTTCCAGCCCTGGGTGCGCGCGGGGAGGGTTTCGCAGAACAGGCGCTCGAGGTCGGATTCGGTGGTCCAGTATTCGCCCGAGCCCGACAGTTCGCCGTTGTTGGCGACGTCGATCACGTAGGGGCGGATCTCGGACAGCGGAATGGCGCGGCTGGCGCGCTGGAAGCCGGCGTTGCTGATGCCGCGGTCGCCCGCCCACAGGTCGAGGGTGACCGGCACGCCCATCTGCGCGACCCAGACGTCGGTGGCGTGCATCAGGAAATCCTCGTAGGGCAGGAAGGCAAAGCCGTCCAGCCCCCAGTCCGGCCCCCACGAATTCTGGATGACGAAGCCCTGCGGCGTGTAGCCGACGATGGCGATGGCGTGGCCGCCGTCGGCGCTGCCGCTGCGGCGGATGATGGGGAAGCGGTAGGGCGTTTTGCGCCCCTCGACGTTCACGTTCAGTGTGCGTGCGCCTTTCTCGGTGCCCGGCGCCGCCCAGCCCGAATGCACCATCAGCGTCGCATAGAGAATGCCGGTCTCGTTGAGCGCGGTGTGCATGTCGCGCACGTCGCCGGGGCGGATGCGGTAATACGCGCCGCCGGGCGCCTGCATCGCTTCGGCGATCACCGCATCGGTCATGTGCTGGATGCCGTGCTGGGTGGGCCTCCACGAGGTTTCGCGGCAGACGCCGTGCTTGACCCAGGCCTTGATCGCGCCGCGCGCCGACGAGCCTTCGTAGGCTTCGCCCGGCCACTCGTCGTAGCGCCGCGCCAGCTCGTAGAGCATGCGCGGGCTGACCCGCGCCGTCTGGCCCTGCCGGGTGCGCAGGAAATTCACCACCGCTGCCAGCGCGAAGCCGGTACAGGCGCCTTCGCGTCCCTGGTCGAGGATGCGCGAACGCGGGATCAGCGTGCACGCCAGGTAGGCGTCGGGCAGGCTGATGAGCGCAGGCTGGTAGTACCAGTCGCGCAGGTCGATGCGGTCGGGGAAGGCGTCGAGCTGCTTGGCGGTGGCGCGTTCGGCGCTGGATCGCAGCGTTCCGGCGGTGTGCGGGGGTGGGGGTTTCGTGGCCATGGGGATGTCCTGTCAAAGTGTTTTCAGATATTCCAGCAGCACGTCCTTGTCGCCGGCGGGCAGGGCGGTGCCGAAGTCGTGCCCCTGGTTGCCGTTGCCGCGCAGGCGCGTGTCGTACGGGGTGCCGGCACGTTCGGCCGCCGCGCCCTTCACGACGAAGCCCACGTGCACCGGGTCGAAGACGTCGTAGCCGCGCCAGAACAGGGGCGGGCGCTGCGCCGGCGGCGTCAGCAGGTCGGCCAGGGTCGGCACCGAGCCGTTGTGCAGATAGGGTGCGCGCAGCCAGATGCCGTCGAGGAACTGCGCCACATAGCCGGTCAGCGGCGCTTCGACCAGTCCGCGGCGCTCGATGCCCATGTCGCTGACCACCCGGTTGGCCTCGATCGCCGCCTGTTTGCCCCAGGTATCGATGCGGCCGCGGTCGGTGCCGATCTCGGAAAGCGGAACGATGGTGCCGGTGCGGGCGCTGGCGTGGCAGGCGGCGCAGTGCGCGTCGAATACGGGCTTGCCCCGAGCCGCGCGGCCGGCGTCGACGGGGAAGGGATAGTGCGGCGCCGGCTTGGTTTTCAGGTAATCAACCAGCCAGTCGATCTGGCCGAGGAAATCACGCTTGTTCTTCGGCTCCGCGCCCATCAGGCCGAGCGCCGAATCGATGACGACCGAATAGGGGTCGTGCGAGTCGCCGGCGAAGTTCATCCGGTGTCCCTGCTCCGGCTGGTATTTCTGTAGATTCCATATCGACGGCATGTCGGTCGGGCCGAAGCTGTCGTCCATCGGCCAGCGGATCATGAAGTACTTGGTCAGGTTCATCGCGTCGTCGCGCCCGCGCCCCCATTCGGGGAAGTCGTGGCGGTAGATCCACTGGAACTGGCTTTCGCGCTCGGTCAGGCGTTTCTTGGTGATCGGGATGATCAGATAGCGGTAGGCCATCCGGTCGACGAAGTCGAGGTCGGCGGCAAGGTTGATCTCGGCCATCAGGGTGTCGGCGTTGAAGCGTGGATCCCTGGCGCAGTCGACCAGGAAGCGGAAGAAGGCTTCGAGGTCGAGGGTGTGGTTGGGGCCCGTCACGACCAGGGTCGGTGTTTCCTCGGGTCGGCTGCGGTAGCTCGCCACGTGGCAGGCGGCGCAGGTGTTGGCGACGCGGTCGAAGCCGATGCGCCGCTTGGAGAATCCCACCGGCAGTTCCTGGCCCTGTTCCCACACCACACCGAAGCTGGCATAGCCGACGCCGGGCTTGGGCAGCTTGTCGGGGAACACGCGCGGCAGCACGTAGAAGATCCAGTAGGGAATGCCGGCGTCGTTCTCCGCGCCGAATGAGCCGTACTTGAAGCGCTCGTCCGGGTGGTCGAACTGCGTCGCGCCGTGATCGCGCAGGAAACGGTCCCAACCGACGAAACCGAGCACGGCGACGAGCACGAGCACGCCGAGGCCGGTGGCCTTCAGCCAGCGCGGACAACGACAGAATGTCTTCATGGCGGGCTCCTAAAACGTCTTCAGGTATTCGAGCAGCGCCCACTTGTCGGCGGCCGGCAGTGTCGTGCCGTAGGCGGGGCCTTCGTGTCCGGCGTTGCCGTTGCCGGGAATGCGGGTGTCGAAGGCGAACAGGCGCTTGCCCTGGCTTTCGGGCTGGTCGGCGACGAAGCCGAGGTGCCGGGGGTCGTACAGGTCGTTGCCGCGGTAGAACAGCTTCGGCCGCAGCGCTACAGGCTGCAGCAGGTCCCACAGCGTCGGCACCGAGCCGTTGTGCAGATAGGGCGCACGCAGCCAGATGCCGTCGAGCGGCGCGTTGGCGTAGCCCCAGGTCTTGCGGAAGTGGCGGAAGCGGTACGCAGGATCGGCCGAATACAGCATGCCCTGGTTCTGCGCGAGCTGCAGGGTGTAGGAATCAAGGCGGCCGCGGTCGGTACCGATAGCCTGGATCGGCGTGACTTTGCCGACATGCTCGCCGGCAAAGTCGCTGCCGCTCGCGCCGTGGCAGGCGGCGCAGGTCTGCCCGTAGACCTTCTGTCCGTGCGCGGCCAGCGTGCGGTCGACGGGATAGTGCTTTTCGAAGGCGGGCGGCACGGCGCTGGCGATCCACGCCTCGATGCGCGCGATGGCGGCATGGTCGATCAGCCTCGGCGTGGCGCCGGTGCCGAAGGCAGCCGACAGGTTGCGCTCCTCGACGCGGCTGTTGTTGCCATCCCAGTGCAGCTGCATGCCCTGTTTCCTGCCCTGGTTCCAGATCGCGGGGAAATCCGCCACGCCGACCAGTTCTTCCTTTGGCAACTGTTCGAACGGCACGCTGAAAATCGCCTTGGCCGAATTGAAGGTGTCGACTCGCCCCGGCCCCCAGTCGGACTGCAGGTGTATGAAGTTCAGGCGCCCGAGCAGGCCGGCGACGCCGTCGCGCATCAGATGGATGGCGAGCGGGTAGACGATCCGCTCGTCGAGTATCCCGAGGCCACCGGATTTTTCGGCGATGCGCGGCACCACCTGCGTCGGGGTGAAGCGGCGGTCGTTGACGCAGGCCTGGACGAATTTCTGGAAGCCCATCAGGTCGAGCTGGTTGGCCGGCATGCCGGCGACCAGCATCGGTTTGGCGTCGGGTGCGGTGCGCACGGTGGCGGCGTGGCACACCGCGCAGTTGAGGAACACGCGGTCGATGCCCATGTGTCTCCGCTGCGACATGCCAACCGGCAGATCGTGCCCCGGCTCGTAGATGAAGCCGAGCGACGCATAGCCCTTGCCCGGCAGCAGATCGGGGCAGACCTCGGGCAGCACCTGGAACAGCCAGTAGGGGAAGCCCATGTTGCGTTCGCCGCCGGTCGAGCCGTATTTGAAATGTTCGATCGGGTCGGCGTAGGTGACGGGGCGGTCGGGCAGGAAGCGGAGCGCCGCGCCGAGTGCGCCGAGCGCGAACAGGACCAGCACAGCCCACAGGAAGAAACGGCAGCCGGAGCAGCGGGCTTCGGGTGTGCTCATGGTCCGCGCCCCGCATAGTCGGACGGCGGCAGGCAGGGAGGCAGCTGCGCGTAGGGCCGCCGCAGCAGGCTGGCCGGATCCTGGCCGCGCAGACGGCTGGCGACAATGCGTTTCAGGGCGGCGAGTTCGGGCGAGGCGGCCCAGTGCGCAGGATCGGTACCGCGGCTGGCGAGCGCAGCGGCCGGCGGCATCGGCGGCTTGCTGCGTGCGGCTTCGGGAACGCCCGCCATGCTCAGGCGCACGAACATGCGCGGTGCGCAGTGATCGAGCCTGGCCTCGACCTCGGCCGGGCTGCCGTGCAGGAAATTGGGCGGATGCGGCAGCGTGGTGTCGTGGCAGCTGGCGCAGTGGGTGCGGAAAGGCGCAACGAGCGGGCTGGCGTCGCGTGCGACGGAAACCGGTTCGATGCGTGCGGGCGGCAGACGGACAGGAGGGGCCCGGCGCGCTGTGCCGGGTTCGGCCAGTAGGTCGTCGAGCAGCGTGTGGCTGAACGGACGGGCGGAAAATGCGCCGCGTGCGCGCAGGCGTTCGAGCGGCGCGGCGAGATCGGCCGCTTGCAGCCGCTGCGCAGCGTGAACGTCGAGCATGCCGGCCAGCCCGACGACGAAAGCGGTCTTGTCCGGCGCCTGCCAGGTTTCGAGCGGCGGGCGCAACAGCAAGGGATCGTTATCCGGGTTCTGCAAGGCGGCGAGCGGATCGCGGTTGGGCAGATCGGGATTGGGGATGGCGAGGCCATGCGGCCAGATACTTGTCCAGGCGCGATCGAGTGCCGGCAGGATGCCGGGTGCCGGCAAGGAACCCCGGCGCGCGTAATCGAGCGCAGCGGCGAAGGCCTGCATGCGGCAGCGTTCGCCCGCTTCGCCCGGGCCGCAACCCTGCTGCCACAGCGTCTGCCAGACCGAAAACAGGTTGGCGCGGTCGGTGGACGCGTCGATGAAGTAGGCGATATCGGTGCCGGTCAGTTTGACCCGGTAGAAATCGCGTCGCGCATCTTTCAGGCGGGCGGCGATCTCCGGGTTGGCCGGGGTTTCATCCCACAGCGGGCGGGCGAAGATCGGCGCGGCGTTCTGGTGGCAGGCGAGGCACAGGCTGCGCCGCGCGTAGAACACCTGCGGGGTTTTGCCTTTCCGGTAATCGCGCACCACCTGAAATTCGAAGCGGCCGGCGGCATCGTTGTAGCTGATGACTTCGATCACCTCGCCCTTTTCGTGATAGCCGAGGAACAGGCGGTCCTTCAATGGCAGGGTGCCCGGTTTGCCGGCGCCGTCGGCAGCGGCAACCACGCGCGGATAGCGGAAAAAATCCGGCGCGCCGGCATCGCGCTGCAGCGAACGGCCAAGCGGGATCAGCGTGATTTTCAGGGGGGGCAGGCCACCGCTGTCGGTCTGCATCTGGCGGTTGATCGTGTCGACCAGCCGGGAAAACGGAAATGGCACCGGCTGGCTGCCGATCAGCTGGTCGAAGCGCGAGCGCCCGGCCGGCGGCAGGTCGCCCTGCGCAGAGACCGGATGCGGGAAGATCAGTGCGGCGGCGAACATGAGCGTGAGCCAACCCGATCTCATGACGCTAGCGTCGCGACTCGGAAATATCGCAACATGAAACGGCGTCTTTTTCCGCATGGCGGCGTTGCTCGTCGTTGCCATAGAGCCGGCTATGTCGCCCACCCGCAAGGGGTAGGCCGTGGTTGTAAAGCCGATAAATCGGCAACAACCACGCTCTCCCGCGCCTTGCCCTGCGAAAAAATCCATCCGTTTCATTGCGTTCCCCTATTTCCGAGTCGCGACACTAGCGCGCGATGCCCGGCTCAAGCGCGGGCAGGGACGACGGCTTTTCCGGCTGCGGCTTGCTGACCGGGCAGAACAGATCGTCTTTGCCCGCTTCACCCAGCCATTCATAAATGGCTGCCAGCGCCTGGTCCTCGTTGGCGAAAATGTGCTGCTGGCCGATCTCGTCGAACAGGCCGGTGTTGCGCATCACGTCCAGCACCTGCTTCTTGAGGCCGGAGAACACCAGGGTGATGCCG
>NZ_JANJXQ010000031.1 GCF_024708915.1 Thiobacillus sp.
GCGGCACCTGCAGCTTCAGGGCGAGCCGCATCGGCCCGTTGCCGTCCAGCGCATCGGTGAATCCGCGCAGGCGCTCGCCCACCGGGCTGAAGTTGGCAAAACGGATGAAGTCCCGGATCGGGCCATTGGCCTGGCCTTCGACATTCAACTGCTCTTCCTGATGCAGCAGATCCGGGATGACGGCTTTCACCGGCGACAGCGCCACACCGTAAATCCGCGCCTGGCTGGAGGTCACTTCCATGCTCTTGCCCTGGAACGACAGGCGCGCCTGGATGCCCTCGATGCGCGGCCAGCCCGGCACATAGTCGATCACCGCATCCTTGATCTGCGCATCGACGCGGAACTCGCCATTGCCCTGGTCGAACGGAAACCGGGCCAGATCGCCTTTCAAGGTCAGCCGCACGTCGTCGGAATTGCCGGCCACGACACCTTGCTTCACCCAGTCGACGGTGTGATCGCCGATGGTTTTCGGCAGATAGCGGTACACCGCGGTGCCATCGGCGCGGCTCAAATGCGCGCTCAGATCGATCACGCCGCGCTGGCCCGGAATCAACTCGTAGTGCCCCTTGGCCGTGCCCGTCATGTCCTTGTTGGCGAAGGCCACGTCGTCCAGCGTCAGGCGCCGGCCGCGCGGCGTTTTTTGCCAGTTGCCGCGTGCGCGCAAGCTCGCAAGCTCAAAAAGAGGCTCGCGGAACAGGCTGGGTAAACCGAGTCCCAGCCGGTCCGAGTCGATCTCGAACGCGCCTTCGCGCGCATCGCCCTCGATGCGCCCGGAAAGATTGAGCAGCCCGGGCTGATTGCCGGCTGCCGTCACCCCCAGGCCGCTAAAACGGGCGGCAATGCTGAAATTGTCCAGTCCCGGCTGCGCTCCGCTCCAGCGGAATCGCAACGCGTCGAAGCGCCCTTGCGGCTGCAGGGTTTGCAGGCGCGCGCGCAGTTCCGGATCCATCGGCAGGCTCGGCAGCAGCGACTGCCAGCCGCCCAGACTGAAGGCTTGCGCGGTGATCTCGTGCGACGCGGCATCCCAGGCCAGTCCGGCGTTGAACGGCGCGCCCAGGGCTGCGCCCGGCCGCGCCACGCGCAGGTTTTCAAACCTCACCTGCTGGCCGCCGCCGCTGCGCTGCCACCTGGCCTGCCCGCGCAGCTGCGCCAGCCGCAACGCGGGCAGGCCGTCGCCGAGCACGGCTTCGATCGCGCGCAAATCCAGCCCTGCGGCCACCCCGGCGAGCGCGCCGTGCGCCACGTCGAACTGCAGGCTCAGCGCGCCCCAGCCCTGTTGCGGCTGATACGGCAAGGCCAGCCAGGCGGCGAGACGCGGGAACGACACCCCGGCGACCGTGGCGCCGATGATGCCGTTCCAGGTTTCGAGGTCGTTCGTATTGCGCGCACTCAGCTTCGCCTCGACCGTCAACGGCCGCGCCAGGCTGGCCGGCGGGGTGGCGCGCAATTGCAGGTTATGGGTGCGGCGCACATTGGTCAGCGTGAAGTCGACCGCCGTCAGGATCAGCGGCGGCGCATTGCGCACTTCGTCCAGCCAGGTGAGCGTGGCCTTGCCCACATGCACCCGCCCCTGCCGCAGCAGCCAGTCGGAAAAACCGCTGCCGGACGCAGCCGGGTTGATCGGAATGCCGCCGACATAAAAGTGTCCGTCGCGCGCGCGCCTCACCCCCAGCGCCAAGCCCTGCAGTTCGATCCGGCTGAAGCGCGGCTCCAGAAACAGCAGCGAACGCCAGGAAAAAGCAGCCTCGAGCTCGGGCAGATAAAGTACCGGGTGGTCCTGCTGATCGTACAGACGCACCCCTTGCAGCCGGAACTCGGGGCGTGCCTGCTGCCACACCCCGGATACGGCTTCGAGCGTCACGCGCTGCCCCAGCGCGCGCGACATCAGGCTCGCCACCGTGTCGCGGTGTTCGGCGATGTTGGGCAACACCCAGAAAAACATCAGCGCCGCGGCGGTCGCGAAGCCGAGCGCGGCAAGCGCAGCCAAGGCCGCCAGCCAGCGCGCGGCGCGGCGCAGGAACAACGACAAGGCAGGGGAAACGGTCATAAGGTGCGGCTTTCGGAAGCCTTGATTCTATGCGTTTGCCCGCCTGCTGCGTGAAAAGCGCCGTGGTAAATTCCTGCGCCTCATTCGCCGGTGAAACGATGGATCTGCCGCCGGTCGCGCTTGGTGGGGCGCCCCTTGATCGCCGCTGCCGGGCTGGCTGCCAGCTTGCGGTCGCGCGCCTGCTGCTGGCGGCGCGCGCAACTGTCCGGGTCTTCTTCGTACAAGGCCTGCGCCAGCGGCGCCGGGCCGCGCTGCATCGCCAGCGCACGCACCGTCAGCGTCCAGGCGGATTCGCCAACATGGATGTCCAGCCGGTCGCCCGGCCTGACTTCGCGCGCCGGCTTGACGCGCTCGCCGGCGAGCTTCACGCGGCCATGTTCGATCGCCTGGGTCGCAAGGCTGCGCGTCTTGAAAAAGCGCGCCGCCCACAGCCACTTGTCCAGCCGCATTTTGTCGGGCGGTGTTTTCTCAGCCGGCACCGGACACCCCCGCGAACCTGTCGCTTGCCCGCCCGGCCGCGCCGCCGCGCCGGGCCGGGCCGGACGCCGGGTTTCGCGCGGGTTGCCGTCGATGGCGCCGGGAACGGCCGGGGCATCCGGGAGCAAGGGCATGTTCGGATCGCGTTGAATGAGTCGGTCCAATTGTGCCGGTTTTATCCGCGGGGAACCACGCCTATAGTCAGTCCATCGCCCGCATGCCGGGCCAACCCGCAGGAGACATCATGCTGACCGTGCGCAAATCGTCCGAACGCGGCCACGCCAACCATGGCTGGCTCGACAGCTTCCATACCTTTTCGTTTGCCGGCTACCGCGACCCCGACTGGATGGGCTTCGGCCCGCTGCGCGTCATCAATGAAGACCGCATCGCACCGGGTGCGGGCTTCCCCACCCACCGCCATCAGGATATGGAAATCGTCACCTGGGTGCTCGCCGGCGCGCTCGAACACAAGGATTCGCTCGGCAACGGCGGCGTGATCCGTCCCGGCGAGGTGCAGCGCATGCGCGCCGGGCATGGCATCGCCCACAGCGAATACAACGCATCGGCGACCGAACCGGTGCATCTGCTGCAGATCTGGATCGAGCCGGATGCCTATGGGCTGGAACCGGGCTACGAACAGATCGCTTTCGCCCCGGAAAGCCTGCAGGGCCGGCTGCGGCTGATCGCCTCCCGCGACGGCCGCGAAGCTTCGGTGACGATTCATCAGGATGCGGCGATTCATGCGGGCCGGCTGGCGGCCGGCGATCGCGTCAGTCTGGAACTGGCAGCGGGGCGGCGCGCCTGGCTGCATATCGCGACGGGGCGGATCAAGGTCCAGGGCTATCCGCTGGAAGCCGGCGATGCGGTGGCGATCCGTTTCGAATCCGGCATCGACATCGAAGCACTGGAGGCCAGCGAGCTGGTCGTATTCGATCTTGCCTGAAGGCCCGATACAATCACCCGTTTTGCAAACGCAAGGACACGCATGCCCAAGATTCTCGCTTTTTCCGGCAGCATTCGCCGCGACGCCTGGAACCGCAAGCTCATCCAGGCCGCGGTGGGCGCCGCCCGTGCCGCAGGCGGCGACGTCACCCTGATCGACCTAGCAGACTACCCGTTGCCGCTGTACAACGGCGACCTGGAAGACCGGGATGGGCTGCCCGACAACGCGCTACGCCTGAAAGCGCTGTTCAAGGGGCACGACGCTTTTCTGATCGCCAGCCCGGAATACAACAGTTCGATTCCGCCGCTGCTGAAAAACACGATCGACTGGGTATCGCGCGAATGGCAGGGCGAATCGGGACTGGCGCCATACCAGAACAAGGTCGCCGCCATCATGGCCGCTTCGCCGGGCACGTTTGGCGGAATGCGCATGCTGCCGCACCTGCGGCAGATCCTGAACACCCTGGGCGTGCTGGTGCTGCCCGGCCAGTTCTCGCTGCCCCACGCCGACCAAGCGTTCGACGAGGAGAACGGCGCACTGAAATCGCCGGCGCGGTTGCATACCCTGGTGGCGGAACTGGTGCGCTCGACAAACCTGTTGGCGGCCGACGAATGACCGGACGCGAGTAAGAAACAGGTCAACCGGCCCCAGAAAGAACAGCGGATTTTCGGGCCGGCGGCTGCCGCAGCTATCTCACCGCGTCCTTCAGTTGCTCCAGGATGGCTGGGTTTTCCAGGGTGGAAACGTCCTGGGTGATTTCCTCGCCCTTGGCGATCGCGCGCAGCAGGCGGCGCATGATTTTGCCGGAGCGGGTCTTGGGCAGGTTGTCGCCAAAGCGGATTTCATCGGGCTTGGCGATCGGGCCGATTTCCTTGCCCACCCACTCGCGCAGTTCGAGCGCGATCTTGCGGGCCTCCTCGCCCATGGGGCGCGCGCCTTTGAGCACCACATACGCCACCACCGCCTCGCCCTTGATGTCGTGCGGACGGCCCACCACGGCGGCTTCGGCCACGCGCAGGTTGGACACCAGCGCGGATTCGATTTCCATGGTGCCCAGGCGATGGCCGGACACGTTCAGCACGTCGTCGATGCGCCCCATGATCCAGAAATAGCCGTTGCTGTCGCGGTGCGCCGAGTCGCCGGCGAGATAGGTCCTGCCGCCGAGCTCTTCGGGGAAATACGTCTTCCTGAAGCGCTCGGGGTCGTTCCACAGGGTACGCAGCTGCGAGGGGAAGGGGCGCTGGATCACCAGATAGCCGCCGTGGCCTTTTTCGACCGGCTGGCCGTGTTCGTCGGTGATCGCCGCCATGATGCCGGGCAACGGCAGGGTGCAGGAACCCGGTTTGGTCGGCACCGCGCCGGGCAGCGGGGAGATCATGTGAGCGCCGGTCTCGGTCTGCCACCAGGTGTCGACGATGGGGCAGCGGCCGCCGCCGATGACCTGGTGGTACCACATCCAGGCTTCCGGGTTGATCGGCTCGCCCACCGTCCCCAGCAGGCGCAGCGACGACAGGTCGAACTTCGCCGGCAATTCGGAACCGAGCTTGATCAGGCTGCGGATCGCGGTCGGCGCGGTGTAGAAGGTGGTGACCTTGTGCTTGGCGATGGTTTCCCAGAAGCGCCCGGCATGCGGATAGGTAGGGATGCCCTCGAAGATGATCTCGGTCATGCCCAGCGCCAGCGGGCCGTAGGCGACGTAGGTGTGGCCGGTAACCCAGCCGATGTCGGCAGTGCACCAGTAGACGTCGGAATCGGGCTTGGCGTCGAACACCCACTGCATCGACAGGATGGCGCCGAGCAGATAACCGCCGGTCGAATGCTGCACGCCCTTGGGCTTGCCGGTGGAGCCGGAAGTGTAGAGGATGAACAGCGGGTGTTCGGCGGAGACCCATACCGGCTCGCAGGTATCGGCCTGGGTCTGCGTCAGTTCGTGCCACCACAGGTCGCGCGACGACCAGTTCACTTCGCCACCGGAACGGCGATACACCACCACGCGCTCGACACAGGAGGTATCGCCCATCGCCAGCGCCTCGTCCACCGCGCGCTTCAGCGGCAACGCCTTGCCGCCGCGCAGCGATTCGTCGGCGGTCACGATGAGCTTGGCCTGCGCATCTTCGATGCGTTCGAACAGGCTCTTGGCGGAAAAGCCGCCGAACACGACCGAATGGATGGCGCCGATGCGCGCGCACGCCTGCATCGCCACCACCGCCTCGATGCTCATCGGCATGTAGATGATGACGCGGTCGCCCTTCACCACGCCGAGCGACTTCAGGCCATTGGCGAACTGGCAGACACGGGCGTGCAGTTGCTTGTAGGTGACTTTCGTCACCGCACCGTCGTCGGCCTCGAAAATCAGCGCCGTCTTGTCGCCCCGGGTCGCCAGATGGCGGTCCAGGCAGTTGTATGAAACATTCAACTCGCCGTCGCTGAACCACTTGTAGAACGGCGGATTCGATTCGTCGAGGGTGTGGGTGAACGGCGTTTTCCAGTCTATCGTCTGGCGCGCGAGATTGGCCCAGAAGCCCTCGTAGTCGGTTGCGGCCTGATTGCACAGCGCCTGGTACGCGTCCATGCCGGACACATTGGCCTGCTTGACGAACGCGTCCGCAGGCGGGAATACACGGGTTTCGGTCAGAATCGACTCGATGGATGCCATATGCTCTCCCCACTGATAGAGTGTTTGATAACCGTCCGATTCTAATTCAAAGCGCCCCGATCCAAGCCATGAGCAACCCCGCACTCGACCGTGTCGCCCGCTGTTCCCGCTACGGCCGCCGCCTGCTGGCGGCGCAGCCGCAGCTGGCCGACGCTGCGGCCGGGCAACTCGGCCACCCTTTCACCCGCGCGGCGATGCAGGCCTTTATCGCCGAGCCGCCGTGCGCCGACGAGGCTGCGCTGCATCAACGTTTAAGACAGCTGCGCCAGCGGGTGTGGCTGGCCGTCACTGCACGCGATCTCGCCGGCGAAGCCGACCTCGCCGAGGTGACTGCCACCTGGAGCGCGCTGGCCGAGGTGTGCATCGCCGCCGCGCTCGATTTCCACCACGCCGCACTCGCCGTGCGCCACGGCGAACCGCGCGACGAGCACGGCCAGCCGCAGCAGATGGTCGTCGTGGCCATGGGCAAGCTCGGCGGCGGCGAGCTCAACGTGTCGTCCGACATCGACCTCGTCTACCTCTACCCCGAGGAAGGCGACACCGCGGCCGACGATCCCGCGGCGACAATCCGCCCGCTCAGCAACCACGAATTCTTCGTTCGCCTGGGACGCAAGCTGACCGCCGCGCTGGGGGAAAATACCGCCGACGGTTACGTGTTCCGCGTCGACCTGCGGCTGCGCCCGTGGGGCGACTCGGGCCCGTTCGCGATGGGCTTCGCCATGCTGGAGGACTACCTGGTGGCGCAGGGACGGCCGTGGGAGCGCTACGCCTGGATCAAGGCGCGCCCGCTCACCGGCGCCCGCCACGACGAACTGGCCGCCATCGTGCGCCCCTTCGTGTTCCGCAAATACCTCGACTTCGGCGCCTTCGCGGCGATCCGCGACCTGCATGTGCAGATCCGCCGCGAGGTCGCACGCCGCGAGATGGCGCACGACGTCAAGCTGGGGCCGGGCGGCATCCGCGAAATCGAGTTCACCGCGCAGGTGTTCCAACTCATCCGCGGCGGCCAGATCGCCGCCCTGCAGCAGCGTCCGACGCTGACGGTGCTGGACGAACTGGTGAAGAACGGACTGGTGACCGCCGGGGCGCAGCAGGAGCTCGCCGCTGCCTACGACTTTCTGCGCCGGCTTGAGCACCGCATCCAGTACCTCGACGACGCGCAGACCCAACTGCTGCCGGATGACGCCGAGTCGCGGGCGATGCTCGCCGAGGCAATGGGCTTCCCCGGCTATGCGGCCCTGCTGATAACGCTCGACCGCCATCGGAATAAAGTTACGCGCCATTTCGAGCAGGTGTTCGCCGCGCCGCAAACCGATCAGAACAGTCATCCGCTCACCGCCGTCTGCTGCGGCACGGCGGGCGCCGCCACCCGCGCGCTGCTGGAAAATGCCGGCTACGGCGACCCCGACCGGGTGCTCTCCAGCCTCGATACGCTGCGCCAGAACACCGCGCGGCTGGCCGAATCGACGCAACTCATCCTCAACGCACTGCTGCCGCCCGCGCTGGAAATCATCGGCAGCCAGCGCGATCCGCAGGCCACGCTGGACCGCTTCGCCGCATTGGTGCAGACGATCGCGCGGCGTTCCACCTATCTGGCGCTGCTGGCCGAATACCCGGCAGCCTTGCGCCAGCTGGTACGCCTGCTGGCGGCGAGCCCATGGGCAGCGCAGATGATCACGCAGCAGCCGCAGCTGCTGGACGAACTGATCGCGCCGCAACATCTGATGAGCGTGCCCGACTGGGCGCAGCTGGCCGCCCAGTTGCATGCCGAACTCGATGCCCACCCCGGCGACACCGAGGCGCAGATGGATGCGCTGCGCCGCTTCAAGCAGGTGCAGACGCTGCGCCTGCTGGCGCAGGACGTGGCGGGACGGCTGACGCTGGAAGCGCTGTCGGATCACCTGTCGTATCTGGCCGATACGCTGCTCGCCGAAACCCTGACGCGCTGCTGGACAGGTCTGAAAACGCGCCATCGCGACACCCCGCGCTTCGCCGTCATCGGCTACGGCAAGCTTGGCGGCAAGGAACTCGGCTATGCGTCCGACCTCGATCTCGTGTTCCTCTACGACGACGCCGACGAGCGCGCGCAGGAAACCTACGCGCGCCTGGCGCAGCGCATCAACACCTGGCTCGGCACGCTCACCGCGGCGGGAATCCTGTACGAAACCGATTTGCGCCTGCGTCCAGATGGTGCGTCGGGGCTGCTGGTCAGCTCGACCGAAGCCTTCCGCGACTATCAGCTGCACCACGCCTGGGTGTGGGAACACCAGGCGCTGACCCGCGCCCGCTTCGTCTGCGGCGATGCGGCGAGGGGGGCGGGCGGCGCAGCCCAGCGCCCCCCGATACAGTGGCAGCCCCCCCCAGGCGCCCCACAACCCGGGGGGGGGGTGGCGAAGGGCGCAAAAAATCGCCCCCGCCCCCATCCTCTGCGGCGCTTCGGCGCTCGGGGCCGCCCCCCAATCCCACCCGCCCCCGAAACACTGCCAGCCCCCCCCGGACCCCCCACAGAGCCGGGCGGTGGAGGCGCAGCGCGAAAA
>NZ_JANJXQ010000036.1 GCF_024708915.1 Thiobacillus sp.
CCATCGGCGCCGATGGCGGGAATGTCGGCGATGAGCGCAAGCGTGTCGGCGTCGAATACTTTCACGCCGCCGGGTTGGTAGTTGGCCACGGCGACCAGCTTGCCGTCGGGCGAGATGGCGCCACCGATGCTGTTGCCCCCCTGGATGATGCGGCGATCGATGCGCCGGGTCAGCAGGTCGATTTTGGTCAATCCCCCGTCGCGGCCGAATACATAGGCATAGCGCGCGTCGCGGGAGTAGCTGACGGAGGCGTGGGAGAGGTCGCCCAGGCCCTCCACTTTCGCCAGGCTGGTGCGCTGGGTGGTGTCGAGAATCTGCACGCTGCCGCTGGCGCGTTCGATGACGACGCCGAGGTCTCCGGTGCCGCGCAGGTTCGTGCCGGCGCAGCCGGCCAGGACGCCGAGGGCGAGCAGAAGAAAAATGGAAATCCTAGCGCGCATCGGGAAATCCCCTTTGCAGGCTGTCGACGATCCAGACAGCCTCGGATTCGGAGAGAAAGGTGCTCCAGGGCGGCATTGGCGTGCCGGGCCGTCCGTGGAGGATCGTGCTGACCAGCGACTCGACAGGTTTGTCCCTCAGTGTCTCGGGCGTGAGCGCGGGGCCAAGGCCGCCGCGTAACTGCATGCCGTGGCAGGAGCCGCAGTCCTGCCGCACCAGGTGAACGAGCTCGTTCTGCCGTTCCGGGTTGATCCGGGGCGAGTCGGCGATAGCGCCGCCGAAGCTCATGGCCGTCATCAGTCCCACTGTCGTCAAGCTTCGCATGTGTTCTTGTGTCCGCCGTTAGTCGAGCGGCGGGGCAGCCCGCCCCGCCGTGCCTGCCTAGTAGACGTCGTGCTGCGTGTTGTAGACGTTGAACTTGCCGGTCGGCGTGATCAGGCGCTTGTCCTTGATCACGGCCTTGAGCTTGCGCGTCTTGTCGTTCATGACCACGATGGCCGATTCCTGGGTCTGACCGTTCCACACCGAAAACCAGACTTCGTCGCCGGCCTTGTTGTACTCCGGCTGCACGACGCGCTTCGGCCCCTCGCCCAGACCCGCCAGATCGGCGATGTTCACCACTTCCGGCGCCTTGTCGAGATTGGCGATGTCGAAGATGGCCACCGACTGGCTGATACCGGCTTCCGGGTTGAGCGTGGTGTCGACCCACAGGTTCTTCGACTTCGGATGCGTCTTGAGGAACAGCGAGCCGCCGCCCAGTCCCTTCAGCGAACGCACCACTTTCCAGGCATTGGCCTTGTGCTTGACGGGATCGGTGCCGATCAGCGCAATGCTGTCGTCGCCGAGGTGGCCGGTGGCCCATACCGGGCCGAATTTCGGATCGACGAAGTTTGCGCCGCGTCCGGGGTGCGGGATCTTGCCCACTTCCACCAGCGCCGCCAGTTTCTGCTTCTTCGAGTCGACCACGGCGATCTTGTTGGAAGCGTTGGCAGCCGACATGAAGTAGCGGTGCGTGGAATCCCAGCCGCCATCGTGGAGGAAACGCGCCGCTTCGATCTCGGTCACCTTCAGGTTGTTGATGTCCTCGTAGTTGGCCATCAGGACCTTGCCGGTCTCCTTGACGTTGACGATGAACTCGGGGTGCTCGTGCGAGGCGATGATCGCGGCGACGCGCGGCTCCGGGTGATATTCCTGGGTGTCCACGGTCATGCCGCGGGTCGCGACGATCTTTTTCGGTTCCAGCGTGTCGCCGTCCATGATGACGAATTGCGGCGGCCAGTAGGTGCCGGCAACCGCGTACTTGTCCTCGTAGCCCTTGTACTTGGAGGTCTCGACCGAGCGCGCTTCCATGCCCACCTTGATCTCGGCTACCACCGCCGGCTCTTTCATCCAGAGATCGATGAGGTCGATCTTGGCGTCGCGGCCGATGACAAAGAGATAGCGTCCGGAAGCCGACATGCGCGAGATGTGCACGGCATAGCCGGTTTCGATGGTGGAGATGATCTGCTTGCTGTTGCCGTCGATCAGCGCGATCTTGCCGTCGTCACGCAGGGTCACGGAGAACAGGTTCTCCAGATCGAGCTTGTTCATCTTCTTCTTCGGACGCTGGTCGGGCGGCACCTTCAGTTTCCAGGTGGCTTTCATCTCGGCCAGGCCGTATTCGGGCGGCATCGGCGGTTCGTGCTGCAGGAAGCGCGCCATGATGTCGATTTCTTCGTCGCTCAGAATGCCGGAGCTGCCCCAGTTGGGCATGCCGCCGGGCGAGCCGAAGCCGATGAACACCTTCAAATACTCGGTACCGCGCGGCAGGGTCACGTCCGGGGTGAGCGGCTTGCCGGTCGCGCCCTTGCGCAGGACGCCGTGGCAGCCGGCGCAGCGTTCGAAATAGATCTGCTTGGCACGGGCGAATTCGTTCGTCGTGAGGTGCGGCGCCTTGGGCGTCAGGACTTCCTGCGCTTCTTCCGCCTTGATCGATGTGGGCGCGCCTTTGTATCGCAATTCGGGGTCGGCGGTGCCGGGGTGGCCCGAAGCGGGCGCATCCGCTGCAAGAGCGGCGTGCGTGGCGCCCATGAGAAAGATGCTTGCGGCCAGAATGCTCAGCCTGGTGTTCATTTAAATCCTCCCTTCTGGTTGACGTAAAAATCCTGCAACGACGAAGCTAGGTTAAATGTGTCATTGAACTTCCGCCTTGATTTAAATCAAAGGCGGGGCTTTGTCCGTCGAACCCGGCGCCCCGGCATGTTCGGAGCGGTCGGGGTTCACCACGACCGGGATGCGGTCAAGCCGTGCTGCGGCGGGGACCGCCGCCGTCTCCGGGGCAGGATTGCGCGCGCGGCCGACGCGTTCGCGGCGCTTGCGTTTCTCGATCAATGGCGGGCATTTGCGGTCGCTATAGTAGGTCACCTGGCAATCGAGGCAGTGATGGCATTCGTTGACCACGATTTCGCCGGTAGGACGGATGGCCTGGACTTCGCATTCCACGGCGCAGACCTGGCAGGGTTTGCCGCATTCCTTGCGGCGGCGCAACCATTCGAAGGAATGGAAACGGCCGGGGATGACGAGCGAGGCGCCGAGCGGACAGATGTATTTGCAGTAGAACTTGCGGTTCAGGGCGGACAGCAGGAGCACGCCCAGGGCAAAAGCCACATAGCGCCACTCGCGCTGAAAATGCAGGGCGAACACGGTCTTGAAGGGCTCGATCTCGGCCGCGCGCATCGCCGTTCCCATGGACTGCAGGGACAGTCCAAGCAGCACCAGCAGGATCACGAACTTGAGCGCCAGCATGCGCTCGTGCACGACATGGGGGATCTCGAAAGACGGCAGCCTGAGCCGGCGCGCGAGCTGGAAGCCGAGCTCCTGCAAGGCGCCGAACGGGCACAGCCAGCCGCAGTAGACGCCCCGCCCCCATAGCAGCAGGGTCACCGCCACGAAGGACCACAGGATGAACAGCATGGGATCGATGAGAAAGGTATCCCAGCTGAACTGCTTGGTGACCGCCTGCAGGAAGGTCAGCACGTTGATGATGGAAAGCTGGCCCAGCGCATACCAGCCAATGAAGAACAGG
>NZ_JANJXQ010000079.1 GCF_024708915.1 Thiobacillus sp.
TGCGCCAACTGCCACCATCAGCGGGATCAAGTGGTCTGCCTGCGGATGGGCGCGCCGGGCCGATGGCGCGTGTTCCCATTGCAGCAGGCGTTGCGAACGCTGGCCGGGCGGCGTGCGCACGAGGGTCTCCTGCAGCCATTCATCGAATGCCTCCGATGCCGTCTTGGCCTGCTCGCCGAACTCCCGCAGATTGTGATAACTCAAGCCGCTGCCGACGATCAGTATGCCTTCGTCGCGCAGAGGCGCGAGCGCCCGGCCTGCAGCAAGATGGGTTTGCGGGTCGTAGCCAGTCTTCAGCGATAGTTGCACGATGGGGACGTCGGCTTCCGGATACATCACGGCCATCGGGGTGAAACAGCCGTGATCGAAGCCGCGATTCGCATCGAGCCGGGCTCCGAGGCCCGCCGCTTCGAGCAGATTCTTCACGCGGCCGGCCAGTTCGGGCGAGCCGGGCGCATCGTAGCGGACATGGTAGGTGTGCTCCGGAAAACCGTAGTAGTCGTAGACCATGGGCGGGCGCGGGCTCGCCATCACGGTGAATTCACTCGCCTCCCAGTGGCCCGATATCATCAGGACCGCGCGGGGTTGGTCGCCGAGTTCCCGCGCAAGCGCCTGCAGAGATGCTTCGAGCAGGCGATAGTGCGCACGGAGCTCACCCGTGAGGTACGGCCACGGGCCGCCGCCGTGGGACAGAAAGCAGGTAGGTAGTCGTTTCATGTCGAGCTCCATTCGGCACAGGACGGGATGCTGCGGCCGCATTCATGACGGTGCGCATGCGCGGACCGCGCCGGCATGAACCGGCACAACGATACTAGCGGAGGGTGCAACTCATCGCCAGCCGCCGCCAAGCACCTTGTACAGCGCCACGCGATTCGCAGCCTCGGACAGGCGCACGCCGATCAGGTCCAGTTCGGCGCCGTAGAGTGAACGCTGTGCGTCGAGCAGTCCGAGGTAGCTGTCGACGCCGCCCTTGTAGCGCGCTTCCGACAGGCGGAAGCCGGCTGCGGTGGCTTCGACCAGGCGCCGCCGCGCATCGAGCTGCTCGGCGAGGGTGGCGTGTTCGGCGAGGGCATCGGCCACTTCGCGGAACGCGCTCTGGATGGCTTTCTCGTACTGCGCCACGTTGATGTCGCGCTGCACCTCGGCCACGTCGAGGCTCGCCTGCAAGCGGCCGGCCTCGAAAATCGGGATGCGGATCTGCGGCATGAAACTCCAGGTGCCGGATCCGCCGTCGAACAGGCCGCCGAGCGTGCTGCTGGCGGTACCGGCGGCAGCGGTCAGGCTGATGCTCGGGAAGAAGGCCGCGCGTGCGGCGCCGATGCTGGCATTGGCTGCGCGCAACGCACGTTCGGCCTGCAGGATGTCGGGGCGGCGGGCGAGCACGTCGGAAGGCACGCCGGCCGGCAATTCGGCTAGCGCGCTGACGCTGTCGGTGAGCGTGGCGGGCAGCAGTTCGGCGGGCACCGGCGCGCCGGCGACGAGTGCGAGCGCGTTCTCGTCCTGCGCGACGAAGCTGCGGTAACGCGCCACGTCGGCACGGGCGCTTTCCAGCAGCGTCTGCGACTGGTGCAGATCGAGCGCCGAGACCGCGCCGGCTTCGAAGCTGCGGCGGGTCAGATCGTAGGACTTCTGCCGCGTCTCGTAGGTGCTGCGCGCCAGCGCCAGGCGCTCGCGGTCGGCGGCGAGGATCAGCCAGGCGCTGGCGGCTTCCGCCACCAGGCTGATCTGTGCGCTGCGGCGCGCTTCTTCGGTGCCGAGGTAAATTTCCAAGGCCTGCGCGTTGAGGCTGCGAATACGGCCGAAGAAATCCAGTTCGTAGGCAGCAAAGCCTATCGTGGCGCTGTACTGGCGGGCGACGTCGGCCTCGCCGCTGCTGCTCAGATCGCCCGGCAGGCGCTGTGCGGTCTGGCTGCCGCTGGCGCCGATCGCGGGGAACAGGTCGGCGCGCTGGATGCGGTACTGCGCGCGCGCCCTCTCAATGTTGAGCGCGGCGACCCGCAGATCGCGGTTGTTGGCGAGTGCCAGCGCGATCACCTCGCGCAGCCGCTCGTCGGCGAAGTAGTCGCGCCAGGCGATGGTGTCGGCCGCCGGTGTTGCCGCGGCAGCCTGCGTTGCGTCGGGGAAGCTTGCCGGCACCGGCGCCGCGGGGCGCTGGTAATCCGGGATCAGGCTGCAGGCGCTCGCCAGGGCGGCGGCAAGGGCGACGGTCAGGGTGCGTAACGGGGGCATCATTTGGCCTCCTGCGGGGCGGCCGCGGGGGCGGCGCCTTCCGCTTGCGGCTTGTCCTTGAATATCCGCTTGATCACCACGTAGAACAGCGGGATGAAGAAGAGGCCGAGCACGGTGCCGGCGATGGTGCCGCCAAGCACGCCGGTGCCGATCGCGTTCTGGCTGCCCGAACCGGCGCCGGTGGCGATCGCCAGCGGCAGCACGCCGAGGCCGAAGGCGAGCGAGGTCATCAGGATCGGGCGCAGCCGCATGCGTACCGCCTCCAGCGTCGCCGTGATCAGATCCTTGCCTTCCTGTTCCATCTGCGCCTTGGCGAATTCCACGATCAGGATCGCGTTCTTCGACGACAGGCCGATGGTGGCCAGCAGGCCGACCTGGAAGTAGACGTCGTTCGACAGGCCGCGCCCGGTCGCGGCGAGTAGCGCGCCGAGCACGCCGAGCGGCACCACCAGCATCACCGCGAACGGCACCGACCAGCTTTCATAGAGTGCCGCCAAGCACAGGAACACCACCAGCAGCGACAGCGCGTACAGCGCCGGCGCCTGCGAACCGCTGCGGCGCTCCTCGAACGAGGTGCCGGTCCATTCGTAGCCGATGCCGGACGGCAGCTTGGCGATGATTTCCTCGACCGCCGCCATCGCTTCGCCCGACGACAGACCGGGCGCGGCCTGGCCTTGCAGCTCGATCGACGGCTGGCCGTTGTAACGCTCCAGCCGCGGCGAGCCGTAGGCCCAGTGCGCGGTGGTGAACGCCGACAGCGGCACCATGTCGCCCTGCTTGTTGCGCACGTACCATTTGGCCAGATCCTCCGGCTTCATGCGCGCCTCGGCGTCGGCCTGCAGGTACACCTTCTTGATGCGGCCGCGGTCGATGAAGTCGTTGACGTAGGTGCCGCCCCAGGCGGTGGCGAGCGTGTCGTTGATATCCGCTACCGAAACGCCGAGCGCGCCCGCCTTGGCATGGTCGATGTCGAGCTGGTACTCGGCGACATCGTCCTGGCCGTTCGGGCGCACGCCCACCAGGCGCGTGTCCTGCGCGGCCATGCCGAGGAACTGGTTGCGCGCCGCGACCAGCGCGTCGTGGCCGAGGCCGGCGCGGTCCTGCAGCTGGACGTTGAATCCGCTCGCGGTGCCGAGTTCGATCACCGCCGGCGGTGCGAAGGCAAACACCATCGCCTCGCGGATTTGCGAGAACGCAGCCATCGCGCGGCCGGCGACCGATTGCACGTCCTGCCCCGGTTCCCGGCGTTCGTCCCAGTCTTTCATGCCGACGAAGCCGAGCCCCATGTTCTGGCCGCTGCCGCCGAAGCTGAAGCCGGCCGCGGTGAAGATCGACCTTACGTTGTCCTTCTCGTTGACGAGGAAGTGATGCTCGACCTTCTTCAGCACCTCGACGGTGCGTTCCTGGGTCGCGCCGGCCGGCAGCATGATCTGGGTGAACATCACGCCCTGGTCCTCCTCCGGCAGGAAGGCGGTCGGCATGCGCATGAACAACAGCGCCAGCACGCCGATGATCGCGGCATAGATCGCCAGGAAACGGAAGCTGCGCTGCAGGATCTTGCCGACAGCCGATTCATAGCGCTCGGTGTTGCGGGTGAACATGCCGTTGAACCAGTGGAAGAAGCCGGAAAACCAGCCTCCCTCGCCGTGTTCATGGCCCTTTTCTATCGGCTTCAGCATCGTTGCGCACAGCGCCGGGGTGAAGATGATCGCCACCAGAACCGACAGCCCCATTGCCGCCGCGATGGTGATCGAAAACTGGCGGTAGATGACGCCGGTGGAACCGCCGAAGAAGGCCATCGGAATGAACACGGCCGACAGCACCAGGCCGATGCCGACCAGCGCGCCGGTGATCTGGCCCATCGACTTCTTGGTCGCCTCCTTCGGCGACAGGCCTTCCTCGCTCATCACGCGCTCGACGTTCTCGACCACCACGATGGCGTCGTCGACCAGCAGGCCGATGGCGAGCACCAGGCCGAACATGGTCAGGGTGTTGATCGAAAAGCCGAACACCGCCATCACGCCGAAGGTACCGAGCAGTACCACCGGCACGGCGATGGTCGGAATGATGGTGGCGCGGAAGTTCTGCAGGAACAGATACATCACCAGGAATACCAGCAGAATCGCTTCGGCCAGCGTCTGCACCACGCCCATGATGGAAATTTTGACGAAGGGCGTGGTGTCGTAGGGCACCACCACCTCGATGCCGGCGGGGAAGTAGGGCTTCATCTGCTCGACTTTGGCGCGCACAGCGTCCGCCGTTTCGAGCGCATTGGCGCCGGCGGCGAGCTTGATGCCGATGCCGGAGGCGGGCTGGCCGTTGAAGCGCCCGACGATGCCGTAGTTCTCGGCGCCGATCTGGACGCGGGCGACGTCCTTGAGGCGCACTTCGCCGCCCTGTTCCGAGCTCCTGAGCAGGATCTGCTCGAACTGCTCGACGGTCTGCAGCCGGCTCTGCGCCGTGACCGACGCGGTGAAACCTTGCCCCGAGACCGCCGGCGTGCCGCCGAGCTGGCCGGCCGATACCTGGGCGTTCTGCGCCCGCAGCGCGGCCTGCACGTCGGCCGGCGTGAGCTTGAAGTTGGTCAGCCTGGCCGGGTCGAGCCAGATGCGCATGGCGTACTGGGCGCCGAACACCTGCACCTCGCCGACGCCGGTCACCCGCGACAGCGGATCCTGCACCGTGGCGGTGAGAAAGTCGGCGAGATCCTCCCGGCTTAGGCTGCCGTCCTTGGCGACGAAGCCGAGCACCAGGAGGAAGTTGCGCGTCGATTTCGCCACCTGCACGCCCTGCTGCTGCACCGCCAGCGGCAGCAGCGGCAGACCGATCTGCAGCTTGTTCTGCACCTGCACCTGGGCGATGTCGGGGTCGGTTCCGGCGTCGAAGGTCAGCGTGGTCGTGGCGCGGCCATAGGAGTCTGACGACGAGCTCATGTAGAGCAGGTTGTCGAGGCCGGTCATCTTCTGCTCGATGATCTGGGTAACGGAGTCTTCCACCGTCTTCGCCGAGGCACCGGGATAGAAGGCGTTGATCGCGACGGTGGGCGGCGCGATGGCTGGGTACTGCGACACCGGCAGCGTCAGGATGGACAGCCCGCCGGCGAGCATGATGACGATGGCGATGACCCACGCGAAGATGGGCCGGTCGATGAAAAAGCGGGCCATGGTCCGTTACCTCACTTCGCCGCGGGCGCCGCTGCAGCCGCGGCTTCCTGCGCCTGCACCGGTGCGCCCGGTTTGATCTTCTGCAAGCCTTCGACGACGACGCGGTCGCCGGCGGCCAGGCCTTCGGTTACCACCCACTTGTCGCCGACCGACTGCTCTGCCTTGACGGTGCGCGGCTCGACGATGTTTTCGGCATTCACCACCATCGCCTGCGCCTCGCCGCGCGGCGTGCGGCTGACCGCCGCGTGCGGCACCAGCACGGCATCGCGGTTCACGCCCTGCGTCAGCCGCGCGCGCACGTACATGCCGGGCAGCAATTCGCCTTTCGGATTGGGGAACAGCGCGCGCAGCGTCACGCTGCCGGTAGCCTGGTCGACCGTCACTTCCGAGAACGCCAACCGGCCTTCGGCGCCGTAGAGGCTGCCGTCTTCCAGCACCAGTTTCACCGGCACCGTGTTGCCCGATGCGCGCTGCAGCTTGCCGGAATCGAGGCTGCGTTTCAGGCCCAGCAGTTCGGCGCTGGACTGCGTCAGGTCGACATAGATCGGATCGAGTTGCTGCACGGTGGCGAGTGCCGCGGCCTGGTTCGCGGTGACCAGCGCGCCCGCGGTCACCGTCGAGCGCCCGATGCGGCCGGCGATGGGCGAAGCGACGCGGGTGTAATCGAGATCGACGCGCGCCTTGTCGAGCGCCGCCTTCGCCGCGCCGACTTCGGCTTGCGCCTGTTTCTGCTCTGCCTGCGCTTCGTCGTTGGCCTGGGCGCTCACTGCCTCGATCTTCACCAGTTCGGCGTAGCGCCCGGCTTTCAGCCGCGCCGCCTCCCGATTCGCCTCGGCCCGCGCCAGGTTGGCCTGGGCGCTGTCGTAGGCCGCCTGATACGTTGCCGGATCGATCCGGTACAGCACCTGGCCCGCCTTGACGTCGCTGCCCTCCTTGAACAAGCGCTGCTTGACGATGCCGCTCACCTGCGGCCGCAATTCGGCCACCAGATAAGGCGACGTGCGTCCAGGCAGTTCGGCTGTCACCGGCACCGATTCGGGCTGCACCGTCACCACCGTCACGGCAGGAGCCGCGGCAGCGGGAGCGGCGCCAGGTTCCGTTTTGCCGCAGGCCGCAAGCAATAGGGCACTCAGCAGCACGAGGCTGACCGGCCTGGACATGGACAATCCTGGTTGGAGGGGGCTGGGGGCGGGCTCGGGATGGGCAATCATCGGTCTTGGCCTTGGTGGACGTTGGATAGGATTAGGATAGAGCGCATTCGTTCATTCGTGCTGCAGGGCTTGAAGCAGGGCGGCAAAACGGCGTGCCCGTACGGTCACTAGCATCTAGCATTGATAGCCGCTTCAGCCGATAAAGCATATTGCATTATTATCTGTCTAGCAAGATAATTAATACCATTGTCGCTCCATGAGTAAGCGCCACGACATGGCCGAAAGAACCGCCAATCCCCTTGAGATGCATCGCCAGCACTGGCCCGAATCCTACGATGCGCAGATGCTGCCATTGGGGCTCGCCCTTACGCAGGCCTACACGGCGCAACATTCCCGCGTGGCCAGGGTCATGGCCGCCAACGGCTTGAGTCCGGCCGAATTCGATGTGCTGTCCAGCCTGCGCCGCACCCCGCCGCCTCATGCGCTGACGCCATCGGATATTCAACGCACGGTGTTGATCACCTCCGGCGGACTGACCAAGGTGTTGCGGCAACTGGAAGCGCGGGGCCTGGTCACCCGCTCGATGCAGGATGCCGACCGCCGCGTCAAGCCCGTTGCGCTCACCGATCAGGCGATGCCGGTTCTGGAGAAGGCGATGTCGGAACTGCATGCGGTTATAGGCGACTGGTTGCGCCGATCGCTGACGGATACCGAGATCCGCCGACTGGTCTCGCTGCTCACGAAGCTGGTGAATACGGCCCCCTTTAGTTGAGCGGACGGCGGGAAATCCTGCCGAACCGGTTGCCGGCCATGTGCCCGGCACCATCCCCTGATGCACTGACGTAAAAAAAGCCGGGAAGGTCCCCGGCTTTTTTACGACTTCGGCAAGCTTACTTGGCAGGGCAGGCCTGGTCGCCGGGAATCTTGCCCGGCAGGCGCAGGAAGGCCTCGAACGGCCCCATCACACTCATGGCTTCCATTTTCGGGCCGGTGAACTTGAGGCGGCCGAACATCATCGCCTTCATCGGGCCGTATTCGCCCGCCCCCATTTCATTCCAGCGCTCGGTGGTGGCGTGCATGGTGTAGTCGACCGCGTAGTCCATCTTGGCGTTCTGCACCGCACCGCCGTAGACGCACATGGCTTTGCCGTCCTTGTGGACGATCTTCAGCTCCGTCTGGGTTGCCTCGCCGCAGTCGGTGCGATACAGGTGAATGATCTTGTAGCCGCGCTCCTTGTCGTTCTTGATCCACTTGTCGCCCAGGCCGCCGGTCAGGGCAGCGTCCTTGTTCCAGGCGTCGCAAGCCTGCGCGGTCCACTCGGTGGACATCATGGCGGGTGTGGCGTGCGCAGCGGTGGCGAATGCGGCCAGGGCGGCCAGTGCGATTGACGTGTATTTCATGGTACCTCCTCCTTTTATTGATTGAGTGTTGGGTTACAACTTATTTGTATGTACGAAGAAGAAATTCTCCGAGGCTGCACGTTAATCATGCCGTGCAGGCTTGTCAATGCGGCCCGGCAGGCATGCCCGCCCGGTTGCCACGCAAACCCGACGCCGCCCGCGTCGCCACCCAATGCGGTGCAAGAATGCGGTCGAGGAATGTAGCGATGGCCCGCGTTTGAAGACGGGTTTTATTTGTCGCCCGGCGCGAGGCTCTGCTCGACCAGCTGGATGCGTCCGGCAAGCCGGGCCTGTTCAGCGGTGTCGCCCCGGGCCGCGGCCTGTTTTTCCTGCAGCTTCAGGTAGGTCAGCAGGGGTTGCCGCCAGCCCTGGGCGGAAGCGGTTTCCGCGGCCAGCGCCAGCGTGGCGGCATCGGCTTCCCGGCGCATCACCAGCAGGCTGGCGTCGAGCAGGCGCGCCAGCGGATCCTCGATACTGCCGAGCACCTGGTGCCGCTTGCCGGCCGCTGCGCTCACCAGATCGCGGTGCTGGCTGGGCAGTTGGGCCGTTGCGACGGCGTCCCAGCGCAGGGTGACGAAATGGTAGTAAGCCTGATCGGCGGCGTTGGGTTCGAGCGGCGCCAGCTCGGCATACTCGGTGCAGGCATCGTCGATCAGCATGGCGCGGCGGGTGGCGCAGCGCACCAGCCACAGGCGCGCGGTCTCGGCGACGCGGCCGGCACCGCCGGTGGCGGCGACGGCCTGCTGGAAATAGCGCTCGGCCAGGCTGTTTTCGCCCATCAGCGCATGCTTCTGGTAGCGCCCGATCAGGTCGGCCGCATCGGTTTTCCAGTCGGGCGGCGGCGGGCCGCCGCTGCCGCAGGCGGCGAGCAGGACCAGACCGGCGAGTGCGAGCAGGGTCTTCATGGCAGTTTCACCTCGGGATCGCGCGCAAACGGCCACTTCTTGTTGATCTCGTTGACCAGCGCGTTGGCCTTGCGCACCGCATCGTCGATCTCCGCGCGCAGCCTGGCGATATCCTGCGTGCCGTCCTTGAGGTCGGCGGAAATCGCCACCGCGTTCGTCATCAGGGCGTCGGCTTTCTTCAGGCTGGATTGCGCATCGTCCAGCATCAGCCGCACCTGGGCCAGCGATTCGCGCGTGTGCTCGGCCACGCCGTTGGGCGCAAACAGCCATTGGTCGGTTTTGCCGGCCATGCCGTCCAGCTTCAGGGCCAGACTGTCGAGTTTGCCGATGAGGGCGCGGGTCTTGTCGAGCGAATCGGTGACGGCGCGGGCTTTTTCGGGACTGCCGAGCACGCCTTCGAGCATCCCGTATTCGCCGGTCATGCGTCCGGTCACGGTCTTCACGTTGGCCAGCGTGGCATTGATTTCGCCATCCTTGCGGGTGAGATGCTCGACGTTGGCCAGAATCGCCTTGACCCGTTCGACCAGCAGCGGAATCTCCTTGCTGACGTCGGACGAGAGCAGCAGCATGGTGGAATTGTCGGGCAGGGCGGGCGCGCTGAGGTCGGGCGAGTCGACGCGGATCTTGGCGCCGCCGACGAGAGGCTTGTCCAGCGTGAAGGTGCTGTCCTGCTTCAGCCATTTGGCGTTGCGGCCGCGGAATTCGGCATGGATGACGATGCCGCCGGCGTCGTTCAACCCCAGCGTGGTGACGCTGCCGATTTCAATGCCGGAAAAAACGATGGGCACGCCGGGCGCGACGCCATCGGCACTCGATGCCGCCAGCTGCAGGTGGAAGGTGTCTTCAAAAAATCCGCGCGCATGCAGCAGATAAACAATGAAGGCGCCCGCCAGCAGCAGCGAGGCCGCCGCAAACAATCCTACTTTGAAATGCAGTTTGTTCATTCCGGATGAAGTGTCTGGTTGTACAGAGTCTGGTTCCAGCTGAAGTCGTAAATTTCCCAGATGCCGGCCATCTCTTCCTGCGCCGCCAGTTGCCGGATGAAGTCCGGGTAGGGCACATCGTAAAGCATGGCGCCGGGGTGGTCGATGACCAGGCGGGGGCGCTTGAGGATGAGCGCACGCGCCAACTTGGCGATGAAGCGCTGTGCCGCCGTCATGTCGGGATCGCGCAGCAGCGCGATGTCGGCGTGGCCGAGCTGTTCCAGCAATTGCCGGGCCTGGCGGTTCGATTCCGCTGCGCTGTAATGGCGCTGATAAAGCGGGATCAGCGCGATGTTGTCGAGCGCAGACAGGTTGGCACGCAGCGGTAGATCGGGCGCAACGCGCGCCACGTCGTCGGGCAGGGCGGCGACCGCTGCCAGCAGCGCAGTACGGTCGGCAAACGGGATCAGACGTATTTGAGCGCTAATGACACCACCTCGATCGCCACGATGGCGAAGAACACCCGCATCATGCCGCGCAATACGGAGACCGGAACCATGAAGAGCTTTTTCGGCGTCTCCAGGCCGGCGGTGACCGGAATCAGGGTGACGGCCAGTCCGAACAGCGCACACTTGACGAGCAGCCCGGCCATGATCTTGAAGTCGAAAATCTTGGCGATGGTCTGGGTGAATGGCGCAAAACCCGCTGCGTTCGTACCGTAAATCGCGAGGTAGCCCATCAGCAGTGCGAGCAGACCGGCGAGGCTTGCCAGGGTGACGACCGAGATGACGCCGCCGATCAGCCGTGGCAGGAACTCGAACTGCATCGGCGGAACCTTGCAATGTGCCAGCGCATCCAATTCGTTATTGACCTGCATCAGCGCGACTTCCGTGTTGATGGCGCTGCCGGAGCGCAGCGCGATGAAGAGTGCAGTGAGGAAGGGCAACAGTTCCAGTACCAGCACGCGGATGGTCATTTCGCTGGCGAATTCGGTGAGGCCGAAATCGCGTGCGGTCGACAGGATGATGGTGATGATGAGCCACGAAATGACCAGTGCGTAGCCGAGGAAAACATGCAGAATCTGCACCGCGGTAAAGTAGACCTGTTTTACTACCACGTCGAAGGTGGCACGGTTCCAGGTGGTGCGGTCTAGCAGCAGCAGAGCGGCCCTGGCCAGAAAGGCGAACATGCCGTAGCCGACGGTGAACCAGCCGGCAACCTTGGCGCCGAGCGATTCGATGGAAGCCGCAAGAAAACTCATCGCGGCATCATAACGTCATCAAAGGCGCTTGCGCCATCGGGTGGCAGGCCATACAGTTTTGCTTCAGACGGAGAAGACACACCATGAAAAAATTCCTGATCCCGGCAGCGGCATTGATGCTGTGCGTGAGCGCCGCATCCGCCTGGGCTGCGTCCGGCACGGTCTTGCGCAACGACAAACTCTACAGTCAGCCCAGCGCAACATCCACGGCGACGGGGAACGTGGCCAAGGGCGCCAGCGTCAACATCCTCGCCAAACAGGGCGGCTGGCTGCGCGTGAGCTCGGGCAGAACCACCGGCTGGATCCGCCTGCTGTCGGTGCGCGCCGGGGCAGGCGGGATCGGCGGCGCGGGGCTGGGCGACGTGGTGGGCGCCGCCACCACCAGGTCGGATCCCAGTCGCGTGGTCGCGGTGGCCGGTTTGCGCGGCCTGAACGACGAAGACTTGAAGCAGGCCAAATTCAATGGCGACGAACTGGCGCGGCTGGATAACTGGGAGGCGACGACCGCACAGGCCAGAAGTTTTGCCGGCCAGTCCGGCCTGGCGGCGGTCAATGTGCCCGGCCTGCCCGAGCCCAAACCTCAGCAGGCGTCGTCACCGTGGGAGAACAACTGATGAAAATCAAACTGATGGTATTGGCGGTGTCGCTGGCTTCTTTCAGCGGGATGTCCGCCGGGCTCGATCTGGGGAAACTGCTGGAAGAGCGCATCAAGCAGGAGTTGAACAAGGACAAGCAAAGCCAGCCGGCGCCTGCGCAGCAGCCGGCGCAGGCGCCCAGTCAGGCTCCCGCCACTGCGCAAGGCGCCGCCGCCGCCCCGCCTCCGGCCAAACAGAAAATCGATGCCCGGCAGTTGGGGTTTGCCCTGTTCGGCGACTACACCCTCGAAGAGGAAACACGCATCGGCAAGCAGATTTCGGGCAACCTGCTGGGCGCGGTGCCGCTGGTGCGCGACGACAAACTGCAACGCTACGTCAACCTGGTGGGCAACTGGGTGGCGCTGCAGAGCGGGCGCAAGGACATTGCCTGGCACTTCGGCGTGCTCGACACCGAAGACATCAACGCCTTTGCCGCGCCCGGGGGCTATGTGTTCGTGACCAAGGGCCTGTACCGGCGTCTCAACAACGAGGCCGAACTGGCCGGCGTGCTGGGGCATGAAATCGCCCATGTCAGCCAGAAGCATCATCTCAAGGTGCTGAAACAATCCAGCCTGATCGGTGCGCTGGGGCAGGTCGCCAGCAGCAAGGCGAAGGACAGCGATCAGGCGGTACAGAACCTGATCGGCAATGGTGCCGAAATCATGGCGCGCGGGCTCGACAAGAATGCCGAATTCGAGGCCGACCGCATCGGCATCGTGTATGCCGCACGCGCGGGCTATACCCCGTGGGGCCTGCCTGATGTGCTGCAGGACATGGCGGGGCTGCCCGCCAAGGACAACCGCACCAGCCTGCTCTACAAAACCCATCCGCATCCGGCCGACCGGCTCGCTGCGCTGGGTGAAGCCGTGGGTGGGCGTTTCGATGCCGTTCGCGGCAAGGATCTGGCCGACCGTTTCTACCGCATTCGGTGAAGCGCGTTTTATCCAGGCTGGCGCAGCCCGGGCTGTCTGCGCTGTTTGTCCTGCTGATAGCGGCGCACGTCGCGGGACTGATCCACATCGCGCCCATGCAGCGCGCCGAGGCCTGGCTGTACGACGCCTGGCTGAAGCGCACCGCGCCCACCGGGGCGGACGACCGCATCGCCATCCTCGACATCGACGAGGCCAGCCTGAAAAGCCTCGGCCGCTGGCCGTGGAGCCGCGACACCATGAGTACGCTGGTCGGGCAGCTGTTCGACCGCTATGGCGTGGCGGCGGTCGGCTTCGACGTGGTGTTTGCCGAACCCGACACCAGCTCGGGGCTCGCCACCCTTCAACAACTGGCGCAGCGCGATCTGGCGGGCAGCCGCGATTTCCGGGCGGCGCTCGAACGGCTTGCGCCGCGCCTCGATTACGACGCCCGCTTTGCGCAGGTGCTCGCCGAACGCCCGCTGTCGCTGGGCTACTACTTCATTCCGCAGGGCTACGGCGATGCCAGAACCGGCGTGTTGCCGCCGCCGTCCCTGCCGGCCGCGGCGTTCGCGCCGCTGCGGCCGGGCATGCCGCCGCCCACGGGCTACGGCGCGAATCTGGCCGTTTTCCAGAACGCGGCCCAGGGCGCGGGATTTTTCAACATGCGGGCCGACGCGGATGGCACGGCGCGCCAGATGAATCTGGTCAGCCCGTATGGCGCAGGCTACTACCTGGCGCTGTCGGCTGCCACCCTGCGGGTGGCGTTCGGCGGCGAGCCGGTCCATGCCGGCGTCGATCGGCAGACCTTGCTGGGGCGGCAGTACGTTGCGCCATGGGTGGAAGTGGGCGGCCTACGCGTCCCGCTCGGCGCGGACGGCAGCGTGCATGTGCCGTACCGTTCCGGTGCGCCTTTCCCCTACCTTTCAGTGGCTCAGGTGCTGGACGGCAAGGCGCCGCTGGAGCAGCTGGAAAACCGCATCGTGCTGCTGGGCTCGACCGCGCCGGGACTGGCCGACCTGCGCGTGACGCCGTTTTCCAACGCCTTTCCGGGGGTCGAGATCCATGCCCACCTGATCGCCGGCATGCTCGACGGTTCCACCCGCGCCACGCCGCCGTGGGCGGACGACGCGCGGCTGATCGCCGTGCTGCTGCTGGGCGCCCTGCTGACGGCGGTGCTGCTGCGGTTCGGGCCGGCCATCGGGCTGGCTGCCAGCATTGCGCTGCTGGCATTGCTGCTGGCCGCCTATGGCGCAGCATGGTCGCGCTTCATGGTGGTGCCGATGGCGGCGCCGATGCTGACGCTGTTCGGCCTGTATGCGCTCAACACTGCCTACGGTTTTTTTGCCGCCACCCGCAGCAAGCGCCAGATCACCAAACTGTTCGGCCAGTACGTGCCGCCCGAGCTGGCGACCGAAATGAGCCGGAACCCCGCGCATTACACGATGGAAGGACAGTCGCGCGACATGACGGTGCTGTTCTCCGACATCCGCGGCTTCACCAACTTCTCCGAAAAGCTGCCGCCGGCCGAACTTGCCGAAGTGCTCAATGCCTACCTGTCGACCATGACGCGCATCGTGCAGCAGCAACGCGGCACCATCGACAAGTACATCGGCGACGCCATCATGGCGTTCTGGAACGCACCGGTCGATTTGAACGACCACGCCAGCCGCGCGGTGCAGACCGCGCTCGACATGCAGGCTGCGCTGCCGCAATTGAATCGGGAGTTCGCCGCGCGTGGCTGGCCGGAAGTCAAGATCGGCGTCGGTGTCAACAGCGGACGCATGAGCGTCGGCAACATGGGCTCCGAATTCCGTATGGCCTACACGGTGATGGGCGACGCGGTGAACCTCGGTTCGCGCCTCGAAGGCATCACCAAGCAATACGGCGTCGGCATCCTGGTCACCCAGCCCACGGTCGACGCCGATCCGGCGCACGCCTTCATGAAGGTCGACGACGTGCGCGTCAAGGGCAAGGAAAACCCGGTGGCAATCTACGAACCGCTGGGGCCCAGCGCCGGCCTTGCCGAATCGGTGCGCCGGGATGCCGCCGATTTCGAAGCCGCACTCGCGCACTATCGGGCGCAGGACTGGGCCGCCGCCGAGGCGGCGCTCGCCGCGCTCAACCACCGCGCGCCGCGCACGCTGTACGATGTCTACCTTGAGCGCATCGCGCATTTCCACGCGGAGCCGCCCCCAGCCGACTGGGACGGCGTGTTCGTCTACACAAGCAAATAGCCAAATAGCCAAATAACCACGATAAAACAGCGATGAAACTCACCGTATTGGGCTGCAGCGGCGGCATCGGCAGCGGGCGCCACACCACCAGCCTGCTGGTTGACGACGACGCGTTGATCGACGCCGGCAGCGGCCTCACCACGCTCGACTTCGAACAGATGGTGAAGATCGACCATGTGTTTCTCACCCACGCCCACCTCGATCATGTGCTGGGCCTGCCGCTCTTGCTCGACAGCGTCGGCGACCTGCGCGGCACGCCGCTGACGGTGCATGCGCTGCCTGCGGTGCTGGAGGTGCTGTCCACCCATCTCTTCAACTGGCAGCTGTGGCCGGATTTCCGCAAGATCCCGAGCGAGAAGGCGCCGTGGCTGCGTTTTTCTCCGCTGGATTTCGGTGCGGCGCTTACCCTCAAGGGGCGCACGTTCCGGCCGCTGCCGGCGAATCACGTGGTGCCGGCGTGCAGCCTTCATCTGGCGACAGCAGCGGGCAGCCTGGTGTTCAGCGGCGACACCGCGCACAGCGACGCCTTCGTCGCCGCGCTCAATGCGATTCCCGACCTGCGCCACCTCATCATCGAAACCTCGTTCGAGAATGCGCTGGCTGAGATCGCCAGGGACTCGAAGCATCACTGGCCGGATTCGCTGGCGGCGGAACTGCAATTGCTCAGTGTGCGTCCCGAGGTCTGGATCACCCACCTGAAGCCAGGTAATGAGTCGGCGATCATGAACGAGTTGCGCGCCGCCGCCCCGGACTGGGGACTGGAGGCTCTGCGGCAGGGGCAGGTGATCGAACTGTAGGCCCGGCGCGCCCGGATCAGGGCGCAAAAGCCGCCAGTTCCGCTGCGAACTCCGTCGCGCTCAAGCCTTCAAACGCCTCCCGGCTGAACAGGGTGACGGCGCCGGCCATTTCGCTCCAGCCATAGCCGCGGTTCTGCGGACTGAGTGTATGGCTGTCCTGCGGTATGCGAGCGACGAGATAAAGCCCTCCCTTGCTGTAGACGAGGTTGTAAGGGAGGCTGCGTTGATGCAATTCGTCGATGTGAATCCATGCGCGCTCGGCATCGGTGAAACGCCGGCAGGGAAGCGGATAGGGCTTGATCCCGCCATTGTGGGAAAAACATGCATCCTGTATCGGTAGCGGAGTTGTTTGCACGAAGCTCTGGAAATGCAGATGGTTGACCGAGGCGCCAGCGCCGGTGCTGTTGTAGCCGAGACAGAGGCCGGGCACACTGGATTGCGCACAGATGTCCCAGGCCCAGCCGTGCCGTTCCGGTGTGAGATATTGCGGCGCCTGGCGCAAGGGCTCGGGCACCAGCAAGCCGTGCAGGCGGGCGAAAGGGAACTTGTTGTACAGCAGGCGCACCGGCTTGCCGGCGAGATTGCCTTCCCACAGCAGTTCCTTGGCGAGGAAGGGCTTGTTGAAATGAAAGCCCATGGCGTCGAAAGGGCGCTGCAAGCCTTCGAATTGCTGGCCGCTGATGCGCGGCGGGCGCAGGGAGCGGACGGGATTGAACATCACCTCCCATGGTCCGGCGCGGCGGCTTTCCAGGCGACCGAGGTGGTCGAAGCCGATCAGGTTCAGCTTGAGGAACACCATCACGTCGTCGTCGGGTTCGGCGAGCTTGTCAGCACGCCGCAGGGTGGCGGTCAGTTCGGCGGCGAGTTCGGCATGGCGTTTGGCCAGTGCAGGGGAAAGCCGTGCCCACAGGGTCGGATCGTAGGCGGCGTTGGCGAGCACAAGGATGTAGACGCCGAGGCCACGGTGCTTGTCCAGCATCGCGGCGAGCCCGCCGGCAAAATCCTGTTCCAGCGATGCGAGCGAGACGAACGGGGAAGAGGGCATGCAGCTGTGCACGGGTTGGTTGCGAATCCCGTATGGTGCCATCCCGCCGGGGCGGCGGGCATTCAGTTTTTTTTGCCGTGGGCGCGCGGCGTTTATAGTTCGCCGTTGGCGCCGGCGCGCATCACGTTTTCCAGCTTTTCGCGGATTTCGATGGCATCCTTGCGCAGCTCCGCGGGGATGCCTTTCCAGTTGCCTACCAGCTGAAGCGCGGTCACATCCCAGTCCATCATCATCACCCAGATGTTTTTGTCGGCGTCTTCCATCACCGCGATGCGGCAGGGAAGAAAAACCACCATTTCCGGAATGATCTTCAGCAATTCGCGGCCAATCGCGATGTCGCAGAAGCTGAACACTTCGACGCGCGGCGCGTCGTAGTCTCCCAGGATGGCCTGAAAATCCTTCCACAGCAAATTGCTGCCGACGAACTTCATATTTACCTGGTTGGCGCGCAGCATCATCGACTCGACCACTTCGTCGAACGACACGCCCGGTTTGGCCTTGTACTTGACGGCGAAGTGGTTCATCGTTTCGCGCGGATCCATCTGCGCCATGTTGGCCATCATGGGCATCACCGTTTGCCGCCAGCGTTTCTTTTCCTCGGGCGTCAAAATACGATTCATCTGGTAGTCCCGATAGGGCGGGGGCGACGCCTGCTGGATCAGCATCGGGCCGTAGGGCGTGGGCTCGACGCCGATCCAGCCTTGGGCTGGCGCGGCCTGCGGGTCGCGCTCGACAGGGGCGACGGGCGGCTCGGCGGCGAGCGCCGGCAGGCTGCAAAGCCAGGCGAGGACGAATGAAAGGATGCGCAGCATGGCGTGTCTCCTGGGCTGTGACCCTCTCATCCTACGCACGCTGCAGCGCGTGCGTCAATGCGCGGTCAGGCATGACTGTGAAAGGTGTTTTCCAGTGCCGCCAGCTCGGCGGCGGCGCTAACGAAATCACCCCGTTGCACGCTGCTTTCGATACGGGCGGCACCCTGCTGGATGGCCGTGGCCATCACGCTGGCGGCGGCGCCTTTCAGGGCATGGGCTTCCTTGCGGCATGATTCGGCATGGCCCTGCTCGATCGCGCGCTTCAACGCCGCCAGGCTGGCCTCGGTGGTGCTGGCGAAGACCGCGGCCAGATCGTTTACCAGCTCCGGATTGCCGGGGTAGCGTGCATGCAGGGCGGGCAGGTCGAGCAGCGGAACGCGGGGGGTGGCAGGCCCGGCTTGCGGCAGCCATTGCTTCAGCAACGCCGCCAGCGCAGCCTCGGTATAGGGCTTGCTCAGATAATCGTTCGCCCCGGCCGCGAGGCAGACTTCGCGGAAATCGGTGTTGGCATTGGCGGTCAGCGCGATGACAGGGATATGGCGGACGTCGGTCGGCAGCCGGCGGATCTGCCGGGTGGCGTCCAGCCCGTCCATTTCCGGCATTTGCCAGTCCATCAGTACCAGATCGAACCGCTCTTTCTCCAGCATGTCCAGCGCCTGCGTTCCGCTGGCGGCAATGGCATATTGCAAGCCCATTTCGCGTAGCTGGTGCGCCAGCATTTTCTGGTTCACCGGATGGTCTTCCACGGCCAGGATGCGCCCCTGCAGCTGGATGGCGGCCTGCATCGGCAGCTCAACCAGCGGCAGCGTCGTTGCCGGCAGGCGCAGCGCCAGAGTGAAGCGGCTGCCCTTGCCTGGCGCGCTCTCGACCGTGAGCTGTCCCTCCATCAACTCAGCGAGCTGGCTGCTGACAGCGAGCCCCAGGCCGGTGCCGCCGTAACGTCGCGTGGTCGACGAGTCGGCTTGTGAAAAGGCCTGGAACAGGCGCGCCTGCGTTTCGGCGTTCATGCCGATGCCGCTGTCCTGGACGGTGAACAGGCAATCGACCGCACCCTCCGCCGCTTCGAACGCCACGCGCAATTCGACTTCGCCCTGGTGCGTGAACTTGATGGCGTTGTCGACCAGGTTGAGCAGGATCTGGCGGATACGCGTAGGGTCGCCCAGCAGGGCGGCGGGCGGCGCATCGGGCAGGGTCAGCTTGAGGTGCAGGTTCTTTTCCAGTGCGCGCGCCTGAAACAGCGTAACCACCCCCTGCGCCAGCGCTGCCGGTGAGAAGGCGACCTGCTCGATGGCCAGTTTGCCGGCCTCGATTTTGGAAAAGTCGAGGATGTCGTTGATGATGGTAAGCAGGCCTTCCGCCGAGCTTTTCAGGGTCGCCACGTATTCGCGCTGTTGTCCGTCGAGCGGGGTTTTCAGCAGCAATCCGCTCATCCCCAGGATACCGTGCATGGGGGTGCGGATTTCATGGCTGACGTTGGCGATGAACCCCGATTTGGCATGCGCCATTTGCAGGGCGGCTTCGCGCGCCGCTTCCTTGGCGGCCTCGGCGGCACGGCGTTCGGACACGTCGCGCATGATCGCCTGGATCACCGGCCTGCCTTCCAGCTGCATTGCGTGCATGGCGATTTCGGCCGAGAACACGGAGCCGTCCTGGCGACGCCCCTGCCAGTCCATCACCGCATGCCCCTGGCTGCGTGCCTGGCGGATCGCCTGCGTGGCGTGATCGTGGGCGCTCATGCCATGGGCCTGGAGCGGCGTGCCAAGCTGGGAAATGGATTTGCCGAGGAAGGTGGCGACCGAATCCATGCCGAACAGCGATAGCGTGGCGGGGTTGCAGTCGGTGAAGCCCT
This sequence comes from Thiobacillus sp., assembly GCF_024708915.1. The sequence continues at coordinate 19,317 of NZ_JANJXQ010000079.1, forward strand.
TGTCGTCGAGAATGACGACGGCGTCGGAGTTGGTTTCGAACAGGGTCTGGTATTTCTGCTTTTCGGTTTCGAGCTGGCGCGTCTGCGTCAGCATGCGGCGGCTGACCAGCACCGCAACCAGGGTCGCCAGCAGGGTTGCACTGATGCCCAGCACCAGCATCAGGTTACGGGTGGCCTGATAGGCGGTGAAGGTTTTGACGAGCGCCGCTTCGTTGGCCTCGCGCTGCAGGCTGGTCATGTTGTTGAGCGATTCCATCAACTCGTTTTGCAGGGGAATGGCCTCCTCCTGCAACTGCTTGAGGGCGTCGTAATTGTTCTCGTCGAGCGCCGCCTGGACCACGTTGAACATGATCGGCTGGTTGAAGGAGGTGAGGATGTCGAGTTCATCCATCAGCAGTTTCTCGTCCGGCGTGCTGAGCATGGTGCCCAGCTGGCCGCGGTCTTTGGCGTAGCGTTCGCCGTAATCCTGGAACCGCATGAAGAGTGCGTCCTTTTCCCAGGGATCGACGGCGATTACGATGTTGTGCATCAGCATCTGCCGGTCGCGAATGGTGTCGCGCATCCGCGAGGCTAGCCGGGTCTTGACGTTGTTGACCGAAACCACATTGGCCAGCTCGGCGTTGAGATGCTCCATCTGGGTGACTCCCAGCCCGATCACCGCCAGCATCAGCAACAGGGCGGAGGTGAAGCCAAGCCCCACATTGAACATCAAGCTGCGCAGCGGAGAGGGCAGCATGGACGAGCGGTTACTCGCGCCGGAACGCCACGACGTGGTCGACCGCCAGCTTGATGCCGATCCTTTCGCCAATGGCGTGGTTGTGGTGCGATGGCACCAGCGACAGTGCGTGCTGGCCGCTCGGCAGTTTCAGCGTGTAGAGGAAGTCGGCGCCGCGGAAGGCCTTGTTTTCGACTTCGGCCAGCAGCAGGCTGTCGTCGTCGTGGACGATGTCGTCCGGGCGCAGCAGCACGTCGACGTGGCAGCTGCGTACGCATTGTTCGCAGCCGCTGGCGTCGCAATCGACCGGGATGTGCCCTTCCAGCACGCCGAGCTCGATTTCCACCTGGTGGTCGTTGATCACCTCTCCCGGCACCAGCGCACCCTGGCCGACGAAATCGGCGACGAAGCGGTTGCCCGGTTCGTGATACAGGTTGTAGGGCGTATCCCATTGCTGGATGCGGCCCTGGTGCATCACGCCGACCCAGTCGGCCAGCGCAAACGCCTCGTGCTGGTCGTGGGTGACGATGAGCGCGGTGGTGGCTTCGCGTTTGAGGATGTCGCGTACCTCGATCGACAGGCGTTCGCGCAGTTCCACGTCGAGGTTGGAGAACGGCTCGTCCATCAGGATCAGGCGCGGCCGCGGCGCCAGCGCGCGCGCCAGCGCGACGCGCTGCTGCTGGCCGCCGGACAGTTGGTGGGGATACTGATCGGCGTGCGCCGTCAGTCCCACCAGTACGAGCAATTCGTCGATGCGTGCCTGGCGCGCGGCTCTGGCGTCATTACGCAGGCCGAAGCCGACGTTGTCCGCCACGCTGAGGTGCGGAAACAGCGCGTAGTCCTGGAACACCATGCCGATACGGCGTTTTTCGGCGGCCAGCATCCAGCCGGGGCGGCTGACGACTTCGCCGCCGATGCGGATTTCGCCGCTCTGGATCGGCTCGAAGCCGGAGATGCAGCGCAGCGCCGTGGTCTTGCCGCATCCCGACGGGCCCAGCAGGCAGCCGATCGCGCCTTCCGGCAGGGTGAAGCTGAGGTCGGCGATGATTTGCCGCTTGGCGTACGACTGCGAAACCGAATCGAGGATCAATTCAGCCATGGGAATGCGCTCCGCGCCAGGTCATGAGAATGATGGGGATGATACCGGCAACGACGATGGCGAGCGAAGGCAGCGCGGCGCGCTCCCACTCGCCTTCCGAGGTCATCTCGAACACCCGCACTGCGAGGGTGTCCCAGCCGAACGGGCGCATCAGCAGGGTGGCGGGCATTTCCTTGAGCACGTCGACGAACACCAGCAGTGCGGCACTCAGCGTGCCGGGCAGCAGCAGTGGCAAATAGACTCGCAGGAACAGCGCCGGGCCACCTACGCCAAGGCTG
>NZ_JANJXQ010000088.1 GCF_024708915.1 Thiobacillus sp.
GATTCGGCCAGGTCCGCGGTCACCTCCTGGATCACCACGCCGAGCCAGCCGCGCGACACCTTGCCGCTGCTTTTCAGCTGCTCCACCACTTCCATCGCCACATCGATCGGAATCGCGAACGAGACCCCCTGGTAGCCGCCGCTACGGCTGTAAATCTGCGAATTGATGCCGACCACTTCGCCCTTCATGTTGAACAGCGGCCCGCCCGAATTGCCGGGATTGATCGGCACATCGGTCTGGATGTAGGGCACGTAGCTTTCCGACGGCAGCGAACGCCCCTTGGCGGAGACGATGCCCGCGGTGACCGAGTTTTCGAAGCCGAACGGCGAACCGATCGCCGCCACCGCTTCGCCGACGCGCAGCCGGGTGGGATCGCCCAGCTTGACGGCAGGCAGGCTGTTGGCGGTGATCTTGATGACGGCCACATCGGTGCGGGTGTCGGCCCCCACCACCTTGGCGGTGAACTTGCGCTTGTCGATCAGCTTGACCACGACCTCGTCTGCGCCTCTGACCACGTGCGCGTTGGTCAGAATGTAGCCATCGCTGCTGACGATGAAACCGGAGCCCTCGCCGCGCGCGGGGATTTCCTGCATCGGGCCGCCCTGCCCCCCCTGGCCACCCGGCCCGCCGGGGAAGAAGCGGCGGAAAAACTCCTGCATGTCCTCTTCGTCGGGAATCGCGAACGGCAGTCCCTCCGGTCCGCGCTTCACCAGCTTGGTCGTGCTGATGTTGACCACTGCCGGCCCCTGCTTTTCAACCAGATCGGCCACGTCCATCACGTCTTTTGCCTGCGCCGGTGCCGACAGGGCAAACACCAGCGCGGTCGCTGCCCAAGCTGTTCTCATCATGGCTGTCCTTTCATCATGCGAAACCTGAAATCGTCTTCACGTCTGAGCACGACCGGGCGGGCCGCCCGGCCACCTCGCGCAGCCAGCCAGCCGGCCATCCCGCCGAGCAGCATGCCGGCGAGCGCGGAACCGTCGCCGGGCCGTATTGCCTGCGCCAGCAGTGCGCCCGCCAGCATCAGCCCCAATGGCAGCCCGTAGGCACGCAATGCGCTCCTGAGCACGCTGCCACGGGCAATGCCGACCACGACACGGTCGCCCGGCGCCAGCGACAAATCGCAGTCGACCAGGAAATGCCGTGGTTTGCGCTGGAACAGTTCGGCAATGCGGCGCGACGAGCACCCCTGCCCGCCGCAGGTGCCGCAGCCCGAGGGTTCAACCGCCTGCACCCAGATGCCGTCCGATGCGGTTTTGACGACTTCGGCAGTTTGTTCCAGCATGGCGGCGCCTACTTCCTTTTCACCGAGTTGCCCGTTTCGATCAATGCCGTGCTCGGCACTTCGCCCAGGGTCGTCACGCTATAGCCGTCGACCTCGCGCGCATAGACCCCGATCGCGCCTTCGGCCGACAGACCCTGCAGGCGCTGCGCCTGGGGATCGGCAGGCTCGACGAACATCGACAGCACGCTGAGGCCATCCGAAAACACCAGATGGGTGACCGGCGCCGGTTTGCCCGGCAGTTCGCGCACTGCCTCCTGCACCCGCTCGAATCCCGGCGGCGGCGTCACGTTCCAGGCCACCGCGGCCGGTTTGTCGAGGCTGGCTTTCTGGATGCGCTTGCCTGCCATGTCATTGCGGAACAATTGGGCGTTAGGTGCCTTGCCGATCTGGATTTCGGAAAAAACGAACATCGACACCACGCTGCCATTGCCGTTGACTATGCGCGACTTGAGCGGCAATCCGGTCTGCTTGTCCAGCCACAGCGTGTAGGCATAGCGATAGCCGTCGCGCGGCTCCAGCGTCACCACCTGGCAGGGACGCCCCGCCACGCGCTCGGTTCCGGCAAGCACCGCCTCGTAGTAATCGAGCAGGCTGGCCGGCTGGGCAGGCAGCAAGGCCGGGAAGAAACGGCGCGGGGCATTGCGTTCCAGCCGCACGCTCTTGCCGTCCGGCAAATGGCAGTAGACGTCGTTGTTGATGCGCAGAAACTGGCGCGGCGTACCGTCCATGACTTCGATTTTTTCCAGTTCGCCCGTCGCATCGGTGCGGTGCAGCACACGCAACACCTCGACGTGTTCGCCATGGTGATACACATAGACGCCACTGTAATTCTGCTGCTTGGCCGCGGCGGCGGCACGGTTGAGCCAATCGAGCGCGGCGTCCGCCCGCCCCGCCCCGGAAAACGCCATCAGTGCGGCAAAGCCCAGAATCCACCAGCTTTGCCGCCAAACCAGCAGCGTCCGCATCAGCGCGGCTCCACCACAACCGCCACCGTGCGCTGGTAGGGCGACGCCACCGCCATCGGGGCGAATTCCTGATGCGCGACGAGATAGGGGGCCAGACGGGCATCGTCGCGCGCCGCAACCGGTTCCTGTGCAGCGTGCTGGAAAGCGGGCGCCGCCGCCATCGGTGCGGTGGCCGGCGCCTGCGACATCAATCCGGTCAGCGAAATTGCACCCCATACGGCAAGCGAGGCAAACGACGCCACCGCCACCCGTTGCGGCCACACGCTGCGGCGCGGCGCGAGCACGGTCGGTTCGGCCGCCAGCTGCGTTGAGAAGCGCGCCATGAAATCGTCCTGAACCGGCATCACACCGCGCATCAGGTCGCCGATCAAATGGTATTCGGACCAGTTTTTTCGCAAGGCATCGTCGCGTTTCAAGGCTGCGATGCAGGCCTCGGTTTCAGTGCGCGCCGCCTCGCCGTCGAGCGCGGCGGACAACAGCAGCGGCATATCGTCGGTCGGCTCGGCCTGGGAGGGGATGTCTGGTTTGCGAAGTGCTGACATGGTTACCACCTTTTATCCTGACTGGTGCCCAGCATCGGGCGTATTTTTTCGGCAATGGCCTCGCGCGCCCGGAAAATCCGTGAGCGCACCGTACCGATCGGACATTCCATCATCTGCGCGATTTCCTCGTAGCTCATGCCTTCGATTTCGCGCAGCGTGATGGCTGTCCGCAATTCCTCGGGCAGCGCATCGACCGCCTCATTGACTGCTTTGGCGATCTGTTTGGTCTGGAGTTCCGCGTCCGGCGTCGCGATGTCGCGCAACAAATCGCCATCTTCGTAGTTCTCCGCATCTTCGGCCAGCACATCGCTCGACACCGGCTGGCGTTTGTGCGCCACCAGATAGTTCTTGGCGGTGTTCACGGCGATGCGATACAGCCAGGTGTAAAAGGCACTCTCGCCGCGAAAGCCCGGCAGCGCGCGGTAGGCCTTGATAAAGGCCTCCTGCGTAATGTCTTCCACCTCGGCCGCATCGCGCACCATGCGCGACAACAACCGCCCGAGCTTGCGGTGATACTTCATCACCAATAGCTCGAAAGCGCGCTTGTCGCCCTGCTGGGCGCGTTCGACCAGCACCTGATCCAGTTCGCGGTCCGACATATCTCCCTGCTGCTTTTTGATTATGTTGAAAGTATACGTGACCGCATCTTCTGGCGAGTGTGAGCCGGCCACGACAAAAAAGTTCACCCCAGACCAAGGTTATTCGGGCAGCGCCCAGGCCTGTTATCATCCGGCGACACCATGCACCACTATGACGTCCTCATCCTCGGCAGCGGCCTCGCCGCGCTGACCACCGCGCTCAAGCTGGCCGACCGGCGCCGCGTCGCCATTGTCACCAAACGCCAGATGACCGACGGCGCCAGCGACTGGGCGCAGGGCGGTATTGCCGCCGCAGTCGACAGCGGCGACTCGATCGAAGCGCACGTCCACGACACCCTGGTCGCCGGCGCCGGCCTGTGCGACGAAGCGGTCACCCGCATGGTGGCGAGCCAGGCAAGCGAAATGATCGCCTGGCTGACCGCCAACGGTGTCGCCTTCACCGCCGACCCGCAGGCTGCCGGCGGCCTGCACCTGGCGCGCGAAGGCGGCCATTCCAAACGCCGCGTGGTGCACGCGGCCGACGCTACCGGGCATGCGGTGCAGACCAGCCTGCTCGACCGCGTGCGCGCGCACCCCAATATCGACACCTTCGAGCAGCACGTCGCCATCGACCTCATCACCGGCAAGCGCGCCGGCGGGGAGGAGCGGCAGATCCACGGCGCCTATGCGCTGAACAAGGGCAGCGGCGAGGTCGAGACCTTCGCCGCCGGCCACACCGTGCTGGCCACCGGCGGCGCCGGCAAGGTCTACCTCTACACCACCAACCCGGATACCGCGACCGGCGACGGCATCGCGATGGCCTGGCGCGCAGGCTGCCGCGTCGCCAACCTGGAATTCGTGCAGTTCCACCCCACCTGCCTGTATCACCCGCACGCCAAATCCTTCCTCATCAGCGAGGCGGTGCGCGGCGAAGGCGGGTATTTGCTGCTGCCCGACGGCAGCCGCTTCATGCAATACCACGACGAGCGCGCCGAACTCGCGCCGCGCGACGTGGTGGCGCGCGCAATCGACTTCGAGATGAAAAAGCGCGGCATCGACTGCGTCTATCTCGACATCAGCCACAAGCCGGCCGACTTCGTGCGCGAACATTTCCCGACGATCTACCGTCGCTGCCTGGAACTCGGCATCGACATCACGCGCCAGCCTATCCCGGTGGTGCCCGCCGCGCATTACACCTGCGGCGGCGTCGTCACCGACATGGACGCGCGCACCGACCTGTGCAACCTGCACGCGGTGGGCGAAGTCACCTTTACTGGACTGCACGGCGCCAACCGGCTGGCATCGAATTCGCTGCTCGAATGCCTGGTGTTCGGCCACGCCGCCGCCGCCGACATTCTGGCCACTCCGCCCGCCCCGCCGCTCGACCTGCCGCCGTGGGACGCCTCGCGCGTCACCGATGCGGACGAAGAAGTGGTGATCTCGCACAACTGGGACGAGCTGCGCCGCTTCATGTGGGACTATGTCGGCATCGTGCGCACCAACAAACGGCTCACGCGGGCGGCGCACCGCATCCGCCTGCTGCGCGCCGAAATCGACGAGTTCTACCGCAATTTCCGCGTCAGCAACGACCTCATCGAACTGCGCAACCTGGTGCAAAGCGCCGACCTCATCGTCCGCTGCGCGCAACTGCGGCAGGAAAGCCGCGGCCTGCACTACAGCCGCGACTACCCCGAGATACTGCCGGTCGCCGGCAATACCGTACTCAACCCGCGTCCGGGGACGATGTGTCCGAGCGTATGCGGCGTGTCCAGCGAAGCGATACCCTGAGTCGGCGCATGTCGTCGGCGTCCGCGCTGTCGGACAACAAGGCCAGGCTACGCACACGCTTGTCCGCAACGCGATAACGCAGCACGATCAGCGCAGGCGAAACCAGGCTGTCGCCCAGCACCTCGACATCGCGCCACTCGCCCGCATCATCCAGGCATTGCAGCCGGCCGTCCGCCGCTACGCGCAATGCTTCCGTACGACGCGCCTGCCGCCAGCCCCACACACCCAGACCGATCGCGGCCGCACCGAGTGCCAGCCGGATCGCTCCCGGCATGGCTGCGAGATGAATGGCGACCAGTGCGAGCACCGTCATGCCCAGCAGCAACAGCCCCAACCGGCGCGAGGGTTTGAGTTCAATCCCGCGCATCAGCGTGTACACTTTTGGGCTTCATCGCATCCCCCTTTGAATGGAACGTATCGTGATCGATTCCTGGAAGAACTTTCTGCAATCCCAAGGCGCAGCAATCGAAGACGGCACCGTGCTGCACTATGGCGACGCTGCCGCCGAGCGCTCCGCCACGGACGGCACCATTGTGGCGGATTTATCGCAGCTCGGCGTGATCGCCTTCCGCGGAGACGACACCGCCACCTTTTTGCAGGGCCAGCTTACCAACGACGTGCGCGCCCTTCACGCCGACGGCGCGCAGTGGAACGGCTACTGCAGCCCCAAGGGGCGCCTGCTCGGCAATTTCCTGATGTGGCGGCAGGGCGAGGATTACTGCCTGCAGCTGTCCGGCGACATCGCCGCCGGCGTACTGAAGCGCTTATCCATGTTCATCATGCGCGCCAAAGTGCAGGCGCGTGACGCCAGCGATGAAACCGTACGGCTGGTGGTGGCCGGCAAACAGGCGCAGACAGCCGTGGCCGCAGCGATGGGCGCCGTCCCCGAGGCCGCGATGCACACCCGCGCCGGCGACGCCGGACAGGCGATCCGCCTCGGCGACGATAAATTTGTCCTGTCGCTTGCGCCCGAGCGCGCCGTTGCCGTGTGGCAGATTCTGCGTGAGTCGGCCACCCCGGTCGGCGCGCCGGTATGGGACTGGTTGCGACTCAACGCGGGCATTCCGATGATCGTCGCTGCCACCCAGGAGCAGTTCGTGCCGCAGATGGTCAATCTTGAAGCCATCGGCGGCGTGAGCTTTCAGAAAGGCTGCTATCCGGGCCAGGAAATTGTCGCCCGCAGCCAGTACCTGGGAAAACTCAAGCGCCGCATGTTCCTTGCGCATGTCGATGCCGAAGCCGCCGCGGGCGACAGTTTGTACAGCGCCGACATCGAGGGCCAGACTACCGGCACCGTGGTCAACGCCGCCCCGGCACCGGCCGGCGGCTTTGATGTGCTGGCCGTGGCACAGGTCGAGAGTGCAACCATGCACACGCTGCACCTGAAAGCGGCCGACGGCGCCGTGCTGCAGCTGAAACCGCTGCCCTACGCGCTACCCGAATAGGTGAGGAACGCTTACGTCTATTACCGCATCGACCCCGCGCAAGCCGACCTGGCCGCTGCGCGGATCGATGCATTGCTGGACGCGATGGCCGTGCATTGCAGCCGCCCGCCACGGCGGCTGCCCCGCTGCGACGACACATCGACGTGGATGGAGGTTTACGAAGGGATTGCCGACTTTGCGGCGTTTGTCGAGGCCCTGAATACAGCGACCCCGTCCTTCGACTGCGCTGCGTTCACCCGCGGCGAACGCCATCTGGAATGTTTTTCTGCACCCGGCCCGGCGCCATAAAAAATGCCGGGCGAACCCGGCTTTTTCGTCCACGCCGCGCTGCGCCTTTAATCCACCTCCAGCACCGGCACCCGCGCGGCCAGCGCGCACAGCAGTTCATAGCTGCTACTGCCCGCGGCAGCGGCCACTGCCTCCACCGGCAGCCCCTCCCCCCACAGCATCACCGGGCTGCCGACCCCGGCGTCGGCGTGCTCGCTCAAATCCACGCACAGCATGTCCATCGATATCCGGCCGAGGGTTCGGCTCATGCGGCCGTTGAGCAGCACCGGTGTACCGGTAAGCGCATGGCGCGGATAGCCGTCGGCATAGCCGCAGGCAACCACACCCACCCGCATCGGGCGCTCCGCGCGGAACAGCTGGCCGTAGCCTACTCCTTCACCCGCTTGCAGGCTCTGCACGCTGATGATTTCCGACTGCAGGGTCATCGCCGGTCGCAGGCCCAGCTGCTCGGCTGACGCGTCGGCAAAAGGCGAAGCGCCATACAGCATCAGCCCCGGCCTGGCCCATGCACCCAGGGTTTCCGGGTAACGCAGCAGCGCCGCCGAATTGGCGCTGCTCCATGGCAGGCCGTGGCCGGCAACTTCGTGCAGAAAGGGTTGCAACTGCCAGTCCACGCCCGCTCCCTCGTCCGCCTGGGCAAAGTGGGTCATCAGGGTGACGCCGGCCACGCCGGGCAAACTCCGCGCCCGCGCGACGGCGGCAGCATGCTCGGCGAGCGGAAACCCCAGCCTGTGCATGCCGCTGTCGAACTTGAGAAAGACCTGAATCGGGCGGACGGGTGGTTGCCGCCGCAACCAGTCGAGCTGCCCGGCATGGTGCAGCACCGGCCACAGGTCCAGCTCGGCGCAGGGAGCGATTTCATCGGCGCCAAATATCCCCTCGAGCAGCAGGATAGGCTGTTCCACGCCCATCTGCCTCAGATTGGCGGCTTCTTCCAGCGTCAGCACCGCAAAGCCGTCGGCCGCCGCCAGTCCGCGGCGCGCGCGTGACAGCCCGTGACCGTAAGCGTTGGCCTTGATCACGGCAAACAGACGTGCCGTCCCCGCGTAACTGCGCGCCACACGCAGATTGTGCGCCATCGCACCAATCGAAATCCGTGCCTGGATGGGACGCATCGAAGCTAGTAAGCACCCGGTTGCGCCAGCGATTCGAAGCGCGTGTATTCACCGATGAAGGCCAGCCTTACCGTGCCGATAGGGCCGTTACGCTGCTTGCTGATGATGATTTCGGCGGTGCCCTTGTCCTGCGTATCGGGGTTGTAGACTTCGTCGCGGTAGATGAACAGGATGACGTCGGCATCCTGTTCGATGGCGCCCGATTCGCGCAAGTCGGACATCACCGGGCGCTTGTTGGGGCGCTGCTCCAGCCCGCGGTTCAACTGCGACAACGCAATCACCGGCACGTGCAATTCCTTTGCCAGCCCCTTCAGCGCACGCGAGATTTCCGAAATTTCGGTGGCACGGTTTTCCCCGGCACTGCTGGCCGACATCAACTGGATGTAGTCGATCACGATCAGGCCGAGCTTGCCGCACTGGCGCATCAGCCGGCGCGCGCGCGCGCGCAGTTCCAGCACGTTGAGTCCGGGCGATTCGTCGATGAAGACCGGCGCCTCGTTGAGCTTGCCGAGCGCGTAGGTGAGGCGCTGCCAGTCGTCT
>NZ_JANJXQ010000100.1 GCF_024708915.1 Thiobacillus sp.
CGCTTGGAGGCCACCGTGGGGTGGGCCAGCACCTCGATCACGGCCTTCTCCAGCGGCAGGCCGTCCACGTTCAGCGGCGCGAAGCTGCGCTGCACGCTGGTCACATCGCGGTGCATCTTGGGCGGCTTGCCCAGCAGCACGTCCATGGGCATGTCCACAGGAAATTTCTGGTCGCCCGACGTGACCGCCGTGTCTTCCAGCACCAGTTGGCGCTCCTCGGTGGCCGTGCCGATCACGGCAAACGGGCAGCGCTCGCGCTCGCAGAAGGCCGTGAACTGCGCCAGCGACTCGGGCGCGATGGCCAGCACATAGCGCTCCTGGCTCTCGTTGGACCAGATTTCCTTGGGCGCCAGGCCGGACTCCTCCAGCGGCACGGCGCGCAGGTCGAAGCGCGCGCCGCGGCCCGCGTCATTCGTCAGCTCGGGGAAGGCGTTCGACAGGCCGCCCGCGCCCACGTCATGGATGGCCAGGATGGGGTTGTCCGCCCCCTGCGCCCAGCAGTGGTTGATGACCTCCTGCGCACGGCGCTCGATCTCGGGGTTGCCGCGCTGCACGGAGTCGAAGTCCAGCTCCGCCGCGTTGGTGCCCGTGGCCATGGAACTGGCGGCGCCGCCGCCCATGCCGATGCGCATGCCGGGGCCGCCGAGCTGGATCAGCAGCGTGCCGGCGGGGAACAGGATTTTTTGGGTGAGCCGCGCGTCGATCGTGCCCAGGCCGCCCGCGATCATGATGGGCTTGTGGTAGCCGCGGATGATGGCGCCCTCGCCCGTTCCGACCACCTGCTCGTATTCGCGGAAGTAGCCCGTCAGGTTGGGCCGGCCGAACTCGTTGTTGAACGCGGCGCCGCCCAGCGGCCCCTCGGTCATGATCTGCAGGGGGCTGGCGATGTGCTCGGGCTTGCCCACCTCGCTGCCCCAGAGCTTGGACACGGTGAAGCCCGTGAGGCCCGCCTTGGGCTTGGAGCCGCGGCCGGTAGCGCCCTCGTCGCGGATCTCGCCGCCCGCGCCGGTGGAAGCGCCGGGGAATGGCGAGATGGCCGTGGGGTGGTTGTGCGTCTCCACCTTCATCAGCACATGGTGGGTTGCACTACGCTTTTGATAGCTTGGAGCGCTTACCTGTTGGGCGAAAGACTCGAATTTGGCGATGAATTGCTCGACCTCGCTGCCTTCCATGATGGAGGCGTTGTCGGCATAGGCCACCACGGTATGCTGGGGCGACACGGCTTCGGTGTTGCGGATCATGCCGAACAGGCTCTTGTCATGCGCCACGCCGTCGATGGTGAACTGGGCGTTGAAGATCTTGTGGCGGCAGTGCTCGCTGTTGGCCTGGGCGAACATCATCAACTCCACGTCGGTGGGGTTGCGCGCCAGGCCTGTGAAGGCGTTGACCAGGTAGTCGATCTCATCGTCGGCCAGGGCCAGGCCCCAGGCCTTATTCGCAGCCTCCAGCGCCGCACGCCCGCCCTGCAGCACGTCCACGAAGGCCATGGGCTCGGCCTGCAGCTCGGTGAACAGGCGCTGCGCCTCGTCCAGCGTGGTGACCACCGATTCCGTCATGCGGTCGTGCAAGAGCGCCGCAACCTGCTGCAGCTGCTCGGTGCTCAACTCGGGCTTGCCACCCAGCAGGCCGCCCTTGAGGCTGATGCGGTATTCGGTGATGCGCTCGATGCGGCGCACCGCCAGGCCGCAGTTGTGGGCGATGTCCGTGGCCTTGGACGCCCAGGGCGACACCGTGCCCAGGCGCGGAGTGACATACAGCACCATGCCGTCCCGCGGGCCGGCGTATGGGTCGCCGTAGGTCAGCAGAGCGGCCAGGCGCTCACGCGCGGCGGCATCGGGTGCGGCGTCGCCGGCCACCAGGTGCACGAAGCGCGCCGCAATGCCGTCGATCTTGGGATGAATGGCCGCCAGGGCGGGTTGCAGTTGCTGGGCGCGGAAGGTGCTGAGGGCATTGCCGCCCTCCAGCGGGGTGATGTGCAAGGTCACGGTAGCGGCCTGTGTGGTGGCAGAAAGAGGCGTTTCGCCCGCTGGTTGAGGCAGCCGCTGAATGGGGCCGCCGCGCCGGCAGCGCGTGTTGGTGGGAGCCCGCTATTTTAGCCCGCGGCACCCGCCCTTGCCCGCCCCGCGCCCACAGGGGGCAAAGGCCGATGGGATAATTTGCGCCATGAGCATCACCATCAAAGACGCGCAGGGCATCGCCGGCATGCGCGAGGCCTGCCGCCTGGCGTCCGAAGTGCTGGACTACATTGCCCCACACATCAAGCCCGGCATCACCACCGCAGAGATCGACCGCCTGGGCGCGGAATGCATGGCCGCCCAGGGCACCGTGTCCGCCACCATCGGCTACCAGCCTCCGGGCTACCCGCCCTACCCCGGCCACCTGTGCACCTCGGTCAACCATGTGGTCTGCCACGGCATTCCAAACGACAAGCCGCTCAAGAAGGGCGACATCGTCAATGTGGACGTCACCGTGATCACCAAGGACGGTTGGTATGGCGACAACAGTCGCATGTACCTCATCGGCGAATGCTCCATTGCCGCCAAGCGGCTGTCGCAGCTCACGTTCGAATCCATGTGGCTGGGCATCCAGCAGGTCAAGCCGGGCGCGCGCCTGGGCGACATCGGCCACGCCATCCAGAAGTTCGCCGAGGGCCACGGCCTGTCGGTGGTGCGCGAGTTTTGCGGCCACGGCATCGGCCAGAAATTCCATGAGGACCCGCAGGTGCTGCACTATGGCCGCCCCGGCACGGGCGAGGAGCTGGTGCCCGGCATGACCTTCACCATCGAGCCCATGCTCAACCTGGGCAAGCGCGACATCAAGGAGCTGGGCAAGGACGGCTGGACCATCATCACCAAAGACCACAGTCTGTCGGCGCAGTGGGAACACACCGTGCTCGTGACCGAGACCGGCTACGACGTGCTGACCCTCTCCGCCGGCTCCCCCGCGCTGCCGGCCTTCGTCACCGCCACCACGACCTGAGCCAGGCCGCCGCGCCCAGAGCGCCGCAAGGCATGCACGGTTCTTGCTAAACGTCCTCCATGCCTTCCATCCCCCCCTGCCCCCCCGCCACTGCACCGGATCTCGCGCAGCTGCATGCGCTGCGCGACGCCTACCGCCAGGACAAGGCCGCCCTGCTGGCGACCCTGCGCGCGCCCGGAGCGTCCACGCGCGGCGTGCGCAGCCTGCTGCATCGCCTCTCGTCGCTGACCGACGGCCTGCTGTGCCGGCTGTGGGACCGCGCGCAGTTGCCTGAAGGCATGGCGCTGGTCGCCGTGGGGGGCTACGGACGCGCACAGCTGTTCCCTTATTCCGACGTGGACGTGCTGCTGCTGCTGCCAGACGGCATGAGCGTGGCCGCGGGCCATGCAGGTGCGGCGCCCTGCACACCGATCGAGACCTTCATCGGCAGCTGCTGGGACGCGGGGCTGGAGGTTGGGTCCAGCGTGCGCAGCGTGGCCGAATGCCTGAGCGAGGCCGCCGCCGATGTGACGGTGCAGACATCGCTGCTGGAAGCGCGCCTGCTGTGCGGCAACGCCGCGTTGTTCGATGCGTTCCGCCAGCGCTACGACGCGCAGATGGACCCGCGCGCCTTTCTGGTCGCCAAGACGCTGGAGATGCGCCAGCGCCATACGAAATACGAAAACACCCCCTACGCGCTGGAGCCCAACTGCAAGGAGTCGCCCGGCGGCCTGCGCGACCTGCAGCTCATCCAGTGGGTGGCGCGCGCCGCGGGCCTGGGGCGCAATTGGCGCGAGTTGGCGGCCAGTGGCCTGGCCACACCGTTCGAGGTGCAGCAGATCGAGCGCAACGAGGCGTTGCTGTTCCTGATCCGCGCACGCCTGCATGCGCTGGCCGGCCGGCGCGAAGACCGCCTGGTGTTCGATCTGCAGACCGCCGTGGCCGAGACCTTCGGCTACCGCTCCACCGCACCGGACGGCCAGCGCCTGGCGATGCGTGCCAGCGAGACGCTGATGCGCCGCTACTACTGGGCCGCCAAGGCCGTGTCGCAGCTGTGCCAGATCCTGCTGCTGGGCATCGAGGAGCGACTGAACCCCTCCACGCATGAACTGCGTCCGATCAACCCGCGCTTCTTCGAGAAGGCCGGCATGATCGAAGTGGCCAGCGACGACCTGTACGAAAGAGAACCCCACGCCGTCCTGGAAACCTTCCTGCTCTACGAGACCACCGTAGGGCTCAAGGATCTGTCGGCACGCACGCTGCGAGCGCTCTACAACGCGCGTGGCGTGATGGACAGTGAATTCCGGCGCGACCCCGCGAACCGCGCACTGTTCATGCAGATCCTGCAGCAGCCCGCAGGCATCACGCACGCCATGCGGCTCATGAACCAGACCTCCGTGCTGGGCCGCTACCTGTGGCCCTTCCGGCGCATCGTGGGGCAGATGCAGCATGACCTGTTCCATGTCTACACGGTGGACCAGCACATCCTGATGGTGTTGCGCAACGTGCGGCGCTTTTTCATGGCCGAACACGCGCATGAATACCCGTCGTGTTCACAGCTCGCCGCAGGCTGGGACAAACCGTGGATTCTCTACATCGCTGCGCTGTTCCACGACATCGGCAAGGGGCGCGGCGGCGACCATTCACAGATCGGCGCGCAGGAAGTGCGGCGCTTTTGCCGCCAGCACGCGGCGCACGGCATCACGCGCGAGGACGCGCGGCTCATTGAATTCCTGGTGGCCGAGCACCTCACCATGAGCCAGGTGGCGCAAAAGCAGGATCTGTCCGACCCCGACGTGATCGCCGCCTTCGCGCGCCGCGTGGGCAACGAGCGCTACCTCACCGCCCTGTACCTGCTCACCGTGGCCGACATCCGCGGCACCAGCCCCAAGGTGTGGAACGCCTGGAAGGGCAAGCTGCTGGAAGACCTGTACCACGCGACGCTGCGCACCCTGGGCGGGCGCGCACCCGACGCCGCCGCCGAGATCGAGGCGCGCAAACGCGAAGCGCTGGTGCTGCTGGCATTGGCCTCCCAGCCCCACGAGGCGCACAAGAAGCTGTGGGATTCGCTGGACGTGAGCTATTTCATGCGCCACGAGGCGGCGGACATCGCCTGGCACACCCGCCACCTCTCGCGCCACGTGGGCGCCGGCAAGCCGGTGGTGCGCGCACGCCAGTCGCTGGCGGGCGAAGGCCTGCAGGTGCTGGTGTATGCGCCGGACCAGAGCGACCTGTTCATGCGCATCTGCGGCTACTTCGACCGTGCGGGCTTTTCCATCCTGGATGCGCGTGTGCACACCGCCAACAACGGCCATGCGCTGGACACCTTCCAGGTCGTTGCCTCCAGCCAGCCAGGCGCCTACCGCGAGCTCATTCACATGGTCGAGAACGACCTGCTGCGCGCCATCGAAGACCCGCGGCCGCTGCCCGAGCCTACGCGCAAGCGCGTGTCGCGTCGCGTCAAAAGCTTCCCCATCGCGCCGCGCGTCACGCTGCGCCCTGACGAAAAGGCCCAGCGCTGGCTCATCAGCATTTCCGCCAGCGACCGTGCCGGCCTGCTGTACCTGGTGGCGCGCGTGCTCTCGCGCCACAGCCTCAGCGTGCAGTTGGCCAAGGTGAGCACGCTGGGCGAACGGGTGGAGGACGTGTTCCTGGTGCAGGGCCCGGAGATGCAGAACAACGCGCGACAGATCCAGATCGAGACCGAGCTACTGCAGGCGCTGGCCGATCAATGACTATGATTTCGATAGCTGCTTGCGCTTGCCACAAGGGCGCTACAGCCTGATTGAGCGCTCAATCGTCTTCTACCGCACCAATCTCCGGAAACAACACCTCCGTGTAACCGAACTGCGTGAAATCGCGCACGCGCATTGGGTAGAGCTTGCCGATCAGGTGGTCGCACTCGTGCTGCACTACCCGCGCGTGGAAACCTTCCGCCACACGGTCGATAGGCGCGCCCAGCAGGTCGACGCCGCGGTAGTGGATGCGCGCAAAGCGCGGCACCTTGCCGCGCAGGCCCGGCACGGACAGGCAGCCCTCCCAGTCCTCCTCCTCTTCGGCGCCCAGCGGCGTGATCACGGGATTGATGAGCACCGTGGGCGGCACGATGGGGCGGTCGGGATAGCGCGGGTTGCGCTCGCCGGAGCCGAAGATCACCACCTGCCAATCCTCCCCGATCTGCGGTGCTGCCAGGCCCGCGCCGTTCACGGCCTGCATCGTCTCGCGCATGTCGTTCACCAGTTGGTGCAGCGCGGGCGTATCGAATGCGGTAACGGGTTGGGCCACCCGCAACAGTCGCGGGTCGCCCATCTTCAGGATGGTGCGGATGGTCATGGTGGGTCTGCGGGCTGCAGCCGCCAAGCGCAGGGCATGGCGAAAGGCATGGCGGCGTCCCTGCCTTGGAGCATAACGCCCGGCAACACCTGCACAATGGCAGGCATGTCTCCGCCGCCCGAGCCACTGCCGCCCGTCCCTGAGCAAGCGCCCCTGCCCGCGCTGGCGCGCTGGCTCTTGCTGGTGTTTGCCGCACTCTGCCTGGCGATGGGGGTGATCGGCATCGTCGTGCCGGGCCTGCCCAGCACGGTGTTCATCCTCATGGCAGGCTGGGCGGCCGCGCGCAGTTCGCCGCGCCTGTACCGCTGGCTGTGGTTTCACCCGCTGTTCGGCTCCATGCTGCGCAACTGGGCCAACGGCGGACGCGTGAGCCGCCATGCAAAGTGGAGCGCCACCTTCCTGATGGCCCTGTGCGCGCTGGTGCTGTGGGTGGTGCATATCCCGCGCTGGGCGTCCATCAGCGCGGTGGTCAGCATGGCCTGCGTACTGGTGTGGCTGTGGCTTCGCCCTGAGCCGCAGCGCTGACATCGCCCTTCGCATCCCTTGCACAGCACAGCGTCAAGGCGGCACTTTTTTATGTATATAATCTAAGTCTTGTTCCTCGATAGCTCAGTCGGTAGAGCGCCGGACTGTTAATCCGTAGGTCCCTGGTTCGAGCCCAGGTCGGGGAGCCAGACATAGCAAGCACTCAGGCCATCCTTCGGGGTGGCCTTTTGCTTTTTCCTGTTTCTGTATTGGCTCGGGGCTCGCCATGGATCGCGCGCTGATCAACACGTCAAAGGAATCAAGATGCAGACAGACCAAATCCTAAGCCACCTGAAAAAACATGGGCAGCTACTCGATCTGGAGATAGCGTCGGCAACCGGGATTGCACTGGTTCAAGTACGCAAGTCGCTGGCTGACTTGACGGCACGCGGCGAAATATCCCGGTGCAGCGTCACCCACTTCAATGGCGACAAGCGTGTTGATGGTTTTCAGTGCAGGATTTCGGGCTATGTACCACCCGCCGCGCCAGGCCGAAAGGCCGGGCCTAGCAAAAGCGTCTCGCCAGACTAGAAACGGGACAGCCATGAAGGATGGCTCGGAGTGATGTCCTGGCGGTCCAGGAGTCCAGCGGGTGATCCCTTCAGCGAGGGGTGATCCCAGTGGGTTTCAACCAGCTTAAGGAGCAATATCAGTGACCAACGCACAACGCCGGGCCGCATTGCTCGCCAGCCGCAAGGCCGAAATGGATTCGTCAAGCAACGACAGCAAGCCAACACCCAAGCCCAGCAGCGTATTCTGCCCCCATGAGGCTGGTGCGTATTACCTTGCTGACGTGAATACGGTCGGCACGTTCAAGATGTTTGCCAGGGACCGCAAGCCGCCCGTTTACACCTACGACATCATTACCGTTCACTTTGAATTGAATCCTGACACCGGTACATGGATCTGGTTTGACGGCAAGAAAAATCAATTCCCGCGCAAGGCTCAGGATGGTTGGCGTCTTGGCAGCAGAAAGTTGCACCACACACGCGAAGGCGCAGAGGCCGAGGTGCAGTGCGCGATGGCCAAGAACGGCGACCGGGTGACCAAGGTGCATGACCTGCCCGACGATATGACTGCGCTGAAAAAGATCCGTAGCACCCACCATCCGGACCGCAACCCCGATGCCGACCAGGACCTCTATCAGGCGGTAGTCGAGAAACTGGACAGGATACGTGCGCTGGCCCAGTGAGCCATACTGAAACATGACAGGGTCTAAAACCATGCAAGAGACTCAGCCCAACAATCCGCTCCACGGTGTCACGCTTGAACAGTTATTGAACGGGCTGGTTTCTGGCTTTCATGAGTCATCATCAGCAAGTTTCAGGAATTACTCCTGAGGATTTCTGCTGCCAAGACAATCCAAGGCATTCGGCTACAATGGCCGGACGAATAAGACTTCAAGCCGAAGCGTTGCCAGGTGGGGGCGCCACCGGAGGAAACCAATAAGAACAGCAGAAGAAGAACGACATGAAGACCTTACTTATCCCCCTGCTCGCTCTCGCCACCTCGCCGGCGGTTGCCGACGTCTACCGATGCACTTCTGGCCACAAGACCGTCTACCAGGATGTACCGTGCGCGAACGCCAAGCTGGTTGAAAATCCAAACGGCCTGCCGCCATCTCCTGCCGAGCAGAAGAAGGCTTTTGACAGAGCCGCAAACGACCAAGCGGCTCTGGCTCGCCTTCGCCAGCAACGCCAAATTGAAGAACAGATGGCTTCACGCCATCAGGCGGTTTCAACCGTCCCTATCGCCCCCGCCGCGCCGTCTTATCAGCCCAACAACACCTCTGGACGGCCGGACAGATACTACGATCGGCCAGACAGGTACCGCGATCGCCACACAGAGAGTTACACGACGAACCGTCGCTAAACGTGGCACCCTTTGGCCACTAATTTTTAATGCCTCGGCTGGCGTGGACCTTCATGAGCTTGGCCGCATGCAAGAGCCCTTCGTCCAGGGTGTACAGCATCTTTGCGCTGATATTGCTGGCAATGGCAAGGTGCAACGCATCACCCGCCCGCAGCTTGGTGGCGAAGTGCTGGACGCACTCTTTGGCCTGCTCGTAGTCCACAACACTTGGCGCCACGACCTGGAATGAGTCAGCCACCAGTTCATCGAACTGGCCGATGGCCAACAGCGCGTCAGACTCCACGAAACCGCCCATCCTGACTTCGCGCGCGATGAGGCTGGCGAACTCGACGCGGGTCCAGTGGCTCACGTACAGTTCCCCCACCGGGAGCTTGGCGAAAAAGGCCTCGATTCTGGCGCTGGCGACTTCTTCGAGGATGAGCGGCGCCAGGAAGCTGGTTGTGTTGGTCATATAGTAGCGTACGGGGGTGGGCAGCAAATCGATCAGTTGCTCATCCCGGCTGCTTGAAGCCGGGAGGCGAGCTGTCCTGCATGTTCATGCCAGGGATTGCTTCCAGGCCAGACGTTCGTTGCTGGCGACCCCGAATCACCGATTCGGGGGCCTTGGAGGGGCGAATGCCGGGCAGCAAGGCGTTGTCTCGATAGCCATTCGAAA
Organism: Thiobacillus sp.; assembly: GCF_024708915.1. The sequence continues at coordinate 9,344 of NZ_JANJXQ010000100.1, forward strand.
AGCAGAGCTTGTTCAGGGATTCCCCGGCGTCTCGGAATAGCGCGCCAGAATCAGCGAACCGGCAGCTTCCGCCGCAAGCGGCGGCGAGAAACGATAGCCCTGCACCTTGCGGCAGCCCAGCGCGATCACGCGTTCGAGTTGCCCGTCGTTCTCCACGCCTTCGGCGATCACGCCCATGTTGAAGTTGCGGGCGATGGCGATGATCGTCGACACCATCTCCACGTCCTCGATCCCCGGGGTCAGGCGATTGACGAAGGCGCGATCGATTTTCAGCGCATCGAAGGGGAAGTTCTGCAAGTAACTCAGCGATGAGTAGCCGGTGCCGAAATCGTCGACATAAAGATGCAGTCCGCGCGCCTTGAGATCGAGCAGGATTCTGTGCGCGGTTTCGCGATTGTGCACCAGCACGCTTTCGGTGATTTCCAGAGCCAGGCAATGCGGCTCGACGCCGGTCGCGGCGATCGCCGCGTCGATCCGTTCCACCAGGTTAGGCTGCAGGAACTGTTTGGCGGACAGGTTGACGCTCATATACAGGTCCGGCCGTTGGGGAAAATCCCGACGCCACGCCTGGAGTTGGCGGCAGGCTTCCGTCAGCACCCAATGGCCGATGTCGTTGACGAGCCCGGTCTCTTCCGCCAACGGGATGAACTCGGCCGGCAAGACCAGGCCGCGCTCCGGGTGCTGCCAGCGCACCAGGGCTTCGAAGCCGAGCACCTCGCCGCGGACTGCCTCGACGATGGGCTGGTAATGGACGCGCAATTCTTCGCGTTCCACTGCCCGCCGCAGTTCCGATTCCAGCGTCAATTGCGCCACGGCGCGCAGATGCATGCGTTCGTCGAACAAAACCGTGTGCCCCGTGCCCATGGATTTGGCGCGGTACATCGCGGTGTCGGCGTCGCGCAGCAGGTCGGCGGCGTTGTGGCCGTCCTGTGCGCCGACGGCGATGCCGATGCTCGCGGAAATAAAGATCTCGCGGCCTTCGAGCATGATCGGCGGCTGCAGCACCGCGTGCAGCCGGTCGGCTACGCGCAGCGCGTCGGCGGGTTCCGCCACGTCTTCGAGCAGAATCGTGAACTCGTCGCCGCCCATGCGGGCGACCGTATCCTCGGGCCGCATGCAGGCACGGATACGCTCGCCCGCTTCGAGCAGCAGCTGATCCCCCAGCGTATGGCCGAGGCTGTCGTTGACCGTCTTGAAGCGGTCGAGATCCAGGTAGAGTACGGCGCAGCGCAACGCCGGGTGCCGTTCGCCGTGGCGCAGGCGCTGTTCCAGGCGGTCCATGAACAGGGTCCGGTTCGGCATCCGCGTCAGGCCGTCGTGATAGGCGTGGTAGCGCAGCTGCTGTTCGGTCTGGTGGCGCTGGATCATGCCGCCGACGGCGTGCGCGGCGGCAGTGATGAACTGCAGTTCCGCCGGCGTCTGCCGATGGTGTGCGTCCACATAGAGGTTCAGCACGCCCAGCAACTTCTCGTCGAACAGGATGGGGGCGCAATAGTGTCCGTGCTCCGACATGCCGGGGTAATGGACCTCGTGCCGGTCGTCGACGCAATCGACAAACAGCAATTCCTGGGTCGCTGCCGCCCGCCCGCACAGACAATGGCCCATCTCGACGGTATCGCAGGCCTGCACGATGCTCGCGGACAATTTGTGTCGAGCGGCCATGCGCAGCTTTCCGGATGCCGCGTCGGCCAGGAAGATGCTGCCGGTCCCGTGCAGGGACAGCCAGGGCGTCGAGAGAATCAGTTCCAGCGCAAATTGCAGACGCTGCTCGAAGGGCGCCGGACGCATCGAGGTTTCCAGCAATTCCGCCAGGATCCGCTGCGTGTGATAGTCCCGATTGATCTTCTCCTCCGCCGCCTTGCGCTCGCCGATGTCGCGCACGTAGGCGCTGAAGCAGGAGGTCCCGGCGGCATCGATGCGGGCGATGAAGATTTCGATGGGAAACTCGTGGCCGTCGCGGTGCAGGCCGGTCAGTTCGATGCGGCGGCCGATCAGCATTGCCGCATCGTTTTCCAGACTGTGCCGCAGGCCCGCTTCGTGCTGGGCGCGGAAGCGCTCCGGGATGATGGTTTCCGAAAGTGAGCGGCCCAGCACCTGGGTGCGCGGCCAGCCGAACGTCCGCTCGGCCTGGAGGTTCCAGTCGACGATCTCGTTTCTCGCATTGATCGCGACGATGCCGTCGAGCGAGGCGTCGAGGATTGCGCGCGTGCGGTCCTGGTGCGCTTTCAACGCATCGTGGACAGCGCCGTTCTCGTCGATCCGGCGCCGCATCTGGCGGGCAGCAGCGCCGATGCCGAGCAGGCCAAACAGCCAGAGCCCGCCATGACCCGACGCCAGCGCGCTGACGCGCCGGTCGGCGGCCGCATTGAGCGGAGCGAGCGGCACCGACACGCTGACGCCGCCGGCCAGGTCGCCTTCCCGATACCCCTGCTGGATATGGCAGGCCAGGCACTTCCCCTCCATCCTCATCGGCCGGATCAGGCGCAGATAGGGGGCCGCATCGATTTCGGCGACGCCCGTGACCTCTTCGACCCCCTGCTGGAACTGCGCCAGCGCCTTCGCCTCCCAGGGATCGGGCCGGTTCTGCGGATTGATCGGTCTGAGACCGCTCAGATGGCTGCGCACGCGATGGGGCCCGGCAGCGAGCTCGTTGAACTGGCGCACCATCAGCGCCGGATTGATGAGCGTCAGCAAGCGTCCGGAGGGTGTGAGCACGTCGCGTTCCGGCAAATCGGCCACATAGGGGTCGACCGGATTCTCCAGGGTGACGGGCACGTACACGCCGCCATGCCGGGAGGCCCAGTTGCGGAAGGCCCGGTCCTTGAAGAAATTCGCCCGCAGTTCGACCCGCGCCTGTTCGAGCACCAGTTCGCGCACCTGCACGATGTTCCAGGCCAGGGACAGTATGGCCACCAGCGTCCAGAACACCGCCAGCATGATCGTCCACGGCACCACCGGCACCCCGCTGGTGCGGGCCGCCGCGGCACGACTGCCGTTGTCCGTTACCGCTACGTCCATCGTCCAGTGTCCAGTCGCTAGTGTCGTGACTCGGAAATATCGCAACATGAAACGGCGTCTTTTTCCGCATGGCGGCGTTGCGCGTCGTTGCCATAGAGCCGGCTATGTCGCCCACCCGCAAGGGGTAGGCCGTGGTTGTAAAGCCGATAAATCGGCAACAACCACGCTCTCCTCGCGCCTTGCCCTGCAAAAAAACCCATCCGTTTCATTCCGTTCCCCTATTTCCGAGTCACGACACTAGATTGATTCCCCTATTGCGACAAAAACACTGATGACTTTAAGGTTTTACCCACCGCCCTGCGGCCGCATGCGTGCAAACCGCATGCCGGCAGGCTGTCCGAGGCGGCCGGCGCGCGGCCGGACAAGCGGCCTTTTTCAGGCCCAGTACTTGGCCTTGTCCGGCAGCACCCAGCGCACGCCGCCGCGCGGATCTTCCTTGTCGCCGCGGTAGCGCGGGATCAGGTGGATATGCAGATGCGGCACGGTCTGCCCGCCGGCCTGGCCATGGTTGATGCCGATGTTGTAGCCGTCCGGCTGGTGGTGCCTGTCCAGCAGGTCTTTTGCCTGCGCCATCATCTTCAGCAGGGCGGCCTGCTCGGCTTCGCTGGCCTCGAACAGGGTGGCGAAATGGCGGCGCGGAATGATGACGGTGTGGCCGAGCGAAACCGGAAAGCCGTCCCGGTAAGCGACGGCAAGCTCGTCCTCGGCAAGGATGCGGTGGCGGTCAAGATTGCAAAATGGACAGGGTTTGGAATGGGATGGGGACATGCTCTGGGTGTACTCGTCTTGCGGTCGGAAAATGGGGGCAACAGGCCGGGCGGGCACCTCTTTTGAACCGAGTGTAACCGATGCGGCCGGCCGGTTCAGCCGCTCAGACAGCCCCCACCACCAGCCCCCAAGGCCATCACTCCGCCTAAAATAAAAAAACTGGAAACGAACAAGGGGGTGCCATGCTCTTCGCCAATCGTCATCAGGCCGCCGACCGGCTGGCGGTCGCGCTGGCGGCCTACAAGGGCCAGCATCCGCTGATCCTCGCCATCCCGCGCGGCGCGGTGCCGATGGGACTGCGGCTGGCCCAGGCGCTGGACGGCGAGCTCGACGTGGTGCTGGCGCGCAAGCTGCGCGCGCCGTTCAATCCGGAGTTCGCCATCGGCTCGATCGACGAATCGGGCTGGAGCTATATTGCCGACTACGCCGAATCCGTCGGCGGCACGCCGGCCTACCTGGCCCAGGAGAAGCAGACCCAGCTCGATACCATCAAAAAACGCCGGACGCAGTACACCCCGCTCAGGCCGCCGATCGACCCGGCCGGGCGCACCGTCATCGTGATCGACGACGGGCTGGCCACCGGGGCGACGATGATTTCCGCGCTGCATGCGCTGCGCGCGCAGAAGCCGGCGCGCCTCGTCTGCGCGGTGCCGGTGGCGCCGCCGGATACGCTGGAGAAGATCCGGCCCTACGCCGACGAGATAGTGTGCCTGCAGGCACCCGCGTTATTTCAGGCGGTCGGGCAGTTCTACGCCGACTTTCCGCAGGTCGACGACGAAGAGGTGATCGAGATTCTCCGACAGGCGGGACAGGCCGACAGCAACATCCGCAAGGGATAGCCCCCTGCAGGAGCACCCGCAAAGGGTAGGCCGTGTTTGTAAACCGCTAAAGCGGTAACAACCACGCACCGGCGCCTCGCCGCGATTTTCGTACCCATGCAAAGCGCCAAGGCATCGGCCCTGGTACCCAAAGAACGGGCATAAAGGCGGGCCTCCTACAGCCGGCGCCTTGATGCCCTCCGGGTATTTATGCCCTCTGGGTATTCACCGCGATTTTCAGGCTCAGCGCGGTTTCACCCGCACGCCGTCCTTGATCGTCTCGTCGGGGTGCGCGACCACCTTGTCGCCGGCCGCAAGTCCTGACAGCACCTCGGTGGCGAGCCCGGCGCGCTGACCGAGCTCGACCGGCGCCAGGCGTGCGCGGCGGCCATCGATCACGAACGCCGCCCAGCCCTCGCCCTGCCGGAACAACGCGCTGGTCGGCAGCTGCAGCACGTCCTGCCCTTCCCACAGCACGAAGCGCGCCTCCACCCGGTAGCCGTCGCCGAGGCGCGCCCACGCCTCGCGCGGCGCGGCGAAATCGACGATGACGCGCACCCGCTGCTCCTCGACGCCGAGCGCCGAGATCTTGGTGAAGCCGCTCGGCTCGACCACACGCACGCGGCCTTCGACCGGGCGCTCGCCGCCCCAGCGGTCGAGGATCACCTTCGAGCCGGGCGCAATCTTCACTGCGTGGGTCGACAGCACCTCGACCTCGATTTCCAGGCTGGCGGGATCGCCGATATCGAGCAGCGGCTGCCCGGCCGTCACTGCGCCTTCGCTTTCGTGCAGCAGCTTCAATACGTGGGCGGCAACCGGTGCGCGCACCGGCATCTGCTCGGTCGTGCCGCCAGCCTGCAGCCGGTCGGTGCTGGCGACCGCCGCCTGCGCCGTCGCCAGGTCGAAACGCGCCACCCGCACCGCGTGCTGCACCGCGGCCTCGGCGGCGCGGGCGCGGGTTTCCGCGGTGCGCGCGCTGTCGAGTGCCTGAGCGGAGACGAAATTCGATTGCCGCAGCGCTTCAACGCGGGCGCGCTCCTGCTGCGCCAGCTGCGCTGCGGCACTGGCGGCGCGGGCATTCTCCTGCGCGGCGGCGAGCGCGGCCTGAGCGGCGCGCGCCTGCGCCTGCGCCTGCGCACGGGTGCGCGGATCGAGCGCCACCGAACGCGCCGGCTCGATCACCGCGACCACCTGCCCGGCGGCGACGGCATCCCCGGCCTTGAGGTCGATGCGGCGGAGATAACCCGCCACCGGCGCCGACACGGTATAACGCTCGCGCACCCGCGTCTTGCCCTCCTCCTCCACCGTCACCGCCAGCGGCGCGCGCGCCGCTTCGGCGACGTCGACCGGCACCGCGCGCGGCATGAAGCCAAGTGCGAGGCCCGCCGCCACTACGGCGGCGGTCGCCAGCATTCCGATTTTTGCGCGCAGCCGCATGTTTCTCCGTTGCCCTATTCGCGAGTTTTCAATACCGCCACCAGATCGAGCCGGCCGAGGCGATGCCACAGCAGCAGGCCGGACAGCAGTGCGGAGACGATGATAACGGAGGCGCCCATGGCATAGTTTTGCGGCGTCAGGATCAGCGGCAGCCGGTACAGCTCGCTCTGGAACGCCACCACCAGGATGCCGACCAGGCCGATGCCGACCACGAAGCCGGCCGGGATCGCCGCCAGCGTCAGCAGCGCCAGATCCCCCAGCAGGATATAGGCGATCTCGCCGCGGGTGAAGCCCAGCACGCGCAGGCTGGCAAGCTCGCGGCCACGCTCGGACAGGCTGATGCGCGCGCTGTTGTAGACCACGCCGAAGCCGATCGCGCCGGCGAGCAGCGTCGCCACCAGGTTGTAGAACAGGATGAACTCGCCGATGGTGGCGTAGAAGCTCTGCACTGCCGCCTTGTTGGCGACCATGCCGAGCACGCGCGGGCGCTCGTGCAGATCCGCGTAGAGCCGCGCCTCGGCGCCTGGCTGTACCGCGAGGTAGGCGCCCGAGACCGTGTTGCCCTCGCGCATCAGGGCGTTGAGCGAGTCCTGCTGCATGTAGGCCGACACCCCGAGATACTGTTTGGTGATGCCGAGCACCGGAACCTGCCGCACCGGGCGGCTGCCCTCCAGCACCTCGATCGTCAGCAGGTCGCCTGGCTTCACGTGCAGGATCTCGTTCGCCAGGTGGTCGGTGAGTACCACGCCGCCCGGCGGCACCGCCACCGGCTGCAGCTGGCTGTCGAGCGAGCGGTGCAGCCGGCCTTCGGGCTGGATGCCGAAGACGGCCGCACGATGGCGGTACTGCCCGAAACGCAGGATCGCCGGGACGTCGCGGTAGCCCTCGACGTGGTCGACGCCGGGCAGTGCGGCCAGCTCATGCAGCGCGCGCCCCGAAGTCGGCTCGATGAAGGTGAGTGCCAGATCCTCGCGCGCGGCCTGGCGGAACTGCACGTCGACCATGAAGTCGATCGCGCCCTTCTGGTAATTGCCCACCATCATCAGCCCGCAGGCGCAGGCGATCCCCAGGATGGAGAGCAGCGACTTCACCGGGTGCCGCCCGATGTGGCGCAGCACCATGCGCGACGGCGCGGCGAGCCAGCGCGCAAGGCCGAGACGCTCGAACACACTGACATGGTAGGCGAGCGGGGTCTCCGGGCGCATCCCTTCCGCGGGCGGCAGCCGCACCGCACGGATCACCGACAACAGTGTGCCGCTCACCGCAGCGAAGGCGGAGATCGCAAGCGCGATCAGGACGACCCCGGCGCGCAATTGGTAGTCGAGATAGGGAAAGCGAAAGCTCGTCTCGGTGTAGACGTGCGCCAGCCCCTGGCCGAACCAGGCGCCGAGCGCAAGGCCCGCCGCCGCCCCGAGCACCGCCATCAGCAACACCAGTTTGACGTAATGCGCGCCGATCGCGAGATAGCTGTAGCCGAAGGCCTTGAGGATGGCGATCTGGTCGCGCTGCAAGGCGATCAGCCGGCTCAGGACGACGTTCAGCAGGAAGGCGGCGACGCCGAGGAAGATTGCCGGAAACACCGTCGCCATGGTCTGCAGCTGCTTCAGCTCTTCCGACAGGAAACGGTTGGAAAACTGGTCGTCGCGGCCGTAGGCGCCGGTGCCGCCGTAGGTCGCGAGCACGGCGTCGACGCGGTCGATCACGTCCTGCTCGCGGGCGTCGCGCGCGAGCGTGAGGCTGATCTGGTTGAACGCGCCCTCCATGTCGTAGGCAGCGGCGAGTGCGCTGCGCCCCATCCACAGCACGCCGTAGCGCTTGAAGTCGGGGAACATCGCGCCGGGCGCGATCTGGTAGACGTATTCCGGCGACACCGCGACGCCGACCACCGTCAGCCGCTTGCGCTTGCCGTTGATGATCGCGGCGAGCGTATCGCCCGGCTGGAAACCGTGGGCATCGGCGAAGGTGTCGGA
>NZ_JANJXQ010000127.1 GCF_024708915.1 Thiobacillus sp.
GCTCGCTGAAGGCTTCGTCAGCAGCGACGGGCGGATCGCCGTCATCACCGAAACCGAGCTCTACGCCATCCCGCCGAAGACCCGGCGCGCGCGCGAAGCCCGCGCCACCCAGATCGACAACCTGCTGCGCGACCTCTCCGAGCTCAAGCCCGGCGATCCGGTGGTGCACGCGCAGTATGGTGTCGGCCAGTACCTCGGCCTGATCAACATGGACCTCGGCGACGGCGACACCGAGTTCCTGCAACTCGAATACGCCAAGGGCGACAAGCTCTACGTGCCGGTCGCTAACCTGCACCTGATCTCGCGCTACAGCGGCGCCGGCGAAGGCGCGGCGCCACTGCACAAGCTCGGCACCGACCAGTGGGAGAAGGCGCGCCGCCGCGCCATGCAGGCGGCGCGCGACACCGCCGCCGAGCTGCTGAACCTGTACGCGCTGCGCGCGGCGCGCGAGGGCCACGCCTTCCAGTTCTCGCCGCACGACTACGAGGCCTTCGCCGAGGGCTTCGGCTACGAGGAAACCCCCGACCAGGCTGCCGCCATCGCCGCGGTGATGGCCGACATGCAGTCGGGCAAGCCGATGGACCGGCTGGTGTGCGGCGACGTCGGCTTCGGCAAGACCGAGGTCGCGCTGCGCGCCGCCTTCATGGCAGTGATGGGCGGCTACCAGGTGGCGGTGCTGGTGCCGACCACCTTGCTGGTCGAACAGCATTTCCAGAATTTCTCCGACCGTTTTTCGGCCTGGCCGGTGAAGCTCGCCGAGTTGTCGCGCTTCCGCACCGCCAGGGAGCAGGCCGAGGCACTCACCGCGCTGAAAGAAGGCAGGATCGACATTGTCATCGGCACCCACCGGCTGATCCAGAAGGATGTCAAATTCGCCCGACTCGGGCTGGTCATCCTCGACGAGGAGCACCGCTTCGGCGTACGCCAGAAGGAGCAGCTGAAGGCATTGCGCGCCGAGGTCGACGTGCTGACGCTGACCGCCACGCCGATTCCGCGCACGCTGGCGATGTCGCTCGAAGGCATCCGCGATTTCTCGGTCATCGCCACCGCCCCGCAGAAACGGCTGGCGGTGAAAACCTTCGTGCAGCCGTTTTCCGCCGGGCTGATCCGCGAGGCGGTGTTGCGCGAATTGAAGCGCGGCGGCCAGGTCTATTTCCTGCACAACGAAGTCAGCACCATCGAGGCCATGCGCGAACGGCTGGAAAAGCTGCTGCCGGAGGCGCGCATCCGCGTCGGCCATGGGCAGATGGGCGAACGCGAACTGGAACAAGTGATCCGCGATTTCTATCAGCAGCGCTACGACATTCTCTTGTGCACCACCATCATCGAAACCGGCATCGATATTCCCACCGCCAACACCATCCTGATCAACCGCGCCGACAAGTTCGGGCTCGCCCAACTGCATCAACTCAGGGGCCGCGTCGGGCGCTCGCACCACCAGGCCTTCGCCTATCTGCTGGTGGAGGAAGACCGCAGCCTCACGCCACAGGCGAAGAAGCGGCTGGAGGCCATCCAGTTGATGGAGGAGCTGGGCTCCGGCTTTCATCTCGCCATGCAGGATCTTGAAATCCGCGGCGCCGGCGAAGTGCTGGGCGACAAGCAGAGCGGCGAGATCCTCGAAGTCGGCTTCTCACTCTACAACGACATGCTGGCCGGCGCGGTGGCGAGCCTGAAGGCCGGCAAGGAGCCGGACATGAGCCAGCCGCTCGGCGTGGTATCCGAGATCAACCTGCATCTGCCCGCGCTGCTGCCGGAAGACTATTGCCCCGACGTGCACGAACGGCTGGTGCTGTACAAACGGCTGGCGAGTTGTCAAACCCCTGACGATCTGGCGCTGATGCAGGAGGAACTGATCGATCGCTTCGGCGAACTGCCCGATACGGCACGCGCCCTGCTGGCCGTGCACCGTCTGCGCATGTCGACCCGCCCCTACGGCATTGCCAGGCTGGACGTGTCCGGCGAAGGGATGAGCGTGCAATTCGTTCCCAACCCGCCCGTCGATCCGGGTAAAATCATCGGGTTGATCCAGGGCAAGGCCGGTTACCGGCTCGCCGGTCCCGACCGGCTGAAGCTGAGCACCAGCCTGCCCGATGTCGGCCGGCGCGTCGGTGCAGTGACCGCATTCCTCGCCGCGCTCGGCGACCCCATCCCAACCGCACAATAAGTAGCCATGAATCTGATCCAGCCTTTCGCCGCTCTCCGCCCCGCACCGGGACGCGCCAACGATGTCGTCGCCCCGCCCTATGACGTGCTGTCGACGGAAGAAGCCCGTGAGCGGGCAGGCGGCCGCCCGTGGAGCTTCCTGCACATTTCCAAACCGGAAATCGACCTGCCGGCGGATACCAGCCCCTACGCCCCCGAGGTCTATGCCAAGGGCGCCGGAAATCTGCAGGCCATGATTAAAGCCGGCGTGCTGATGCGCGATCCGGCGCCCTGCTACTACGCCTACCGCATCGTGATGGGTAGCCACAGCCAGACCGGCATCGTGGCTGCCGCCTCGGTGGCGGACTACGATACCAACCGCATCCGCAAGCACGAATTCACCCGGCCCGACAAGGAAGACGACCGCGTACGGCAGATCGACGCGCTCGACGCGCAGACCGGTCCGGTGCTGCTGGCCTATCCCGCCGCGCCCGAGATCGACGCCATCCTGGCGGCCGCGTCCAGTGGCGCGCCCGATTCCGACGCCGAACTCGACGGTGTGCGGCACACCCTCTGGGCGATCCGGAATCCCGCGATTCTGGCGCGCATCACCGCCGCATTCAACGCCATGCCCGCGCTTTATATCGCCGACGGCCACCACCGTTCCGCCTCGGCGTCGCGCATCGCCGCAGCACGGCGTGCCGCCAATCCGGGACACACCGGTGCCGAGCCCTACAACTTCTTCCTGTCGGTGATCTTTCCCGCGCACGAGATGCGCATCCTGGATTACAACCGGGTCATCGCCGACCTCAACGGACTTTCCGCAGAAGCCTTTCTGGAGCGCGCAGCCGCCGCCTTCAGCATCGCCCCCGCCGCCAGCGCGGTCAAACCGGAGCAGCCGGGCAGCTTCGGTCTCTATCTGGCCGGCCGCTGGTACCGCTTGACCATCCGCCCCGACCTCATCCCGGCCGATCCGGTGGGACGCCTGGACGTCAGCCTGCTGCAGAACAACCTGATCGCACCCGTTCTTGGTATCACCGACCCCCGGCGCGACAAGCGCATCGATTTCGTCGGCGGCATCCGCGGCCTGGCCGAGCTCGAAAAACGGGTCGACAGCGGCGAAATGGCGCTGGCGCTGGCGCTCCACCCCACCCGCATGGAAGACCTGATGGCGGTGGCCGATGCCAATGAAGTCATGCCGCCCAAATCCACCTGGTTCGAGCCCAAACTGGCGGACGGTCTGGCCTCGCATGTGCTAGGGTAAATTCAATTAAGGTTTTCCGGAACCATGCCGTATACAAAGGTAAGTTGCATCCATTCCGGAAAACAGGCCCACAGGAATCCAGTTCGTGAAAATCGACAAGCGCATCACCCCTCCCGCCGCCGCCAAAGTCTCCGCCGCCAAAGGCAAGGGCGCGGGTAAGACCGCCGCCCCCGCAGCGGGCGGCGGCGATTCGCTGACGCTGACCGAATCGAGCACCCGCATCCGTTCGCTAGAATCCCAGCTGGCTGCGGCCGACATCGCGGATGCCGGCAAGATCGAGGCGGTCAAATCCGCGCTGGCCAACGGCACCTTTACCGTCGATGCCGAAGTGGTGGCCGACCGTCTGATCGACCACACCAAAGAAGCCCTGCGCAAACGCCCGCGTAAAAAGTAGAATCAAGCCTCGAATATTCTTTCGGGGTTCAGCATGAGCGAAATCATTTTGTCCGTAACCGGCATGACCTGCGGTGGCTGCGTCAACAGCGTGCAGAAGGTATTGGCCGCATTACCCGGTGTGCACAGCGTCGAGGTCACGCTCGCGCCCGCTCAGGCGCGCGTGGAATACGATCCCGCCCGGGTCGACCGCGCCGCCCTGGAACAGGCCGTCGTCAATGCCGGTTTCGGCGTAGCCGCCTGAAACACCGGGCCTGTGCTCAGGCTCGATCGCACAGCTTTTCCAGGGGCTCCGGGCGGTGTATGCCGCTCCCCTGCACATAGTCCACCCCGATCTGCCTCAGCAGCGCCAGGATCCGATCCGACTCGACGTACTCGGCCACCGTTCTCAGCCCCATCTGGTGGCCGATGCGGTGTATGGCTTCGACCATTGAACGATCGATCGGATTGGTCGCGATATCGCGCACGAATGCGCCGTCGATCTTGAGATAATCCACTTTCAGATTTTTCAGATAGGTGAAGGACGACAAGCCGCTGCCGAAATCGTCCAGGGCGAAACTGCACCCGAAGCCGCGCATGGCCTCGATGAAATCGTTGACCACGGCGAGGTTGCCGATGGCCGCCGTCTCGGTGATTTCAAAGCACAGGTGCGGTCCCAAGACGGGGTTTTCCTGCAGCCGCGCCAGCAGCATGCTGCGAAAAGCCGGGTCCTTGAGCGACGCCCCCGACAGGTTGACCGCAAACAGGTAACGCAACACGCAATCTGCCGCCAGATACTGCCGGCACAGGCGCAGCGCTTCCTCGATCACCCAACTGTCGAGTGCGGGCATGATGGAATAACGCTCGGCTGCCGGGATGAAAGCCATCGGCAGAATTTCGCTGCCGTCGTCGTCCACCATCCGCAACAACAGTTCGACGTGGCGGGTGGATTCCGCCACGCCGTCGGTGCGGCGGATTTCCTGCCACGACAAACGCAGGCGCTGTTCTTCCAGCGCCCGCTGAATCCGCGTCACCCATTGCATTTCGCCGCGGTGGCGCACCAGATCGGAATCGCGGCTTTCATACAGGTGAATCTGGTTGCGGCCGCGGTCTTTTGCCACGTAACACGCGGCATCCGCCGCTGACAGCAGGCTCGCTGCGGTGCCGCTGTCGCGGTTGATCGCCACCATGCCGACGCTCATGCCGACCGAGAAAATGCGATCCCCCCATTTGAAACGGAAGCGCTGCACCTCGGCCCGGAAACTGTCCGCCACCTCCAGCGCATCCGGGATGCTGCAATTTTCCAGCAGCAGCGCAAACTCGTCGCCTCCCAGGCGGGCCAGCGTATCGCGTTCGCGCAGCTTGCCCTTCAACAGCAGGGTCAGCTGGCGCAGCAGTTCGTCGCCTGCCGCATGGCCGCAGGAATCGTTGATCACCTTGAATTGATCGAGATCCATGTAACACAATGCGTGCTCCCGATCTTGCTGCAAGGCCGACAGCAGGGTGCGCTCCAGCCGCTGCTCGAATTCGCGGCGGTTAATCAGCCCTGTCAAGGCATCATGGCTGGCCTGATAGACCAGGCGTGCCGTGGCTCGATCAACTTTTTCCTGCATCTGATCCTGCATCGCCTGCAAATGTGCCGCCATGTGATTGATGCCGCGTTGCAGCATGCCCAATTCGGCTTGTCCGCTCAGTTCCACCCGCTCGTCCAGGTGTCCCTCGCCAATGCGGCTGACCGTATGTGTCAAGGCCAGAATCGGCCGCGTGATCTGGCGTCCGATACGCCACGCCAGATAAAGGCTGACGCCCAGACCCGCCAGCAGGATGGCCAGGCTGCGCAGGATGGCATCGCGCTGGCTTTTGATGGTGGCGCTGCGCGACACGTCCAGCCCGACCCAGCCCAGCAGCCGGGTCTGGCCAGCCTGCGGCGGCGCCCGTTCACCATCCGCATTGAAATCATCCACTCCCACCTCGGTACGCGTGACCGGCGCGTAATACACCAGCCGGTCTTCGTATTCGATCTGATGGATGCGATCCACCGGTAGCCCCTCCTGCTCGGGATAGGCCCATATCCCGAGACCAACCTGCGCCAGCCTCTGGCCGCTATCGGTGAATACCGCCACCCCGCGGATATCGGGCTCGATCGCCGCTTTTTCGAGTAGGGTCTGCAGCACCTCGATATTCCCCGAGGCCACGCCGTATTCGGCCGCCGGCGCCAACTGGCGCGCAATGGCTACGGCACGGGTGCGCAACGATTGATCCAGATCGTCGATTTTTCCGGTAATGAGCTGAAACAGCAGCAAGACCCCGACAATCGCCACCGGCACCATGGCCAGAACCATGACGCGTCCCCGTATCCCCAATGAAGCCGCCATCAGCGCCCCCCTCCCAAACGCTTTTCCAATTCGGCTTCCGGCGGCAAGGTAAAGCCGAGCGAACGCGCCACCTGTTCATTGATCGAAATGCTGAAATAGGCAGGAGGGGCCGGCAACGGCAGACGCGCCACGCCGCCCTGCAAGACACTGCTCACCCATTCGGCAGTCTGGCGGCCGATCTGTGCCGGGCTGGAGTGCAGCGACAACAATGCCCCCGCCCGCGTCAGCGAGCGCGAATAGCCCAGCACCGGGTCGCGGTAGCGATAGGACGTGAGCAGAATGCTTTGCGCCGTATTGCGGTTGAACACCCGCGGATCGGGAAAGGCCAGCAATAGATCGGCCTCGGACAACACGTTTTCGAGCTGCGGAATCAGCCGTTCATCCTCGGCCAGGGTGGCGTGCACCAGGCTGAGCTGCTGCAAACGCAAGGCCTCGTCCAGTTCCGCCAGCAGCCCGTCCTGCCCCCTGCTCGACAGCACGCCCACCCGCCGCGCTTCGGGAAAAGCCAGACGGATCAGCTGTGCCTGCCGCTCGAACGGCTGATCCAGATAGATTGCCGACGCGCTACGGCGGCCGCCGTCGCTCAGGCGGGTGCGTCCGCTTTTGAGATACCACGCCCGCGGCACCAGCACCGCCAGCACCGGTGGCCGCGCCGGAAGCATCGCCACCACTTCGGCTGCGCGCACCCCCACGGCAACGGTCAACCTGGCCTCGTTCAATGAGGGCGCGGCCAATCCATCGGCATCCAGCCGGCTAACCTCGTGACGGGCGCCTTCCAGATGCGCGCGGATGACCTGATAGACCTCCTGGTAGGGCGCCGAATCGTCGCTCAGCACTACCGCCACCCGCGCAGCGAGGGCCGGCGCCGGGGCGAGGAGCAGACAGGCGAGAGCCAGTCCCAGGTGCGCGATGCGGTATAACGCCCCCCGCCTGCGCGGCACCCGAACCGTCAAGCCGCCCCCTGCTCCGCGCCCCACAGGCAAGCGCCCTTGCTTTCCTTGGCGATCGCCTCCAGCAGGCCTGCATGTGCCTCCAGTTCGGCCTCCGATGCCGCCAGCAGGACGGGCCTGGGCCGTGCGTGCGCGGCATCCCGGGCAGCCTGCTCGCTGCGTATGTCCAGCCCGATCGACAGGCTTTCCTGGCCGCGCGTCAGCGCCAGGTACACCGCCGCCAGCAGCTCGCAGTCGAGCAATGCGCCGTGCAGCGTGCGCGCCGTGTTGTCCACGCCGTAGCGTTTGCACAGCGCATCCAGGTTGTTGCGCTGGCC
>NZ_JANJXQ010000265.1 GCF_024708915.1 Thiobacillus sp.
GGTCGGATACAGCATTTCCTGCATGCCGGGGCCGCCGCGCGGGCCTTCGTAGCGGATCACCACGACGTCGCCAGCGACGATGCGATCGCCGAGGATGGCCTCGACCGCGGCGTCCTGCGATTCGAACACGCGCGCCGGACCGGAGAATTTCAGGATGTGTTCGTCGACGCCGGCGGTCTTGACGATGCAGCCGTCGGCAGCCAGGTTGCCGTACAGCACCGCCAGCCCGCCGTCTTTCGAGTACGCGTGTTCGAGGTCGTGAATGCAGCCGTTGACGCGATCGTCGTCGAGCCTGGCGAAGCGGCGGTCCTGCGAGAACGCGGTCTGCGTCGGCACGCCGCCGGGCGCGGCGCGGAAGTAGTCCTTCACATCTTTATCCTGGGTGCGGCGGATGTCGTAGACGTCGATCTGCTCGCCCAGGGTCTTCATCAGCACGGTCGGCACCTCGCGGTGGATCAGGCCGCCGCGCTCCAACTCACCCAAAATTGCCATCACGCCGCCGGCGCGATGCACGTCTTCCATGTGGTACGTCTGGATCGACGGCGCCACCTTCGACAGGTGCGGCACGCGGCGGCTCATGCGGTCGATATCCTGCATCGTGAAATCGACGCCGGCCTCGTGCGCGGCGGCGAGCAGGTGCAGTACGGTGTTGGTCGATCCGCCCATCGCGATGTCGAGCGCGATCGCGTTCTCGAAGGCATCGAAGCTGGCGATCGCGCGTGGCAGCACGCGGGTATCGCCGTCTTCGTAGTAGCGGCGGGTGTTCCTGACGATCAGGCGCGCGGCGGCAAGAAACAGGTTACGGCGGTCGGCGTGGGTCGCCAGCAACGAGCCGTTGCCCGGCAGCGAAAGTCCGAGCGCCTCGGTCAGGCAGTTCATCGAGTTGGCGGTGAACATGCCGGAGCACGAACCGCAGGTCGGGCAGGCCGAACGTTCCAGCTGCTCGACCTTCTCGTCGCTGAACGCCGCGTCGGCCGCCGACACCATGGCGTCGACCAGATCGAGCTTGATGGTCTGCTTGTCCCACACCACCTTGCCCGCCTCCATCGGTCCGCCAGAAACGAACACCGTCGGGATGTTCAGCCGCAGCGCAGCCATCACCATTCCCGGGGTGATCTTGTCGCAGTTGGAAATGCACACCAGCGCGTCGGCGCAGTGGGCGTTGACCATGTACTCCACCGAGTCGGCGATCAGGTCGCGCGAAGGCAGCGAATACAGCATGCCGCCGTGGCCCATGGCGATGCCGTCGTCCACCGCGATGGTGTCGAATTCCTTCGCCACCGCGCCCGCCGCCTCGATTTCGCGCGCCACCAGCTGGCCCATGTCCTTCAGATGCACGTGGCCCGGCACGAACTGGGTGAACGAATTGGCGATGGCGACGATGGGCTTGTTGAAATCGCCGTCCTTCATGCCGGTCGCGCGCCACAGCGCACGGGCACCGGCCATGTTGCGGCCGCGGGTGGTGGTCCAGGAACGGTAGTCAGGCATGATGCTCACTCAATCTATAATCAGTCGGCCATTTTACCTGTCGCGCCCCCACCCGGACACTTCATGCTCATCCATCCGCAATTCGACCCCGTCGCCCTGCAGCTCGGGCCCGTCGCCGTCCACTGGTACGGCCTGATGTACCTCGTCGCCTTCATGCAGGTGCTCCTGCTCGGGCGCTGGTGCATCGCCCACCGGCCATGGTCGGGCTGGACGCAGAAAATGCTCGACGACGTGCTGTTCTACGGCGTGCTCGGCGTCATCCTCGGCGGGCGGCTCGGCTACGTGCTGTTCTACAAACCCGCGGAATACCTGGCGAGCCCGCTCGACATCCTCAAGCTGTGGGAAGGCGGCATGAGTTTTCACGGCGGCTTCCTCGGCGTCATCATCGCGATGGCGCTGTTCGCACATCGCTACAAGCTGCGCTGGCTCGCGGTCACCGATTTCATCGCCCCGCTGGTGCCGCTGGGGCTGGCCGCCGGGCGGCTCGGCAACTTCATCAACGGCGAACTGTGGGGACGCGCCACCGACCTGCCGTGGGGCATGGTGTTCCCGCAGGCGGCGGACGGCGTCAGTCGGCATCCCTCGCAGCTCTACCAGTTCGCCGGCGAGGGC
>NZ_JANJXQ010000179.1 GCF_024708915.1 Thiobacillus sp.
CGCGCCGCGCCCGCAGGCGGCACGCGTGATGCCGTCGCGGATCGAACTCAGTGTCAACCTGCCGCCGCCGATGGGCCCGAGCACGCCGAAGTACTCGCCCTGCAGGATGTCGTGCGAGACGCCGCCGAGCGCCTGGGTGGCGCGAAAGCGCTTGGTCAGCGCCTCGACGCGGATCGCCGGGGTGCCCGGGTTCATGCGGGCAGCAGGTCGGCCACGCCGTAGAGCTCGGCGAGCGTGGTGAAGCTCGCGGGCAGGCCGCTCACGCTGAGCGTGCGCCCGGCCTGCCGGGCCTGCCGCATGGCGCTGAAGACGAGTGCGAGCGCCGCCGAGTCGGCGGCCTCGACGCCACTGAAGTCGAGCGTGTCGATGCCCCCCGCGAGCTGCGGTTGCAGCTCGCGCAGGAGGCTGCCGACGCTGTCCACCGTCACCGCGCCGCTGATGCGGCAGCAGGCATCTTCGCAGGCGATCACGTGCCGTTGCGCGGGGCCGGCCTGGCCGCGCCGCGCGCCGACTGGGCGGCCATGGTCTTGATCAGCCCGTCGATGCCGCTCTGGCGGATGGTATTGGAGAAGGAGGCCCGGTAGTTGGTGACCAGGCTGACGCCGTCGATCGCCACGTCGTACACCTTCCAGCCGAAGTTGGTCTTGTAAAAGCTATAGTCGATCGGGATCGGCTGCCCGCCCGGCTGGCGGATCTCCGAGCGCACCGTCACGTCGGTCGCGTCCGGCTTCATCGCGAGCGGCTTGAACTCGACGGTCTGGTTCGTGTACGCCGTGAGCGAGGTCGAATACGTGCGCACCAGCAGGTTGCGGAACTCGGCGACCAGCGCCTGCTTCTGCTTGGGGGTGGCGCGCGGCCAGTGCTTGCCGAGGGCGAGCTGGGTCATGCGGTTGAAGTCGAAGTTGGGCAGCACCTTGGCCTCGACGAGCTGGTACACCTTTTCGATGTTCCCGCTCTTCAGCTCCTTGTCCTGCTTCAGGATGGCCAGCACTTCCTGGGTGGTGGTGCGGGCGAGCTCGTCGGGGGGCGTGTCAGCGGCGCGCGCCGGCCCGGTGGTCAGGCCGAGCACCATGGCGAGTGCCAGCAAGAATGAGCGCAACATAGTCGGAATGTTCCTGTTGGAAGAAGAATCGGATGAAGGATGGACGCCCGGCGCTTACCTTGGTTCACCGGTGAGGCGCGCGAGCTGCGCCACGTTCATGTTGTAGTCGTTGACCGTGCGCAGGTATTCGGTCTGCAGCAGGACGTAGTTCTTGAGCGCGTCGGCCACCTTGTCGGCGGTCTCGATCCCGGCTGACAGATCGGCCAGCGCGGCCACCATCCAGCGCCGCGCCGCGGCCGCGCCCTCGGCCAGCTCGAGCTGGGCCTCGTAGTTGGCACGGGCATTGGCGTAGGCCTCGCCCACCTCGAACGGAATGCCGGCCACCGCGAACGCCTTCTTGTGGTTGAGCGCCTCGAGCTCGGCATGCGCCTGCTCGACGCGGGCGTTCGCCACGCCGAACGCGTTGTCCCACTTCACCCCGACGACCGGGGTGAGGCCGACGCTGTTGAAGGGATCGTAGAGATAAGGATTGTCCAGCTGCTCGCGCTGCGAGGCGTGGTTGGCCTGGCCGACCACGCCGGCGTAGACGTCGGGCATGCGGTCGGCCTTCTTGGCCGCGACCAGTGCGCGGCGGGCGCGCAACCCCGCCTCGAGCTGCTGCATCTCGGGCCGTTCCTGGAGCGCCCGCGCCTGCAGTGCGGCGAGCTCCGTCTGCGGAAACGCCACCGGCTCGATGCGCTCGTCGGCGACCGCGAGCTCGCCCCCGAGGCCGGTGCCGGTCAGCACCTTGAGGCCGTCGAGGCTGATCTTTTCGATGGCGCGCGCCTGGTGTGCATATTTCGCGAGCAGGCCGCGGGCGGTCTGCAGCGCGTAGAGGTCGGACTGCCTGGATTCGCCGGTCTCCTCCTCCAGGTTGCGCTCGACCGAGGCGATCGAGCGGTTCAGCCGGTCCTGGATGTCCTCCAGGAAGACGCGGGTGTCACGCGCCGTGAGGTAGCCGTAGTAGGCGCGCTTGGTGTCGTAGATGGTGTCGCCGCGGGTCTGCCGCAGTTCGCCCTGCTTGAGCTCGATGTTGCCCTGCGCGGCCTCGCCGTAGCGCTCGACCTTGCCGAAGGTGTAGAGCGGCTTGACCAGGGCGAAATCGAGGTGGGTCCACTCGGAGATGCCGTTGATCTCGTCGCCGTCGGTACGCGGCACCGTTCCGCTGAACGCCCCGCCCTCGTAGAACCCGCCGTCGACTTCCGGCGCCAGCCCGATGAAGGCGTTGGCGCTGATGCGCCAGCCGGCGTTGCCTCTCACCTCCTTCAGGAGGCCGCGCGCCGCCTCGACCACCTGCTCGCGCTCCTTGATGCGCGGGTCGGCGGCAAGGCTCATCTCGACCGCCTGCTGCAGGTTGATGGTGTCCGCCCGTCCCGGCAGGGCAGCCAGCAGCACCCCCGCCGCAAGCAGGAAACGGAAGAGGGCATGGCGTTTCATCATGGTGCTCCTTCCTGGGCCTTGCCGTAGATGAACTGGCCGATCAGATTTTCCAGCACCACGGCGGACTGGGTGATGAGAATCCGGTCCTGGTCCTTCAGTTTCTCGCTGTCGCCGCCCGCCTCCAGGCCGATGTACTGTTCGCCCAGAAGGCCCGACGTCATGATGGCGGCGCTCGTGTCCTTAGGAAAAGCATAGCGCTTGTCCAGGCGAAGGGTAACCGCCGCCTCGTAGGTCTCGGTGTCGAAGCGGATGTCCGCCACACGGCCCACCACGACGCCGGCGCTCTTCACCGGAGCACGGGGCTTGAGCCCCCCGATGTTGTCGAAGCGCGCGACGACCTCGTAGCTGTCACCGGTCTTGATCGCGCTCATGCTGCCGACCTTGAGCGCCAGGAACAACAGCGCCACGATGCCTGCGATGACGAATAGGCCCACCCAGAGATCGAGTACGGTCTTGTTCATTTAGCTCACTCCCCGGAACATGAATGCGGTCAAAACGAAGTCCAGCGCCAGCACGGCAAGGCTGGAGGTCACGACGGTGCGCGTGGTCGCCCCCGAAACGCCCTCCGCGGTCGGCGGCGCGTCGTAGCCTTCGAACAGGGCGATGGTGGTGATGGCGACGCCGAACACCACGCTCTTGATGACGCCGTTCAGGATGTCCTGCTCGAAGTCGACCGCACTCTGCATCTGCGACCAGAACGCGCCCTCGTCGACGCCGATCAGCTGCACCCCGACGAGGTAGCCGCCGAAGATGCCCATCGCCGAGAACAGCGCGGCCAAGAGCGGCATCGAGATCACGCCGGCCCAGAAGCGCGGCGCCACCACGCGCGCGATCGGATCGACCGCCATCATCTCCATCGCGGAAAGCTGCTCGGTCGCCTTCATCAGGCCGATCTCGGCAGTGATCGCGGAGCCGGCACGGCTGGCGAACAGGAGTGCGGCCACCACCGGCCCCAGTTCGCGCACCAGCGACAGCGCCACCAGGATGCCGAGCGCCTCCTCCGAACCGTAGGTCTGCAAGGTCTCGTAGCCCTGCAGGCCGAGCACCATGCCGACGAACAGGCCCGAGACCAGGATGATGACGAGCGAGAGGACGCCTGTGAAGTACATCTCGCGGATGGTGAGACCGAAGCGGCGGAACGCGGTGCCCGAATGCAGCAGCATCACCCCGAAGAAACGCGCGGCGAAGCCGATGCGCCACACGCTCTGGATCGTGCTGTTCCCCAGGTTTT
The DNA here is from genome assembly GCF_024708915.1 of Thiobacillus sp. The sequence continues at coordinate 3,753 of NZ_JANJXQ010000179.1, forward strand.
CAATCGTTTGTCTAAGCATTCAGCGCTCCCAGGCGCAGGTCGTCCGCGTAGGACGGCGCCGGATAATGGAACGGCACCGGGCCGTCGGCCTCGCCGTGCACGAACTGGTGCACGTAGGGCAGTCCGGAGGCACGGATCTCGGCGGCAGTGCCCTCGGCGACGATCACCCCCTCCGAGACGAAATACACGTAGTCGACGATCTTCAGCGACTCCTGCACGTCGTGGGTCACCACCAGCGAGGTCAGCCCCAGCGTGTCGGTCAGGCGGCGGATCAGGTTCCCGGTCACCCCCAGGGAAATCGGGTCGAGCCCGGCGAAGGGCTCGTCGTACATCACCAGCATCGGATCGAGCGCGATCGCGCGCGCCAGCGCGACCCGCCGCGCCATGCCGCCGGAAAGCTCCGACGGGATGAGGTGCGCCGCCCCGCGCAGGCCGACCGCGTGCAGCTTCATCAGCACGAGGTCACGGATCGCGTCCTCCGGTAGGTCGGTGTGCTCGCGCAGCGGAAAGGCCACGTTGTCGAACACCGAGATGTCGGTGAACAGCGCGCCGAACTGGAACAGCATGCCCATCTTGCGGCGCAGGCGGTAGAGCTCGGCCGGCCCGAGCTCGCCCACCGACTCGCCCGCCACGCGCACCGTCCCCTGGCCGGGCCTGACCTGGCCGCCAATCAGACGCAGGAGCGTGGTTTTGCCGCAACCGCTGCTGCCCATGATGGCGACGACCTGGCCGCGCCGGGCGGTCAGGTTGATGCCCTTCAAAACCGGCCGGGCACCATAGCCAAATGCGACATCCGCGATTTCGACCAGATTGTCGTTATGCAAGAAATCCAGCCCGTATTTTTTGTCGAGGGCGACATTCTACCGAAGCCGGCCGCCCGCCACAGCTACAGACCGGGTTTCCTGCGCGCGGTTCTCGGTTTTCGCGGCGCCTGCCGTCGCCGGATTGCGGCGGGAGAAGAAGGCAGGCGCCGCCCAGGCGACCGAGAGCACGCCGGCGACGGCGACCAGCAGCCACCCGGCCAGGGCCTGCTCGTCCACCCGGTAACTGTTGCAGATGCGCACCGGCGACACGATATAGAGCCAGCCGGCCACCGCCACCATGCTGATGACGTTTGCCGCGACGAAGCCGCGCCCGATCGCGCCGAGCGGCCGCCAGCTGAGCGCCAGCGGCAGGCCGACCAGCAGCGGCAGACTGGCGAACTTGGCCAGCTCCATCCAGGGGTCCGCCAGCGCCGCGTCGAGCGCGCGCGGCAGCATCCAGTAGCTCGAGACCAGCCCGGCGAGCAGCGTGAGCGGCACGCCATGGGCGTTGTGCGCGGCGAGCCACCGCGCGAGGCGCCGCGGCAGGGCGAGCGCGCCAAACGCACCGGCCGCCGCGAGCAGCGGCATCTGCAGCAGCATGTGGGCGGCCATGCTTGCCTCCAGCCAGGCACGCAGCGGCGGCAGCGCAAGCAGGGCCACCAGGGCGATGGCGGCGACACCGGGATGGCGCCCGTTCACAGGATGGACCCCACGTGCGCCGCGAACGGCAGCGGCTGGTCGTAGTCGGCGATCAGCGCGAGGCGCCCGGCGCGATCGAGAAGATGGATGGCCGCGTTGTGCTCGAAGCCGCCCATGCCGTCCGGGATCACCGTGATGCCGAAGGCCTGCAGCAAGGCTTGCAGCTCCGCCTCGCTGCGCACCCGCGCGACGCGCCATCCGCTGCCGTCCGCGCCGAAGCGCCCGGCGTACGCCTTGAGCGCGTCCGGGTGGTCGTTCTTCGGGTCGAAACTGATGCTGAGCAGGACAAAATCGCGTTCCAGGGCAGCCGGCGGGACGTTGTCGCGGATCTGGCGGAATCCTGCGCCGAGCGCGCTGCAGACGGTACGGCAGCGCGTGTAGATGAATTCCACCGCGACCAGCCTGCCGGCATAGTCCTGCAGGCTGAACAGGCGCCCGTCCTGGTCCTCCAGCAATGCCGCCGGAACCGGCCGTGGCTCGCTCAGGACGGCGTTGCGCCGGGCGGCTTCGCTGGTGAAGGCGGCGAGGCCGTCCGTGCCGAACCAGAACAGGCCGCAGCCAAGGGCCAGGATCAGCAGCCCGGCAGCAACGCTGCGCGTCATGCCGCACCACCCGCTGCGGTGCGCAGCCGGCTGGCGAAGCGCACGACGAACACCAGCACGGCCGCGATCACGACCGCCGCGAAGGCCGAACCGACGCGGTCGTACGGCAGCCATTCCGGCAGGTGCGCGGCGTAGCGGCGCGGCACGCTTTCAAGGCCGCCGTAGAGGAAGGCGAAGACGAAGCCCATCCCCGCCAGGGCGAACGCCCAGAAGCTCAGCCGGTCGAGGAGGCCTGCGGCGCCATGGCGGCCGCCGTTGGCCAGGTAGTACATGAAGCCGAACACCATGGTGACCATCCCCAGCAGCAGGTAGGTGTGGAAGTGGCCGGGTACCCACAGGGTGTTGTGCATGACGTGGTTGACGACGATGGTCCCGTCCACCATGGCGGGAATCACCCCCGCGGCCCAGCCGAACATCGACAGCAGCAGCAGACCCGAGGCCATGTCCCACTTGATGCCGGAGCGATAGACGATCGTCAGCGCGCCGTACACCGTGACCACCAGCACCGGCAGCCCGTTGAGGTAGGAGATGACCTGGCCCATGATCAGCATCCACTTCGGCATGGCGAAGTCCATCAGCAGATGGTGCGGGTAGATGATCATCACCAGGACCGTCGAAGCCGTGAACGCCGCCAGGAACACGCGGTTGGACTGCCAGGGGCGCTGCGTGTAGCGCGGCAGGATCTCGTAGACGGCGATCACCGCCATGTAGATCGTCGCGTTGATGAACACGTGGCCGAAGAAGTAGATCAGGTTCTTGGCCAGCAGCGGGTCGATGGTGAAGCTCGGCAGGTAGAGGTTGATCTGCATCATCACCAGGATGCTCGCGCCGCTCACGATGCTGATGGTATTGACGATCAGCACCATGGTGCTCGCCACGACCGTGGGCGGCGGGCCGTACTCGCCCCTGCGCAGGAAGAGCTGCGGCCAGCCGAGCGCGTGCGCCAGGCTGCCGTAGGTCTGGATCACGGCGCGCGCGACGTCGAGGTACAGCAGGAGGAAGCCGGTGCCGATCACCAGCAGGCCCGCCATGAACAGGGCGGCCGCATCCCTGCTCCAGACGCCCATCGACTGGCCGGGCAGCGGGTAGAGGAAGGTCCACGCGCCGGCGAACTTGCCCCACAGCACGCTCGCCAGGATCAGCACGACGCCGAACAGGAACAGCGCCAGGTTGGCGAGGAGAAGCGCGGCGGACAGGCGGACGTATTGCCGCAGGAAGTGCCACATGATCGCGGCGCCGCCCAGCGCGGCGACGCCGACCATGCCGGCGCCGTGCAGGGTCATCAGTTCGTAGAACCGGTCGACGCCGATGGAAACGATCTGTGCCTGCTCGAGCCGCATCGTCAAGCCGAAGGCCATCATCAGCAGCAGGATCGCCCCGGCGGCAACGAGATAGGCGAGGACGCCGGCGGTGGCGCCGGCATGGGGTGGCATGGGGTTCGATGCGGTCATGTTATTTCCGGCCTCCTGTCGGGGTGGACTCGACTGCCCTGATTTCGGCGGTCATGTTGTGGTGGGCGAGGCCGCAATACTCCATGCAGAGCGCCTTGTAGGTGCCCGCCTTGTGGAAGACGAGCTGCAGCTTGTTGACGTAGCCCGGCATGGCCTGCGTCTGGCCGACCAGGCGCATGTTCTCGTCGTAGATGCCGAAGCCGTGGTTGATGTCGCCGCTGGTGACGTGGAATTCCACCGGACGGCCGACCGTGACCTCGCTAGCGCTCAGGGTCCAGTACCACTGGTAGCCGACCGCATCGATCACCTGCGGCTTGTCGCCCTTGTGCCGCTGCGCCGCGTCGTAGGGCAGTTCGGACATGGAATACACCAGGATCGGGGTGAGCAGCAGCACGAGCGCCCAGAACAGGCCGCGGCGCAGACGGTAGGCGCGCTTCTGCAGCGGCGCGTACTCCGTCCGCCTGCCGGATTTCAGCGCAATGTAGGCGAACACCAGGCCCAGGACGGCGGTCAGGGCGACGGTGATCTGCCAGGCGAGTTGTTGATACACGGACAGTTCCTTTCTTGGGGTTGATTATCGAGGTGCCGTGTTCGATAGCTACAAGCGTGCCAATTCCGCATCTATATGTTTTCCCTGATTTATTTTGATTTGCCGTGGTGTTCGCGCTTGCGTAACGTCCATGTTGACGTTTAAAGTGACGTTCATTATGAACACCCGGTGTGACGCAGGATGCTGACGATCGACATGCTCAAGCTGTTTCTCGACAGCCTAGAGGAAGGCGTGCTGTTTCTCGACAAGAACCGGCGGGTGCTGGCGGTCAACCGCGCCGCGAGGCAGATGATCCGGCTCGAGGACGATCGCCTGGTCAACCAGCTCTGCCCCACCCTCTTCAAGGAGACGGCCTGCGCGCAGGCGTGCGAGAAGCGCGGGAGCTGCGCACTGGTTCATGACCGGAAGCCGGGCGGCATGGTCCAGGACATCGTGCTGGAGCGGCCTGACAACGTCTCCGTGTTCCTGCGGATGTGGTCCATCCTGCTCCCCCCGGCGGAGAACGTGCCGATGCACTACGCGATCATCCTGCGGGACCGCTCGCACGAAGCCGAACTCGAGCAGGAAGTCGCCGAGCGGCTGCAACTGGGCAGCATGGTCGGCCACGGCCCCGCGATGCAGAAGCTCTATTCGCAGATCCTGCGGATGGCGCCCAGCCATGCCAGCGTGCTGCTGACCGGCGAGAGCGGGACCGGCAAGGAGCTCGTCGCCAAGGCGCTGCACGACAACTCGGACCGCTGCAAGGGCCCTTATGTCCCGGTGCACTGCGCCGCGCTCCCCGAACACCTTCTCGAGTCGGAGCTGTTCGGCCATGCCAGGGGCGCCTTCACCGGCGCGACCGCGGCACGCATCGGCCGCTTCGAAGCCGCCGAGGGCGGAACCCTCCTGCTGGACGAGGTCGGCGAGATTCCGCTCGGCACCCAGGTCAAGCTGTTGCGCGTCCTGCAGGAGAAGGAGGTGGTGCGGCTGGGCGAGAACACCGCGCGTCCGGTGAACGTCCGCGTCATCGCGGCCACCCACCGGGATCTCGCCGCCATGGTCGAACGCGGCGAATTCAGGGAAGACCTCTACTACCGGCTGCGGGTCCTTCCCTTGCACGTCCCCGCGCTGCGGGAACGCAAGGAGGACATCGCCCTCCTCGCCAACAAGCTGCTCGCCGACCTGGGCCGGCATTACCGGCGCGACAACGTGCGGCTCGCCCACGAGGCGCTGATCGCGCTCGAGGCGTACGACTGGCCGGGAAACATCCGGCAACTCTTCAATGCGCTCGAATATGCGCTGGTGCACACCGATGGCCCGACCATCCTGCCGCACCACCTGCCGCCCGAGATCGAATCCGTCGACCGCCCCGCATCCGGCCCGCACGCGCCCCGCCCGCTGGCACGGCCCTATTACCGGCCGTTACAGCAGCGCGAAAGCGAAGTCGAAACGATTTCCCGAGCCCTTGCCGAGACCGGCGGGAACAAGGCCGAGGCCGCGCGCAGGCTGGGCATGTCGCGCACCACCCTGTGGAAGCGGCTCAGGCAGGCCGGCGTATAGACGGACGCGGCGTCCGCGCGTCAGTAGCCCATCACCCGGGCGAGCGTGACGGCCTGCTTCATCAGCGCGAGGTCGCCGCTGCGGCTCAACACGTAGAGCGGCTCGCCGGTCGCTGCCTGCTGCGCGATGCGCTGCCCCAGCCGGCGCAGGTCCGGCGTCTCGTCCAGCCACCACACGTGCTCCGCCTGCCACGCCGGAGTGGCGAGCACCACCTGCGGCGAGACAGGCGGGACGACGGCCGCGTCGCCGGGTTCCAGCACGAAATGGAAGCCCTCGAGGGTGTCGGCGAGCCACGCTGCCCACGTCTCCGGCGACGCGTCCTGCCACAGCGACGCCGGCAGATACACCGCCTCGAACTGGGTGTTGTAGTAGGACAGCCGCCACTCGGCGGGCAGGTCGTCGGGGTAGAACGCGCCTTCCCACGCCGGGTGCAGCCAGCCGACCGCACCGACCAGGACGAGATTGGCGGCCGCCATGCCGGCTCTCAGGCGCGCCGCCAGCTGGTGCCGCCCGCCCCGTCCTCCAGCACGACGCCGGCGGCAGCCAGTTCGTCGCGGATGCGGTCGGACTCGGCGAAATTCTTCGCCTTGCGCGCCGCCTGGCGGGCGGCGATCAGCGCGTCGATCTGGGTCTCGGAGAGGCCGCCGGTGGCGCCCGCCTGCAGGAAGTCGTTGGCGTCGCGCTGCAGCAGGCCGAGCACCCCGCCCAGGCTGCGCAGCGTCTGCGCCGCCGCCGCGTCACCGCGGTTGGCCTCGCCCGCCAGGTCGAACAGCACGGCGAGGGCCTCCGGGGTATTGAAGTCGTCGTCCATCGCCGCCTTGAAGCGCTGCGCGGCGGGATGGCTCCAGTCCGGCGCCGGCGTTGCGGCCGGCGTGCCTTTGAGCGCGGTGTAGAGGCGGGTCAGCGCGCCCCTTGCGTCGTCGAGGTGGGCGTCGGAATAGTTCAGCGGGCTGCGGTAGTGCGCGCGCAGGATGAAGAAGCGCACCACCTCGGGGTCGTACTTGGCGAGCACCTCGCGGATGGTGAAGAAGTTGCCGAGCGACTTCGACATCTTCTCGTTGTCGACGCGGACGAAGCCGTTGTGCAGCCAGTAGTTGACGAAGGTGCAGCCGTGCGCGCCCTCGGACTGCGCGATCTCGTTCTCGTGATGCGGGAACTGCAGGTCCTGGCCGCCGCCGTGGATGTCGAAGTGGCGCCCGAGCAGGTCGGCGCTCATCGCCGAGCACTCGATGTGCCATCCGGGACGCCCCGGCCCCCACGGCGAGTCCCACGCCGGTTCGCCCGGTTTGGCGGCTTTCCACAGCACGAAATCCATCGGATCGCGCTTGTTGGGGTCGACCTCCACGCGTTCACCCGCACGCAGTTCGTCGAGGCTCTTGCCGGACAGGCGGCCGTAAGCGGGGAAGGCACGCACGCTGTAATAGACGTCGCCATTGGGCGCCGGATAGGCCAGGCCATTACGGATCAACTGTTCGATCAGCGCCAGCATCTGCGCCACGTAGGCGGTGGCACGCGGTTCATGGTCGGGCTGCAGCACGCCGAGCGCACGCTCGTCCTCATGCATCGCGGCGATGAAGCGCGCGGTCAGCGCGGCGGGCGTTTCATTGTTTTCCTGTGCGCGCTTGATGATCTTGTCGTCGATATCGGTGATGTTCCGCACGTATTCGACCCGATAGCCGCTGGCGCGCAGCCAGCGCGTCGCCATGTCGAACACCACGAATACCCGTGCATGTCCGAGGTGGCACAGATCGTAGACGGTCATGCCGCAAACGTAGATGCGGACCACACCTGGATTGATCGGGACAAATTCTTCCTTGGTGCGCGTAAGGGAATTGGTGATATGCAACATGATGCGAACGGCTACGAACGGAAGGGTGACATGCAGGATTCAAGCGGCACGCCGACTGTCTCAGCCGCGGCGATATTGTTAGAATGCCCGCTTGACCAAGATGATCCGAGCATATCACATGGCCCTGCCGCGCTTACTTGCCGCCGTTGCCGCCTGCGCCGTCCTCGCCGGCGCGCCGGTGCTGGCCGATGAAATCCAGGAGATCAATCTGCAGTTCCGCACCGGCGATCTGGGCGGCGCGCTCGATCACGCCAACCGCTATCTGGCCCAGAATCCCGGGGACGCCCGCGCCCGTTTCCTGAAAGGGCTGATCCTCGCCGACCAGGGCAAGACCAACGATGCCATCGATCTGTTTACCGGACTGACCGAAGACCATCCGGAACTGCCCGAGCCCTACAACAACCTGGCCGTGCTGTATGCCTCGCAAAGCCGGTATGAGGCCGCCAGGAACGCGCTGGAAACGGCAGTCCGCACGCATCCGGACTACGCCACCGGGCACGAGAACCTCGGCGACGTCTACGCCAAGATGGCGACGATTGCCTATGGCAAGGCGCTGGCGCTGGACGGCAGGAACGCGACCGCCCAGACCAAGCTCACGCTGATCCAGAACATGCTGGGGGAACAGGCACGCCAACAGACAGCGGCCAAACCCGTACCCGGCGCCGGCCAGCCCGCCCCGGTCAGATAAAGCCCCCCCCGGCGCCGCGAAAACGGCCGCCGGGAAACCCTCCACGTAACCTCTCTTTAAGGACACCCATGGTCAAGCTTCACACCAATCACGGCATCATCACCCTCGAACTCGATGCCGAGAAGGCGCCCAAGACGGTCGAAAACTTCCTGCAATACGTGCGCGACGGCTTCTTCGACGGCACGATTTTCCACCGCGTGATCGACGGCTTCATGATCCAGGGCGGCGGTTTCGAACCCGGCATGACGCAAAAGCCGACGCGCGCCGCGATTGAAAACGAAGCCGCCAACGGCCTCAGGAACGAGGCCTATACCATCGCCATGGCGCGCACATCCGACCCCAAT
>NZ_JANJXQ010000285.1 GCF_024708915.1 Thiobacillus sp.
CGCAATGCTTGCAGCGATGCGAGGTAGGCATCCAGTTCGGCCAGCACCGCCTCCCGGTTCGCCAGCGCGATGTCGCGCCACATCTCCGGGCTGCTGCCGGCAATCCGGGTGAAATCGCGGAAACCGCTGGCGGCAAAGCGGAAGCAGGTATCGCTGTCGGCGCGCTGCGCGAGGTCATCCACCAGGGCATACGCTGCCAGATGCGGCAGATGGCTCACCGCCGCGAACACGCGGTCGTGCAGACCGGCATCCAGCGTCTCGACCTGCGCTCCCGCCGCCTCCCACAGCAGGCGCACGGTGGCAACCGCGTCGGCGCGCGTGTCGATCTGCGGCGTCAGCACCACGCGCTTGCCCCGATAGAGATCGACACGCGCGGCACCGGGGCCGCACCGTTCGGAGCCCGCAATGGGATGGCCCGGCACGAAATCGGCGAAGCGGTCGCCAAGTGCGGCACGTGCCGCCGCGACGACGTTGAGCTTGGTGCTGCCGGCATCGGTGACGACGGCACCCGCTTTCAGGTGCGGCGCGAGTTGCCTGAGTACCGCCTCCGTTTCCCCCACCGGGATCGCCAGCAGGATGCAGTCGGCCTGCCCGGCTTCCGCCCAGCCGACAGCGCGGTCGATCAGACCGCCTTCAAGTGCGGCATCCAGGCTCGCCCGATTGCGCCCCACCCCCAGCACCTCGCGCACCGCGCCGGCCTGTTTCAATGCCGCTGCAAACGATCCGCCGATCAGGCCGACGCCGACGACGGCAAGCTTTTCGACGATCACAGGCAGTCTCTCAGCGCGTCGAGGAAACGCGCGTTTTGTCCGGCCAGCCCCACCGACACGCGCAGGAATTCGGGCAGGCCGTAATTGCCGACCGGACGCACGATCACGCCGCGTTTCAGCAGTTCGGCGTTGATGCGCGCGGCAGCGCCGACCTTGGCCAGCAGGAAATTGCCTTTCGACGGCACGGTTTCGATACCCATTTCGGCCAGCCCTGCCGCCAACTGCGCCATGCCGGCGGCATTCAATGCATGGCTGCGCGCCAGAAACGCCTCGTCGCCGAGCGCCGCTTCGGCTGCCGCCAGGGCGGGCGCATTGACGTTGAAAGGGTGGCGCACCCGGTTCAGCAGGTCGATCACGCCGGCGCTGCCCAATCCGTAGCCGACGCGCAGTCCGGCCAGGCCATACGCCTTGGAAAAGGTGCGGCTGATCAGCAGATTGGGAAAGCGCGCCAGCCAAGCCGCGGTGTCGCAGCGTTCGGCCGGCGGCAGGTATTCGCCGTAGGCCTCGTCCAGCACCACCAGCACCTGCGGCGGCACGGTTTCGAGGAATGCCTCGATCTGCGTCCATGGCAGGAAAGTGCCGGTTGGGTTGTTCGGGTTGGCGATCCACAGCACCCGCGTGTCGCCGCGGATCGCCGCGCGCATGGCGTCGAGATCGTGGCCGTAATCCCGGGCCGCCACCTCGATGCATGCCGCCCCCGCGGTCAGCGTGGCGATGGGATAAACGGCGAACGCATGCTGCGCGTACACCGCCGACGCAGCCGGGCCGAGAAACGCGCGCGCGGCCATGTCCAGCACATCGTTCGAGCCGTTGCCCAGCACGATCTGATCGGCCGCGACACCCAGCTTCGCCGACAGCCTCGCCTTCAGCGCAAAGCCGGCACCGTCGGGATACAGGGCCATGTCGTGCAGCGCATCCTGTGCCGCAACCAATGCCATGGGGCTGGGGCCGAGCGGGTTTTCGTTCGACGCCAGCTTGACGATGTCGGCCTCGTCCAGCCCCAGTTCACGCGCGAGCTCGGAGATGGGCTTGCCGGGGCGGTAAGGGGCGACGGCGCGAATGTGGGCGGGAGCGAGATCGCAACAATTCATGACTGTGCAGCGGGGTAGGAGCCGAGAATCTTGAGGAAGGCAGCGCGCGACTCGATTTCGGCGAGCGTGGCGGCGAGTCTGGCGTCCTGCCGATGGCCTTCGCAGACGACGAAGAAGAGGTATTCCCAGTTGGCCGAACGCGCCGGGCGCGATTCGAGCTTGCTCATGGAAACCCCGGCGTCAGCCAGCGGCTGCAGCAATTTGACGATGGCGCCGGGCTGGTTGTGCAC
>NZ_JANJXQ010000064.1 GCF_024708915.1 Thiobacillus sp.
GAAGCCGAACTGGATCCTTTCAATGCGGGCCAGTTCATTCGCGCGGGGATGGACATCGCCGGCGAACGCATCGGGCGCCCGTATTCCATGGTCAATGCGCCCGACGAGAGGCCGCATGAGATCTATTTCAACGTCGTCCGCGAAGGCCCGCTCTCACCTCGCCTGGCACAGCTTCAGCCAGGAGAACGCTTCTGGGTCGTGCCCGCACCGAATGGATTCCTCACCCTGGATGAAATTCCCCAAGCCCGCCACCTCTGGCTCCTCGCCACGGGTACTGCGATCGGCCCTTTTCTCTCTATCCTGAAAACCGCTGCACCCTGGTCGCGGTTCGAGAAAGTCGTGCTGGGTTATTCGGTTCGCACACGGGACGAACTGAGTTATCAGGACACCATCGAGGAAATACGGCGGCGTCACCCCGCGCAATTCCAGTTCGTTCCGTTCATCACCCGTGAGCCCTGCGACGGCCATCTATGTCAACGGATTCCCGCCAGCATCGAAAGCGGCGCACTGGAGCGAAAAACCGGCCTGGAACTGACACCGGAACTGGCCCATGTGATGCTCTGCGGAAATTCCAGCATGCTGCAGGACACCCTGGCCAGCCTGGAAAAACGCGGGATGAAGCGGCATCGCCGGCGCGAGCCCGGTCATGTCAGCATGGAAAAATATCACTGAGCGTCCCGACACACGCGAAGCGCGCGCCCCCGGCTGGCGCGACATGAATGTTTCTTGCCGAAACAACGGAGGCGCCCGGATTCAGGCTTGATACACGCCCTAGAGTCGATGGCCTCGGGTCGCTGGGGAGACGAAACGGTGCGAGCCGTCGCGCGCCAGCAGCGCGGCGCCGTAGGCGGCTTCCGTGTGCGCGGCGCGCGCGACCGGAATTCCCAGCAGACGCCGGCGGATATGCATCCATACAGGGTTTTGTGCGCCACCCCCCGCGGTTTCGACCCGGCGTACCGGCGTGGCGCCCAGTTCCTTGAGCAATCCGTAGCCACAGACCTCGATGCGCGCCAGGCTTTCCAGCAGGCCGTGCAGAAATTCGGCGTCGTCGGCCGGACGTGGCGTCAGGCGAGGGGAAAGCCCGGGATCGTTGACCGGGAAGCGTTCGCCGGCTTTCGCTAATGGCAGATAGTCGAGCGGGCTGGCGACGGCGGGGTCGATGCGTTCGCTCAGCGCGGCAAGCGTGCGGTCGTCGAAGAACTGCCGCAATACGGCGCCGCCCGAATTGGACGCGCCGCCCGCGAGCCAGCGGTCGCCGAACCAGTGCGAGTAGACGCCGTGCCCGGCCGATTCCACCCGGCTGTCGGACAGCAGCTTCAGCACCAGGGTGCTGCCGAGCGAGGTGACGGCGTCGCCGCTCTGGCTGACGCCGGCGGCGAGGAAAGCGGCGATGGAATCGGTGGTGCCGGCGTGCACCATGCAGCCGGGATTCACGCCGAGGTAGCGCGCGCGCGGGCGCGCCACGGTGGCGAGCCGCAAGCCGGGCGCAACCGGTACCGGCAGGGTGCCGACGTCGGCGAGGTAATCCACCCACGCCGGCCATTTCAGCTCGTCGAGGTCGAGTCCCATCTTGAGGGCGTTGTGGTAATCGGTCATCCCGACCCGGCCGGTCAGCAGCCCGGAGAGCCAGTCGGCCTGGTTGAGGTAGAGCCGCGCGCCAGTGAGGCCGAGTCGTTTTTTCAGCCACAGCACCTTGGCGAGCCCGGAGGTGACGGCGGCGGCCGGGTGGCCGGGGGTGGCGGTTTTGGCGATCAGCGCGGCCTCGTCGACCGCACGGTCGTCGTTGTACAGAAGCGGCGGATGGCGTGGGCTGAGTTCCTCGTCGCAGGCGAGCACAGTGCCGGAGGTGCCGTCGAGCGCGATGTCCGACAGCTGCGAGCGGATCGCCGGCGGCAGCGAAGCAACCAGGTCCCACAGCGCCTCGCGCCAGATGCCGGCGCGCTCGTAGTCTTCCAGCGTGCCGAAGTCGCGCTTGTCCTCGGCAACGATCATTCCGTCGGCGTCGATCACGCAACTGCGCGCACCCGAGGTTCCGAAGTCGATGCCGAGAAAATACAAAGTTAGGGCCTGCTAATGCTGATTTCACACCTGCGACGAGGCCGATTCGGGATGCAGGCCGCGAAGCGAGACGCGCTGCAGTGTCGTTCACTGCAAGCGGCTCGCGACAAAGGCATGCGCCCGAATCGGCCCGTCCCTTCGGGTTGCCCCGAGAAAGCGCGTCTGCGGCGTTGCGCCGCTTGGCAAGGGATGGCCCTTGCCAGCGCGACGCGCCTTGCATCCATCGCTTTCTCGCGGCAACGCGGACGCGAAATTAGTGTTAACACGCCCTAATCCGGCATGCCGCATGCGCGATGCGCATTGCGGATCGGAATGGGGCGTGCCGGGCTTCAGGCCGAACGGCCTTCAGCGCGGCCAGCCGCTGGGCGAACGCGCGGCCTCAGTGATGCTGATGCGCCGCGCCGCCCATGCGGGCGGCGCGCGCGACCGCATTCACCTCCACCGTTTGCCGCTTGCCGCCGGATTCCACCACCAGGGTGAGCGGAACGACGTCGCCGGCCGCAATCGGTTTTTCCAGGTTCATCAGCATGATGTGGAAGCCGCCGGGCTTGAGCGTGACGGTCTTGCCTTGCGGCAGGTCGATCGCCTTCACTTCGCGCATGCGCATCACGCCGCCGTCCATTTTCATTTCGTGCACTTCCACCCGCGGCACCGCCTGGCTGGATGCGCCGATCAACTTCGCATCGGCATCGGCCTGGATCTGCATGTAGGCGCCGCTGACCGGCTGCCCCGGCATGGTGACGCGCACCCACGCGTCGGTCACGCCGATATTGACGGCCCCGGCGGGCAGGCTGGCGGTGCTGGCCAGGAATGCGGCGGCAAGCAAGGCTTTCATCCGTTTCTCCTCGAAGTGGAGCCCTCAGAACTGGACATTGAGCGCAGTGTAGATCGAACGGCCCATGCCGGGAACGGGGGTGCCCCATTGCGGCACGGTCGCGACCGCCTGGCTGGTCATCGTCGTGCCCTGACCGATATAGGCACCGCCGAGCGGATGGTAGTAGAGCCGGTCGAACACGTTCTCCACGCCGAAGTCGACACGCAGCTTCTTCCACGAGTGGCTGCCGCGCAGGTTGAGAAGCGCATAGCCGGGGGTTTCCATCTCGTTGCGCATCGCGGACACGTCGTCCTTGCGGCTGACCATCACCAGTTCGGCGGCGTTGTCCCAGCCACGCAGCTTGTGCGTCAGCGTCAGCCTGGCGTTGAGCGGCATGATGTTGTAGAGGTTGTCGCCGGTATCGCGGTTCTCGCC
>NZ_JANJXQ010000208.1 GCF_024708915.1 Thiobacillus sp.
CTGCCCGCTGTAGCGCATCAGCAGCACCTGGAAGGCGGCCAGCAGGACCATGTAGAGGGTGGCGTTGTGCTGCCGCGCGAGCGCCTTGAGCGCGGCGGTCAGTTCGCCCGGCAGTTCGAAGCGCTCGATGTCGCCCCGGTAGCTCAACTGGGCGGGGCGCGCCCGGTCGGCCGGCAGTTCAAGCGGGACAAGCCCCGCCAATTGCCCGCGCCAGTAGCCCAGCTGACCCTCCAGCACCGCCCCGCTCAGCCAGCTCCGCTGCCATACCGCATAGTCCGAATACTGGATCGGCAACGGCGCCCAGTCCGGTTTTTGCCCCGGAAGCAGCGCCGCATACGCTTGGGAAAGCTCCCGCGAGAAGATTGCCCGCGACCAGCCGTCCGACGCGATGTGGTGCATGACGATCAGCAGGATGTGGTCGTCATCGCGCACATGCAGCAATACGGCACGCGCCAGCGGCGGCTCGGCCAGATCGAAAGGCCGATGGATGGCCGTTTGCAGCCGATTTTCGCATTCGGCCTGCCGGGCTGCGGCTGGTAGCTGGCTCAGGTCGGATTCTTCAAACGGGAAAACGCCGGGTAGCTGACTCTGGACCAGGCCGCTTGCCGTTTCGGAGAAGCGGGTCCGCAACACGCCATGTCGCTCGAGCAGGAGATCCAGCGCCTGTTTCAGCGTGGCTGCATTCACAACGCCCCGAAGCTGCCATGCCTCGAACACGTTGTAGAGCGGGCTTCCCGGCTCCAGCCGGTCGATGATCCACAGGCGTTCCTGGGAATAGGCAAGCGCCGCCTGCCCCCCGGACTTGCGCGGGGCAATCGCTGCGCCCGGTTGCGCCGCGTTGCGTGTCTGTGCGAGGCGCTCGAGCAACTGACGCCTCTCCGGGCTGAGCCGGGCAATTTGCTGCGCGGAAGAATCGGCTGTGTTCATGGCATTACAGGCGAGGCAAGGGAACATCGTCCCGGGTATCGACCTGGATCAGGGTGGGGCGCCCGCTGGCGAAAGCCTGCTTCAGTGCAGGCGCCACCTGCTGCGTGGATTCAACCCGTATCCCCTGCCCCCCCAGGGCATTCATGATTTGATCGTAACGAATATCCGGTGTGAACTGGCAGACCCGTTCCGGATAATCCGCCGGCCAATACGCCATATGGCGCAGCCTGCCGCCGGAGCCGCTGTTATTGGCGACCATGACAACCAGGGGCAAACGATGGCGGACCGCCGTTTCAAGCTCCATGACATTCAAACCGAGCGAGAAATCTCCGCATATGGCCAGGACCGGGCGATCAGGCTGGGCCAGCCGCGCCGCCAAGGCGAAGGGAACCCCCATGCCCATGCAGCCGTTTGCGCCGGGTGTAAGGCGCGACAGGGGAAGCTCGGCTGGCAGCACATGCTGCGCCCACGCCATGACGATATTGCCGTCGACAATCGTGGTGGCCTCCTCGGGCACGGCGCCTGCCGCCTCGCGCAACCAGTTGGCGGGCGTCATGGGCGCGGCACTGTCCCGGCACTGCTCAGCCAGATCTTGCTGGTAACGCTGCTTGCGGCGCGCAAGCGCCGCAAGCCAGCCTTCGTCTATCCGGACGGCTTCGCCATGACCGGGTTGCAGGGCGTCGACCAGCTGTCGCAGCAAGCTGGACGGCGTGCCCAGATATTCGGTGCCCCGGCCCAGCGTCTGGAAAACCCTGTCTTCCTCGTAGGCCAGCCGGACCAGGCGCGCTTCGGGATGAATTTCGGCGCCATGGCGATATACCCAGTCCAGCGACGCCCCCGCGATCAGCACCCAATCGGCTTCACCCAGCAAGCCGCTGCGTACTCGCGTACCGCACAACGCATGGCTATCCGGCAGATAGCCGCGCGACAGCGGGGTTGAGACAAAAGGAATACGATGAACCTCAACCAGCCTGGCGAGCGCTGTCCACGGACTGCCCCAGCGTAGTTCCTCGCCCAGCATCAATACGGGGCGGCGGGCACGGCGCAGGCCGGCCACGACCGGTTCCCAGTCGTCAACGGCCCCGGGTTCGGGTTCGAGCGGCGGCGGCGCAGCAGTGCAATATTCCGCTACGCCCTGCAACGCCTCTTCGGCAATATCCAGATAACACGGCCCCGGCCGTCCCTGCATCGTCTGCCGGCAAGCCAGGTCGAGCAGTCCGGCCAGTCCCTGCGCCTGCTCAGCCACTGCGCTGGCCTTGGCGATGGATTCGAACAGCCTCACCCCATCCAGCGCCTGGAAGGCGCCCATGTCCCGCATGGCCAGTGGGCGGCGTCCGCCGATCACCAGCAGCGGCCAATGATTGTCCCGTGCAACCGTGATGCCGGTGGCGCAATTGCTGACCCCTGGCCCGGCCGAAACAATGACTGCGGCCTCAAGCCTGCCCGCCAGATAATTGTGCGCCGCGGCTGCCTGGACCGCAGCCTGCTGGTGACGGGTCGCGATGACTCGCATGCCCTGCTTGCCGCAGGCGGCCAGCGTTTCGTCAATCGGGGTGCCGGTGATGCCATAGACGTGCGTAAGCCCGTTGGCTTTCAGCCGCCTGGCGACAATCTCATGGCCGCAGAGCCTCATCCGGCGACTCAGATTTGCCAGCAGGGCGATGCGCTCCGGGCTGAGGTGGGCCAACGGCATGCGTCAGATTCCGGGCAGAGGCAAGCCGGCCAGATTCTGGTGCAGCAGCCGATTGCAGCTCGCCACGTTCGCTTGGCCCGGTGCCACTGCGGGCAGGCGTCCATCCGCGGCCAGCAGGTCGCGCATGCTGGCGTCGATGGCGGCTTGCGCGGCAAACAAACAGGGCGTGCTGTAATTCACCAGCGACACGCCGGCTGCGCGCAGCTCCGTGAGCGTGGCCGGCGGCGATTTGCCGCCGGCAATCTGGTTGAATACCAGGGGCAGCCCCACCCGGCGCTTGACCTCGGCCAGCACCGACAGGCTCTTCACCGCCTCCACCAGAATGGCGTCCGCCCCTGCCCCGGCGAATGCTTCCGCACGGCGCAGCGCCTCGCTTTCATCGGTGGCATCGGTGCGTGCCACCACCAGCATGTCGCCCCGGCAGGCCAGCACCTTGCGCAGCTTGTCCAGATAGGCTTCCAGTTCCATGACCTGCTTGCCGTCCAGGTGGCCGCACTGGCGGGGCCGCAACTGGTCTTCCAGCACCACGGCCGAAGCGCCGATCCGGGCAAGCTGACGTACCACATGGCAGGCCACCTCCGCGTCGCAATAGCCGTCGTCGATGTCCACCACGATGTGGTGATGGGGCAGGACAACCCGCAGCCGCTGGACAAAAGCAAGCATATCGGGCCAGGCGATGAAACCGATATCGGGCAGCCCGTAATGGCTGGCGGCAAAGCTGAAGCCGCTGACGAAGAGTCCCTGAAAATGCCGGCCGGCGATGCCGGCGGAAAACGTGTCGTAAATGCCGATCAAGGGTATGGCATCGCCTGCGGCCACCTCATGGCGCAGGCGGGTTCCCGGCGGCAGCGGTTTCGGTATCGGGCTCATGGATGCGCCTCCTGGTTCATTGGGCATTCTCCCGCAGCAGGCGCATGACTTCTTCGTCGGACAACTGTTCGACCTGTGCGATCAGACTCGCCATGTGCGCCTGTTGCGCGTCTTCCATTGCAGCCGCCAATTGCGCGACGGTCGGGTGCTGAAACAGGGCCGGGATCGGCATTTCAAGCCCGCGGTCGCGGTTGATGCGGCCGACGACCTGGGCGCCCCGCAGCGAATCGCCGCCGAGGGCGAAGAAATTGTCGTTCACACCGACCTCCCCAACGCCCAGCACTTCCCTGAAGACGGCTGCCAGCATCCGCTCGTCGTCGGTCTTGGGCTCCGAGTAGACGGAGACCAGCGCAGCGCCGAGTTTCTCGTGCAAGCTGCTGCGTTGTATCTTCCCGGTCGGCCCTTTGGGAATTTCATCCAGCAAGACAATG
This sequence comes from Thiobacillus sp., assembly GCF_024708915.1. The sequence goes on from NZ_JANJXQ010000208.1 coordinate 3,922, forward strand.
CGCGAAGGCACTTTGAAGTCGGCCAGCATGCCGAACAGGTGCTCGCGCAATTCCGCTTCGGTCAGCTTTTCCCCAGCGCGCAATACCACTGCGGCCGCCAGATCTTCGCCCAGCGTGGCATGGGGCACTGCAAACGCCGTTGCCTGCGCCACGGCAGGATGTTCGAGCAGGGCTTCATCGACTTCGCGGGGTGAAATCTTCTCCCCGCCCCGATTGACGATCTCTTTCAGCCGCCCGGTGATGAAGAGATAGCCCTCGTCGTCCAGATAACCCTGGTCGCCCGTGCGGAACCAGCCTTCCGTATAGGCCTGGGCATTGGCCTCGGGATTGCCCTCGTAGCCGGCGGTCACGCCGGCGCCGGAAATGGCAATTTCGCCGCGCTGCCCGCGTTCCAGCTTGCGCCCGCGCTCGTCCATGACGGCAATCTCCGCACCGGCGGGCACCCCCACCGACCCCGGTTTGCGCAAGGCGGGCGGCAAGGGATTGCTGGCCATTTGATGCGATGCCTCGGTCATGCCATACGCTTCGACAACGGGTGCCTTAAACAGGGCTTCCATTTCATGCAGCGTGCGCGGCGGCAGCGCGGCCGAAGAAGAACGGACAAAGCGGAACTGATGTTCGGGCGCGATGCGTCGGTACGCGGCTCCCTGGCTGAGCACCGACTGATGAATGGTCGGCACCGCCGTATACCAGCTCGGCCGATATTCGCCGATCCAGCCGAAAAAACGCTGGGCATCGAAACCCGGCGTACAAATCAGGCTGCCGCCGCCCGCCACGCTGGAAAGCAGCGCACCGACCAGGCCGTGGATATGAAACAGCGGCATCACATTCAAGCATTTGTCCCGGTCGCTCAAGGCCAGGAAACGAGCGATATTCACGGCCGACGACGCCAGATTGGCGTGGGACAGCGGAACAATTTTCGGCCGTGAGGTCGTGCCTGAGGTGTGCAGGATGAGTGCGGTTTTTAGCGCGAAACCGGGTTCGCTTTGCATCGGCACGCCCGCTCCCGATGCCAGCAATTCGAAGCAGCCGGCCGGGCGCGCGACATCCACACGCAACTCGATCACGGCCAAGCCCAATTCGGCGGCCACGCCCCGCGCCGGGCTGTCGTCCCCCTCGCGCAGCAGGAGCGCGCGGGCCTTGAGGTCCTGCAAATAAAAACGGAATTCCGCAGCCTGATATGCCGGGTTGAGCGGCGCGCACGCGGCGCAGGACGCAACGGCCAGGAAAGCCGTGGCCATTTCAGGGCCATTGGGCAGCACCACCGCCACCCGATCGTCCGGACCGATACCCAAACCCCGCAATCGGCCGCCGATATCGCTTGTCTGCTCCCACAGACCGGCGTAGCTCAGCGCATCGCGCCCTGGCGCCATGATGGCGGGGGATTGCGGCGAATGCCGCGCCTGTTGCGCGACAAGCGCGGACAAGTCTGCACATTGAACGGCACGCCGCCCCTTATGACTGTCGACAGCGTCGGCCATAATCCCCCTCCCTGTAAATTCGGTTTTTATTCTGGGTAGGCAGTGATCATGCCAGCTTCGACGGCAGTCAGCCACAGTCGCAGTCCGGCGCCTGGACCGCGCCCTCCGGCGACGGGAGCGTGGTTCAGTGCCGCAAGCCGGGCGCCGGGCATGCCTGGCGAAAATCGACTTGACGATTCCATGACATTGTCGTCGTCCCTGCAACAATACTGCCCCACTGCTCGTGGGGGTGGATCAATCGCCTTCCCGCGAAAACACAATCCTCGCCACATCCTGATACCGCTTGGCGAAGTGCACGGTCAGCCCTTCGCGGATGTGCCCGGGCAGCTTGTCGAAATCGCGCCGGTTGGCGTCGGGCAGGATCAGTTCGCTGATGCCGACCCGGCGCGCGGCGATGACTTTTTCGCGGATACCGCCGACCGGCAGCACCTGGCCGGTCAGCGTCAATTCGCCGGTCATCGCCAGCGGGCGGCTGATCTTGGCGTTTTTCGCCAGCGACAGCAGCGCGGTCGCCATGGTGACGCCGGCGCTGGGGCCGTCCTTGGGGGTGGCGCCTTCCGGCACGTGCAGGTGGACGAAGCTGCTGTCGAAAAACGCGCTGTCGGCGCCGTATAGCTTCAGATGCGAGGCGACGTAGCTGTAGGCGATCTCGGCCGACTCCTTCATCACCTCGCCGAGCTTGCCGGTCAGCTTGAAGCCGCGGTTGAGGGTGTGCACGCGGGTCGCCTCGACCGGCAGCGTGGCGCCGCCCATCGCGGTCCAGGCGAGGCCGGTGACCACGCCGATTCCGCTCATCGGTTTTTCCTTGGTGAACACGGGCTTGTCGAGATAGGCCTCGACTTCCTTGACGCCGATCCGGATCGGCGTGGCGGCGCCGGCCAGAATTTTCACAACGGCCTTGCGCGCGACCCGGCCCAGTTGTTTTTCCAGATTGCGCACCCCGGCTTCGCGCGCGTAGCCTTCGATGACATGGCGGATCGCGCCTTCGCTGATGACGAGCTGGTTCTTTTTCAGGCCGGCCCGTTCCAGCACCCGCGGCCACAGGTGGTGTTTGGCGATCGCGATTTTTTCCTCGGTGATGTAGCCCGACAGGCGGATGACTTCCATGCGGTCGAGCAGCGCCGACGGGATCGAATAATCGTTGGCGGTGCAGATGAACAAGGTCTTGGACAGGTCGAAGCGCACGTCGAGATAATGGTCGAGGAAATCGGCGTTCTGCTCGGGGTCTAGCACTTCCAGCAGCGCACTCGCCGGATCGCCCTGATAGCTGGCGCCGATCTTGTCGATCTCGTCGAGCATGATGACCGGGTTGGCCGACTCAACCTCTTTCAGCGCCTGCACGAACTTGCCCGGCATGGCGCCGATGTAG
>NZ_JANJXQ010000237.1 GCF_024708915.1 Thiobacillus sp.
CTGATCGCCAGCCCGATGATCAACGAAGTCGCCATCGTGGTGCTGGCGTCGCTCATCGGCTGGAAGTTCACCGTGCTGTATGTCGCCGCCGGACTCAGCGTCGCCCTGATCGGCGGCTTTGTGCTGGAGCGCTTCAAGCCCGAGCGCTGGGTCGAGGACTATGTGTGGAAGGTCCGCATGGGCGAAATCGCAGAGATTGAGGAGGACACTTCGCTGCGCGCCCGGCACGACTACGCGCTCGCCCAGGTGAAGGAAATCGTCGGCCGCATCTGGAAGTTCATCCTGATTGGCGTCGGAGTCGGCGCCTTCATCCATGGCTATGTGCCGGCCGATTTCGTGGCGAAGATCGCCGGCGACGGCGGCGTGCTGTCGGTGGTCGGCGCGGTGCTGGTCGGCGTGCCCCTGTATTCCGACGCGGTCGGCATCATCCCGATCGCCGAGGTGCTGCTCGACAAGGGTGTGCCGATCGGCACGGTGCTGGCGTTCATGATGGCGGTGACCGCGCTGTCGCTGCCGGAGATGATCATCCTGAAGAAGGTCGTGAAGGTGCCGCTGCTGGCGTTGTTCGCGGGCTACCTTAGCATCGCGTTTGTCATCGTGGGCTTGCTGTTCAATTCTCTGAAGGGGGTTCTATGAGTACCGACCTGCATCCGTCCATCATCGCGCTAGTTTCGCTGGCGGCGAACATCGCGGCCAACCATCCCAAACAGGGCTTGTGCCAGGTCGACCGCCTGAGGGACTATGGCGTGTCACGCGAGCAGATCGACACCGTGATCGAGATCGCACGCCACATCCGCGACGAGGCCGCGCAAAAGCTCGACGCCAGCTTCGACGAAGCCTGTGCGGCGCATTTCCCGCGCGCCGCGAACAAGCTCGCCGCCATCGCGGTGACGGAGGGCGGCGCCTGCTGCACGCCCACCCCCTCAGGCAAGTCCTGCTGCTGAAAGGAGACATCATGAGTGCACACGAACACGACCAGATCCGCCGCCAGGTGCGTGACGCCTACGGCGCCGTCGCGCGCGCCGAATCCGCTGGCTGCTGCGCGCCGAGTAGCGGTTGCTGCGCGCCTTCCGACCAGGACGTCGCCGAGCTGCTGTCGCGCGGCATCGGCTACAGCGCCGATGAGACGGCGGCGGTGCCGGAAGGCGCCAACCTGGGCCTCGGCTGCGGCAACCCGCAGGCCATCGCCGCGTTGAGGCCCGGTGAGACCGTGCTCGACCTCGGCAGCGGCGCCGGCTTCGACGCCTTCCTGGCCGCGCGTCAGGTCCGCGCGAGCGGTGCTGTCATCGGCGTTGACATGACCCCCGACATGGTCTCCAAGGCGCGCGCCAACGCGGCCAAGGGTGGTTATTCGAACGTCGACTTCCGCCTTGGCGAGATCGAGCACCTGCCGGTCGCCGACGCGACGGTCGACGTCATCATCTCCAACTGCGTCATCAACCTCTCGCCCGACAAGGCGCAGGTCTTCCGCGACGCCTTCCGGGTGCTGAAGCCCGCTGGCCGTCTCGCCATTTCGGACATCGTCACGACCGCCCCGTTGCCGCCGGAGATGCAGCAGGAAGTGGCACTCTACACTGCCTGTGTGGCCGGCGCGGCGAGCGTCGACGAGCTTGCCGCGATGCTCGCGGACGCGGGCTTTGCCGACATCCGCATCGCCCCCAAGGACGCCAGCCGCGAGTTCATCCGCAACTGGGCGCCTGGGCGCGGAGTCGAAGACTACATTGCGTCCGCCACCATCGAGGCGGTCAAGCCGGAAAACTGAAGGAGAGCAGCATGAAGAACATCAAAGTGCTCGGCAGCGGCTGTGCCAACTGCAAGACCACGCTGAAACTGATCGAGGAGGTTGCGCAGGCACGCGGCGTGGCGGTCAATCTGGAGAAGGTCGAGGACATGGCGGCCATCCTCGGCTACGGCGTCATGTCGACGCCCGGCGTGGTGATCGACGGCAAGGTGGTGCACGCCGGCGGCGTGCCAGATCGCAAGAAGATCGAAGGCTGGCTGCAGTAACCACCATGGCTGACCGAGGATGGCCATGAGCGACCAGAAAATGAGCTTCCACGTTGAAAGCGTCCGCATCGACGCCCATGGCAGCATGTCGCGCTGCAAGCAGGCGGAAATCCTGCTCGACACCGACCTGGCTGGCAACTCCATGGCCTTCAACCCGGCCGAACTGCTGCTGGCGGCGGTGTCCGCCTGCATCATCAAGGGCATCGAGCGCATCACGCCAATGCTCAACTTCTCGCTGCGCGGCGTCGAGGTGCGGATCGACGGCGTGCGCCAGGACGTGCCGCCGAAGCTGGAATCCATCAGCTACGAGATCATCGTCGATAGCGACGAATCGGACCGTCGCCTGGAACTGCTGCACGAGAACGTGCAGAAATACGGCACGGTGTTCAACACCGTGGCGCCAGGTACCCGGCTTACCGGCGCATTGCGGCGCAAATAGGCAACAGAAGGTGGCCCGTTGACGACCGAACTCGAATCCTTGCTCACCTGTCCTGTCTGCGGCCATGCCGAGTCCCTGACCATGCCCACGGATGCATGCCAGTGGTTCTACGAATGTCCGGCCTGCAGGACGCTGCTCAAGCCCCGCCCCGGCGACTGTTGTGTATTCTGTTCGTACGGCAGCGTGCCCTGTCCGCCTATCCAGGCGGTACGAGGCAAGGACGGGGCAGGATGCTGTTGCTAATCGATATATAGGGAGGCCGACATGCATACCCCGATTCGTGTCCTGTTCCTGAGTGACAGCAACTCCGCGCGCACCCAGATGGCGGAGGCCCTGACGCGCAGCCTCGGCGGCACGCGCTATGAAGTGCATAGCGCTGGACTTGATGAGCCTGCTCCCCTTAATCCACTGGCAGTCCAGGCAATGGCTGAAATCGGCCTTGATATCTCTGGGCAGCGCAGCAAACACCTCAACGACTATCTCGACACCCAGTTCGACCACGTCATTACCCTGTGCGACCGGGCCCGGGTAGCCTGTCCCGACTTCGCGCGTGACTGCGAAACCCTGCACTGGCAAGTGGACGATCCCGCAGCAGCGCTGAACCCCGATGCTGACAAGCTGACAGCCTATCGACGCGTGCGCGACGAACTCCGGCGAAGCCTCGAGGAGTGGATCGCCGCGACAAGCGCAGTTCGGGCCGGCTGAGTCCGGGGTCGGGGATGTCGGCACTCCTCGATGTGACGCAGCTGAGTCTCGATGTGGGCGCGCGACGGGTGCTCACCGCGGTCTCGCTGACGGTTGATGCCGGTGAGTTGCACGTCCTGCTGGGCGCCAACGGTGCCGGGAAGTCCAGCCTGGCCTACGCCATCATGGGCTGCGCGGGCTACCGGTCCGTCACAGGCCGCATGCGTTTCGCCGGTGAGGACATCGTGCAGCTTCCCCTCCATGAGCGCGCCCGGCTCGGCCTTGCGCTGGCCTGGCAGGAGCCCGCGCGCTTCGAAGGGTTATCCGTAGCCGATTACCTCGCGCTCGGCGGCAGGGCCGATGCTGCCGATTGCCTGCGCCAGGTAGGCCTGGTGCCGGACGACTACCTCGCCCGCCCACTGGACCGGACGCTGTCAGGCGGCGAGCGTAAGCGCATCGAACTGGCCGGGGTGCTCGCGCTCCAGCCGCGCCTGGCCATACTGGACGAGCCTACCGCGGGCATCGATTTCCTGTCTGAGGACGAAATCACCCGTGTCATCCATGCCCTGCGGCAGCAGGGCGCGGTGCTGCTGATCACCCATCAGGAGGCGCTTGCCGCCAGGGCCGACCGTGCCTCGCAACTGTGCGGCGGGCGCATCGTCTACCAGGGCGCGCCGGCGGCTGTGATCGCGAACTACAAGGCGCGGCGCTGCCGCCGCTGCGACGGGGAGACGTGCCGTGCCTAACCTCGAACCGCTCTACCAGGCCTTTCGCCAGATCGGCGAGGATCCTGGCCTCATCCTCACGCCGGACACCGCCCACGTGGTCGCGTACGGGCATGAAGTCCTCAGCCAGCAATCCATTTCCGGCGTCCGCATCGAATCCCATGCCGATGCGAAGGGCGTGCATGCCCGGATCGTGGTCGAGGAAGGTCGCATCATCACTCAGCCGGTGCATCTTTGCTTCGGCCTGTTCGAACGCTTCGGCGTGCAGAACGTCGATCTGGACGTGATGCTCGAAGCCGATGCGCATGCGACCTTCTGGTCGCACTGCCTGTTCATGTTCCCTGACCAGGCGCGCCATGCGATGGATGCCCGCATCGAGCTCGGGCCAGGCGCGCGCCTGATGTACAACGAGGTGCATTACCATGGTCTCTCCGGCGGCATCGAGGTCGTGCCGCGGGCGAAGGTGAAGGTGGGCGAGCGGGCGCACTACCGGGCTGACTTCAGCCTCGTGCAGGGACTGGTCGGCAAACTCGACGTTGATTACGACGTCGAGGTCGGCGCGGATGCGAGCGCCGAACTCACCAGCAAGGTCTACGGCCATGGCGCCGACCGGATCGACATCTGCGAGCGGGTGCATCTGAACGGCGCCGGCGCCCGTGGGCTGGTGAAAAGCCGCGTGGCGGTGGAGGACGAGGCACGCGCCCATATCGTCGGCGCTACCTACGGCAACGCAGCCGGTGTGCGCGGCCACGTCGACTGCCTGGAGATCGTGCGCGGCAACGCAGTGGCCTCCGCCGTGCCTGAGGTGAAGGTCACCCACCCCCAGGCCAAGGTGACCCACGAGGCCGCCATCGGCGCAGTGGACGAGCGCCAGCTCGAAGCCTTGATGGCGCGCGGACTCGATCCGGACGAGGCCGTTGACCGCATCATCCTCGGCATGCTCGGCTAAGGTGAGCTTCGCCGGCGGTTCCCCCCTCCTGTTGCCGCTTGCCGCCAGCTTGCTGGCAGCCTTCGTCACCACCCTCGGCATCTATGCAGTACGCCGCTTCGAATCCTGGGCGCGCGCGAAAGTCGTCTACTTCATCAGCTATGCGGCCGGCGTGCTCATCGCTGCCTCGGTCGTTCATCTCGTGCCCGAGTCGTTCGCGATGAATGCGCATGCCGCTGCCCTGCTGCTCGCTGGCTTCGTCGGCATGCACCTGTTCCAGCGCTTCCTCTGTGGTTTCGTGTGCGAGCGGCACCACGCGATCCAGCCAGGTATCGGCATCGTCCCCGTCTTGGGCATTGCCCTTCATTCCTTCATCGACGGCATGGTCTACTCCGTGACCTACAAGGTCAGCGCCTTCACTGGCACGCTCGCGGCAACCGGCATGGTGCTGCACGAATTTCCGGAAGGCATCGTCACCTATCTGCTTCTGTTGCACGGCGGTTTTCGGCGGACCGTGGCATTCTGGCTTGCTTTCGCAGCCGCAGCCCTCACGACGCCGCTCGGAGTGCTGGTGTCCTATCCCGGCGTGGCGCGCATCGAAGCCGGCACCCTGGGTGCGCTGCTGTCACTTTCGGCTGGCATGCTGCTGTATGTAGGCGCCACGCACCTGCTGCCCGAGGTGGAGCGCCAGCGTCGACCCTACGCATGGCTCGCCTTCCTTGCCGGCGTGGCGACTGCGCTCCTCATGGTGAGCGTGAAGTGACAACGGGCCGCCCGGGCTGAAGCCGGACTTGATAGAGAGGGAACAACACCATGTCGAACCAGGAAGCGCTTCATCCGTCACAACTTGCCATCACGGACGAGCGGGCGCTGCTTGAGGGTGCACAAGCCGCGCTGCGCGAACTGCGCGAATACCTGACCGTACGGCAGGGTGAGGCGCAGAATGAAGCGGCGCGCGAGATCTACGATGAGATGCTGACCCTGATCGACTCCAGGCTGATCGAGTATGCGAGACGGGAAACCGAACCCACTGTCCCGCTTGTGCGCCATGCGTCCTTCGTGTTCCTGATCGATGCCCAGGGTGAGGTCCATCCAATCCCGCACCACCTGTATGTGGAACTGGTTCGCGGCGCAGCCGCCAACCCACATCTTGCTGGAAAGACCATACGTCTGGCGGAGTGGTATGTGCGCATGACGCACGGGACGCCCGAAACCGTGGTCAATGAAACCTATGCGCTTCTGACGTTCGATGCCGAAGGCCGCGTCGATTGGGCCGCCACTCCGTCGTTCCATCCCCACCGGGACGATGCGGTGCTGGCTTCTGAATCTGCTTCGTTGCCAACCCCGGAAGAGCGTGATCGCATGTTGGCTGTGCTGTTTGGTACTGAGTAAGCTAGTCGGCCCCCGCCGAGCAGGCAATTTGCCGGGGCTTGCAGAATGCAATGCCACCAGGTTTTTAGTTCGTCAAAAAACATCTTTTTATTCAACAAGATGAATCGTCCATTGAAGTGGAACGTCTCATGCTGAGAAGTTGATCGGTTTCGAACGACCAGGCCATCCAGAGGGAGACTTCAATGAAACCGAACCTGACGGCGAAAGGGATGACCGCCCTCACGCTTGCACTCGCGGCGCCTGCAGCGATGGGCGAGGTGAGCGTGGAGGAATCCGTGCCATGCTCGCCGACAAGGGCGAAACCCCGGCTTTGTGGTGATCGACCAGGTAGAGGAGCGGTACAAGACCAAACGGGCTCAAAAAAACGCCAGCCTGGAAAAGTGCAACTTTGGCCTTGGCCCAGCAAGCTCAAGGCGGCCTACGCCCAGCCAGCTGCTTCAAGGACACCAGGCGCGTCCAGGACGTCGAATCGCACCTGCTGAGCTGCACGGTCACCATGCAGGGCTTCGACGAGGCGGAGGTCAGGAAGAAGGCCTTCGCAGACCAGCGCTACAACGAAATCAATACGGAGATCGCATTCAGGATGCTGCCTGCTCCTGATGCCATGCCACTTGTGCGACTGCGTCACTTACAGAAAGCCCTTTTTCCACCCCATCCATGATCATGCGCTGCAGGATGGCGCCTAGCATTTCCACATTGGCCTTGCCATGCTCCCTCAATGCGCGCAGGAACATCACGGTATTGAGGTCCTGGAAACGTTCCTCGAATTCGTTGTAGTCCTTGCCAGTGGCGAGCCAGTAGCAGAGGTCGTATGCCAAGCGAAAAACCGGCTCCAATTGTTCATTGCCGAGGTCAGGTATGTTCAAGGCCACTTCCTGCAACAGGTCATGCCGAAACTCTTCCAGACGGTAATTGATTTCGCCTTTAACCACTTGCTGCGGTGTAAATTCCCATTCCATGATTGTCTTCCTTGTAGAGGCCTATCCGAACAGCGAAACAAAATCCGCGTCATCCCCCTCGCAGATCGGGCAGATTTGCTCTGGTTCCGCCGAGATGAAGAAGCGGTCGCATCGGCTGCATCGCTGTTTGCCCAAGCCATGCAGCGTCACCGGTTCTGGAGACTTGGCAAGGTTTTCCATCTCGTCCTTGAAATGCAACACATGGGGCTGGCACACCTCGACGCACACGCCACAGCCGACGCAGCGCGTGAACTCGAACCCCAATTGCCAGGCCGTGGCGCTTTCCTTGATCTGCAGCGCACCGGTCGGACAGGCGCGGGCGCATGCCTCGCAGGCGGTGCAGCCGGGCCAGATGCCGACCTGCGCTGCGAGCAGGGCGGCATGGGCGGGCAAGGGCATGGAGGTTTCCTGCGGCGTGCTGAACAAAATTTGCAGCAGTTCCCGTCCGGCGGTGGAAAACGGCGCGGCGAAGCGGATCGCCTTGAGGGGAACCGGAGGCGCCTCGCTTACTGGAACCGGGCGCGTCAACTGGTCGGCGCCGCGCCCGACGAAGCGGCGGAATAGGTGACGGCGGGAAGGGTTATGTTCGATTTTTCCAGGATCAGAATCGCTTTCGTCAGGCACGGAAATTTCGGCCCACTTGTCGTTACCGACAACGCGTCGCAGGGTGTCGACCACCTCCAAGTTGAGTCCCAGCCTTGCTTCTCCGCTCGATCCATGGACACATTCGGCGCAATGCTGCGTGCCGGCCAGCGTGACAGCGATGCCACGGCTAGCCAGATAGCTCAGCATCGCCGCGTCCAGGGCGCCCAGGCAGGGGACGATCTCGTCCCCCTTGAATTCAGAAGGCGCACAGGCAAAGGTCACCTCGGGCCGCTTGGTGGTGCGCTTCAGAACTTCGATACGCGGCAGGTTGTCCGCCAGCAGCGCTTCCGTGGGGCAGGCGGCGGCGCACAACGCACAGTTCTGGCATGCCTCAGCGCTGATTTTGATGCCCTCATCGCTCAGTTCAACCGCTTCGTGAGGACAGGCGTCGGCACAGCGGCTGCATCCGCTGTATCGGTAACGGAAACGGGTACAGCGGCTGGCACGGTATTCCGGCTGGGTCAGCATGGGTTATTTGTATTCATGCAACGCCTGCCCCTGCTCGCAGGTATTGCTGGGGATGGTAAAGCTCTGCGGCGTGAGGGTTTCTGCCCCGGCTGGAGATGCCTTGCCACCCGACTGAACCTGCTTCAAGGTGGGGTAACCGCCCTTAACCGCGAACACGTCCTGGCCGCTCTTCTTGGAAACAACCTGGGCGATTTCCAGCGCCCGTTGATCGTTGTCACCAACAACCAACGCGAATCCGCCCGGTTTGGGTTTGACGCCTTCCTTGTAGATCACGGCAAAGGGAATGGGCTGCTGCTTACGTCGGCCTTCACCACGGGCGTCGATCACGCAGCAGGGCTGGCCCTTTTTCAGCACTTCCGCAAGTTTGGCGCTATCCAGCAGTTCGGCCCGCCCAGCCCACGCCGGCGTTGACAAGGCGCAGACCAGGACAATCATGAATCTTCCAAGCCAGTTCATGCCACGCCCGCAATCGCAGGCTCCAGTGCCTGACACAGGGCCGACATCACTACTTCATCGTAATGTTCGCTATTGGGTATGGCCAGGTTTCTGGCTTGGCCAAATTGAATCCAGGGAAGCAGATCCACCTCCGGATTCGCCAGCGGCGTCAGCCACAGGCAGGCACTGAACCGCTCAACCAGCTCGGCGCACAGGTTAAGGTCGGCATCGTCGGCGATGTCCACCCCGAGCAGCACCAGAGAAGCGCCGCGCTCCAGCATTTGCGCCAGCCACCAGCCGGCATCGGTGCCGCTGCCACTGCCATCGCTTTTCAACACTTCCCACGCCGGTTTGGCATAAGAGGGCGTAACGCAGCGAAAATCGGCATTGGAATGCAGGTCCAACGCCCAGCTAATCTCCTGCCGCCGCGCTGGCGCCCATACCCCCACCCTCTCGCTACCGAACTCCCGGACCATATCCTCGATCAGACTGCTGTCAAGCAACACAGCCTCGCCTAGCAGGACTCGCTCCGCGCCCAGCGCCAGCAATTCACGGGCACGTTCCAGACCTGCACTGCGCAGCACCACAGATACGCGCGACAGCTCCTCGGGCAATTCATCGCTGTCAAAGAGAAAAACCGGCTCGGCAAAGGGGCTGTCTTCTGGTTTAACCCAGCGGCGCAGGGTGATTTCCGGCATGGCTTGAGTCATCAGTTCGTCATCCGGTATTCAAACTTGTTGAACACAAAAGGCTGCATGGGACAGTCGGCCTCGCAGTCCAACCCATCCAGCTGCGGCCTCAAGGTATTGAGCGTTTCCAGGATGGGGTCGAGCGCCACCCCGCGATAAGCCGGCACAAATTTCGGCAACACGGCCAGAGCGTCATCGCTAAGCAGAGCAGCACCGTCCTGATTATGGTTCTGGGTGAAGTGGAAGGCCAGCGCCGCGAACGCCAGCCCCTGCAGGAACTGTGCATCCGGATCTTCGTGTCCGCCCGGCCGGGACTGGATCAGGTGATTCCAGCGTTCGCCCAGCCAGTCGTGGACGGCGCCGAAATTATTGGCGTTCCACAGCAGTTCCAGTTCGTCCCAGGCGAACTCATGGTTCATGCGACAGCCCTGTTTTCCTGCTTGCCATGGTCGCACCCGCCGCATACCGGTTCGTCGGGATTGAACAGCACATTGATTTCACTTTTCGGCACCACTTCCCGGCCGCCGTCCACATCGTCAACCTTCACCTTCAGCAGGGCCAGTTCGGCCTCGGCAAAATCGCGCAACAGGCGGGCGATTTCGCGGTAGAACGAATGTTCCGTCACCCGCTCCAGCAGCGTTGCGTAGCCGCGTACCCAACGGCCGAGGTGGGTGGCCCAGAAGCGCTTGATTTCCTTTTCCAGCCGCTTGGCCATTGCCATGTCGCCGCGTTCCAAAGCGGCCGCCTGGTTTTCCAGCAGCACCGCCACGAAGGTCAGTTCGACCCCGAGCTGGTCCTCGAATACGGCAAACCTACCTTGTCGCAGCTCGAATCCACAACGCTGATATATGGCCTTCACATCATGAAATGGTTCCTGCTGGAAACGCCCGGTGAGGCGTGACGATTCGACCGGCGGGCAGCCGCCGGAGGTGGTGAAAAGGGTAGCGTATTCGCAGGCCAGAACATCCTGAAGCTGGTCCAGTGGTATATCAGTAACATCCGCATCGAACGCCAAGCCCAGCTCAGCCAGCGCTTCCGGCGCACGCACGGCAGCGAGATAATCGCGCCCCGGCTCTTCGACGAAAGCGCCCGCCAGCAATTGGTAGTAACCGGCGCGGGCCCGCAACTCCAGAGGGGATAGGCTATCTTCCATGGGTTCAATTGAAACTACATTCTGGTCTTGCATGGCTATCCTCTCAAAAAACCCGGTCAAGAAGTCAAGCGATGATCTTCTTGACCGGAACACCCCGCCTGTTCGGTGGGAAGCGAAGTGCACGCCGCCTGGTTGAAGGTTTCGCCCTTGTTGGTCGTCGATCAGCGTGGCCAAAGGCCCACGTCGAATTTATAGACAACGCCGACTGAAATCGCGGAGGGGTTATCAAGGAGCCAGGAGCTATTGCGAGGGTTTCCCCTATTTCCTGATCCCTTAACCCAACGACAAATCCTAATGGCCTCCGACCTCCTTGTGCTTGACGCTTTCCGGCCCGCCCCAAGACGCCATTTCCGGGTGCATCGTGCGGTGGAGATCGCCGGTGTAGGCGTAGCGCATGGTTTCCTTGAAGGCTTCCACATGCTTGTCCCACGAGGCCTGCACATCGCCGTACTTGTCGTTGGGTCCGGCCTTGGTCACCTTGACCACAGTGTCGTACCAGCCCTGTGAGCCGCCGATAGGGTCGGCCACCACGGGGATGATCTGGTTGGGGTGGACGCCCTTGTCCTCCCACCACACGTTGTTGAGATCCGGATCATCCTGTGCGCCCCAGGCGCCGGCCTTCTCGCTCTTCAGTTTGAGCTGGGCCAGCCTGCCGTAGGCCCAGTGGCCGAATGCCGTCGGGATGGCGACCACCTTGGGATGAATACCCTCGAACACGTAGGCCTTGGTAACCAGGTGGCCGACCTTGCTTTCCACCCGTACCAAGTCGCCGGTTTTCACGCCCAGTTTCTTGCCGGTCTCGGTGTTCATCCACACCGGATTGCTGTGCATGATCTCCGCCAGCCACTTCACCGCCGCCGTGCGCGACTGTTTGTGGACGTTGACCTTGTAGGTGGTGAGGATCATCTCGTCGTCCTTCATCTCCTTGTGCCAGGGAATCTGCTTGAAGGTCGGCATCGGGTTGAAGCCATATTCCGCCCACTGGTCCACACGCACATTGATGATTCGGTCGTGGGTTGGAAAGCCAGCGTAGTTCCTGCCCTTGCGCTGGACGCCGATGGCCTTGCCGTTCTTCATGATGGTGCCGCCCTTCTCCACCACGGCGCCGGTCATGTCGGCGGAAGACAGTTCCTTCTTGTGCAGGCCGTATTCCGGCTGGATTTCGCGCCCGGTCTTGTCCACGATCTTGCCGGTACCCGGATCGAGCTTGCCGTAGATGGGGTACACGCCGTGTTTCTTGAGGAAATCCAGGCCACCCGCTTCCTTCAGACCCGGCACGTTGTCGAAGTGCTGGCGCATGTAGTCCTCGCCGTCCTTGAAGTTCCAGTACTGCTTCATGCCGCGGCTGCCGTCCGGGTCCAGCTTGTGAATGATGTCGCGCATGATGATGCGGTTTTCGCGCGACTCGCCCAGCGGCTTGATCACCGGTTGGCGGATGCCCATCCACGGCCACAGGGAATTGGGCATGGATTCTGGCTCCCAGCGCTCCAGGTAGGGGCAGTCGGGAAGGATGATGTCCGCCAGCGCGGTTTCCTCGCCCATGAACGGGCTCATGGAAACGTAGAAGGGAATCAGCTTTTCGTCGCGGAACAGCTTGCCCCACACCGCGTCCGACCCGGGGTTGGTGTACACCGGGTTGTCCTGGTAGGTGAAGTAGACGTTGATTTTCTGCTTGCCCTCGGCAATCCAGAACGGCGTCAGGTGGCTGACCTTGTGCCCGGCCAGCGGATATTCGCTCGGATGGGACAGATAGGACGGCTTGGCCGGCTTGGGTGGTTCCGGCTGCGGCTGGGGCCAGCCCATGCCGCGCGGCATGCAGTAGCCGCCGCGCACCTCGATGTTGCCGGTCATGATGGGCAGCATCATGGTGGCCTTCTCGTTGTAGGAGCCGTACAGGTGCTTGGCCGGGCCACGATAGGTGTAAGTCGTCGCCGGCTTGGTGGTGGCGAATTCCCGCGCGATGCGCTCGATCGTCGCCACCGGCACGCCGGACAGCTTGGCGGCCCATTCCGGCGTGAACTGCTGGTAATGCTGCTTCAGTTCGTCCACCGTAACGTTGGTCCAGGTCTCGATGAAGTCGCTGTCCTGCAGGTCGTCGCGCAGGATGACGTGGCCCAGGGCCAGCGCCACCGCCCCGTCGGTGCCGGGGAATACCGGGATCCACTCATCCGAACGCCCGGCGGTGTTGGACAGGCGCACGTCGAAAGTGACCAGCTTGGCCTTGTTGTCGGCCATGCCGTCGGCAAGACGCTGGGAGTACGGGTTGTGGAAGTAGGCCGCCTCCATGATGTTGGAGCCGAAGTTGAGGATGTACTTGGCGTTGGCGAAATCCGGCGTTTCGATGTCCGGCCCCCAGGTGGGTTCCATGCCGATCTTCTTGGAGGACTCGCACACCGAGGTGTGGTTGACCACCGTGGCCGACCCCAGGGTTCTCATGAAACGGTCGATCACGCCGCCGGTCCGGTTGCGGCCGTATTTCAGCATGATGGTGTTGGGATCTTCCTTGAGCGCCGCATCCAGCTTCTGCGTGATCTCGGTCAGCGCCTCGTCCCAGGTGATGCGCTTCCATTTGCCTTCGCCGCGCTTGCCGACACGTTTCAGCGGATAGAGGATGCGGTCAGGATCGTAGGTGTACCACATGCCCGAGTTGCCCTTGGCGCACAGCCGGCCGCGCGTGGAAACATGCTCCGGGTTGCCTTCCAGCTTGACGATGCGACCGTTTTCCACAAAAGCCATGGCGCCGTCCTGGATGTTGCAGACGTGGCAGGTGATGGGAATCGCCTTGCGCTCAGTGTAGTTAACCGGGTTGAAATCCTTGCCTCCCAGTTCGGTTTCCATTGCCTTGAGCAGCCTGGGGGACGCCGCCGCAGCGGCCGTGGTAGCGGCGCTGGCCTGGAGGAAGGTCCGGCGCGAAATCTTGAAATTCAACATGTCCATGTTCCGGTCTCCCCGATATTCAGAAATAGGTCTGCACGATCTGGCCGCCGACCAGGATGGAATAGCGCAAGGCCATGCCCCCCACCAGCAGCAGCAGGGCAGCGAGCATCACGCCACCCTGCTGACGTCCAAAGGGCGCGAGCAGGAGCAGGATGGGCGCGGCGGTGCCGAGCAGGATGCCGACCCCGATGAAGATGCCGCCAAGCGTGCCGCTGGTCATGAACATGAAGGTCAGTTCCTCGCCGGTGCCCCCGTAGGCCGTGGTGCCCAGCATGGAAATCAGCATTACAGCCACAGCGCCCCCGGACCACAGCATGATCTGGCGCAGCATGACCAACAGCTTCTCCTGCTTGCCAGCCAGGAAAGAAGCCACGGCAGCGCCGGATACCAGTGACATGGCCACGAACAGCACCGGCATCAGGGGGGTGTTCCACACCGGGCGGTTCTGGTGCACGGTGAGGTCGAAACCGGTGTAGATCGGCAACCCCAGGGCCAGCAGCGAGCCCAGCACCGCCAGCTTGCGGCTCATGGCTTCATTCTTCTTGCGCATCATGAAGAAATAGGCCGCCGACACCGCGCCGAACGAGAGCAGGTTGAGAGCACCCCAGGCCAGTGGCGAGGAGAGGTTGAGATAGGCCGGATTCAAGGTGTTCAGGAAGCGTGCCGGTTTCGACAGATCGCCGATCAGCAGCAAGCCGCTTACCGCCAGCAGCACGAACGAGAGATAGAATGCGCTGGAACGCAGGGTCTTGAATTCCTCCCGATACCAGGACAGCGCGGACATGAAGAACAGCGCCGCCGAAATGCCGATGGTGAAGAAGTAGATCGAATAGGCACTCGACCACGGCATGTGATGGAAAATATTGAAGTCACCCATGATTCGCTCCTAACCCTGGTGGTTCTTGTTGAACGCCTGGCGGTCCTGTTCCAGCACCTCGGGCCGGCTGTAAATCTCGCGACCATGCTCAGACATATTGCGGTCCGCACCGATGTAGAACACGTGCGGCTTGGTACCTTCCTCGGGGCGCAACACCTGGGTCGGCAGGGTGGAAACCAGCCGCGACACCTCGCTCGTGGGATCGTTGATGTCGCCAAAAATGCGCGCCCGGCCGATGCAGGTCTGCACGCAGGCTGGTGACAGCCCTTGTGTTACCCGGTGATGACAGAAGGTGCATTTGTCCACCACGCTGGTGATGTCGGTGTAGGTGCGGCTCTTGGGCAACATGAAGCGGGCGTTGTAGGGGCAGGATGCCATGCAGGCCTTGCAGCCGATGCAGCGCTCGTAATGCTGGAGCACGAAGCCGCCATCTTCGACCTTGTACGTCGCCCCCACCGGACATGAACGCACGCAGGGGGGATCGTCGCAGTGGTTGCACAGGCGTGGCATGAAATGCTTGCGTACATTGGGATAGGTGCCCACCACCTTGTAGGGCACCCAGGTTCTGAATACCCCGAGTGGCACGTCGAATTCGGCCTTGCACGCGACCATGCAGGCGTCGCAGCCAATGCAGCGGCGCAGGTCGATCACCATGGCGTACCTTTTTTTACCGGGCACGCCACGGGTCTCGATGGAAGACAAGCGCATTTCGCTCATGGTTGTCGGTCTCCTCCTAAGATTCCATTTCCAGCCCGCTTTTGAAATATCAAAGCTACTGGCGGGCAGCCATAACCCTGTTCATGCTCGGGTTGCTTATTGAGTTAGCATCATTCATGCCAGAACATAACATGTTGTTTATTAGAGATATTTATCAGAATAATCGCGAGCACCATTACCTGATGGTTACAAAGAATGAATTCCGGTATTACCATTTGGTAAACATCGACAATAACCAGCTAATTCAGATGGGGGATGAAACGTGTCGAGAAGGCAGTTTTGCGCAACATTGGCCGTGTTCGGGCTGGCTCCTGGAGCATTCGCAGCAGCACTTGCCAGCGAAGGACCGGCACTGCGCATTGGCCTGACCCCCGTTTTTCTCGACGACCAATCCACTTTCCTGGAGGCCTGGCGCGTTTACCTGACTGAACGTCTGAAACGTCCGGTGGTATTCGTACAGCGCGGGAGCTACCGCGAGATTGTCGATCTGCTCAGCAAGGACCAGCTCGACGCAGCATGGCTGTGTGGTTTCCCGTTCATACGTCACGAACGGAGTCTCAGGCTTCTGGCCGTGCCGCTGTTCCAGGGTCGGCCGCTCTACCGCTCCTATCTCATCGTTCCGGCTGGCGACACGCACACCAAGTCCCTGCTTGATCTGCGCGGCAAGGTCTTTGCCTACTCCGACCCTGATTCCAATTCCGGTTTTCTCTATACCCAGTTCGCACTGGCACAGATCAGGGAGCGGTCCGAGGTCTTCTTTGCACGCACTTTCTACACCTGGTCGCATCGCAAGGTGGTGGATGCGGTCGCCATCGAACTGGCCCAGGGCGGCGCTGTGGACGGTTATGTATGGGAAACCCTGAAACGCTCCCATCCGCAACTGACGGCCAGAACCCGGGTAGTGGAGCAATCGCCCGAGTTCGGTTTTCCGCCATTTGTCGCTCGCTCCACTCTGCCCGATAGTGATTTCGCGGCGTTGCGGCAAGCCTTGGTCGACATGCGCGGTAACGATGAGGGGAGAAAATTACTGCGCCAGCTCAACCTGGACGGCTTCATACCCGGTGAGCGCAAGATTTTTGATGGCATCGCGCGCATGGCCGGAAAAGTGGCGATCCGGCCATGAAGCATTTCCTGCGTGACCTCAGTCTGCGTTACAAGATCCCTTTGCGCGTGCTCATGCTCGCCAGTATCACCGCTATTCTGGTGACTGCTTCCATCCTGTTCCGGGTCTATGACGAAACCCGCAACGACCTGCTGCGTCACGCCGAAAGCATGGGCCGGGTGCTGGCCAACACCTTGGTTGGCCCCATCACCCATGATGATGTCTGGCGTGCGTATGAAATCATCAATTCCCCCTTTCTAGGGGGAAGTCTGGATCAGACCCAAATCGCGGAGACCATCCTGGTGCTGGATACCCGGGGTCAGGTTTATGTTTCCACCCGGCCCGCCCAGTACCCTATGCTCGCTGACCCAAGCCGGATCGAGCCTGAATATGCCGTAATCAGTGACCTGGCGACGGACCGGAACGATGTGAAACCCAGTGTTGTTGACCCGCCCGATTCCAGCAGGCTGTTCGTCGCCATCCCCATTATTTCTGAAGGGACGCGCCTGGGAACCTTGGTCATGGGTTACTCCAAGAGTCTGTTCATCCCCCGCTTCGTCAGCATCGCCCAGCGTGCCGCCCTGATGACCCTGCTGGCGTTGGCGGTACTGCTGCCCATCGCCTGGTACTGGGGCCATCGCATGGCTGGACCGCTGGTCCGACTGGCGGGATGCATGGACCAGATCGGGCCCAGCGTGCCGGAAAACCTGCATTGCGACCTGTTCGAATCACATGACGAAATCGGTCGAGCCGGGGCTTCCTTCAAGCGCATGCTGAACGAGCTCAAGGAAAAGGAGCAGCTGGAACGGGAAATCATGGCAAGCGAACGGCTGGCGGCGGTGGGGCGGCTTTCCGCCGGCATCGCCCACGAAATCAACAACCCGCTGGGGGGCATGCTTAACGCCATCAGCACCTTCAAACGGCACGGATCGGACGATCCACGCACACTCAAAACGCTGGCTTTGCTGGAGCGCGGCCTGACCCAGATCAAGGATACGGTCGCCGCCCTGCTGGTGGAAACCAAAGTGGAGAACCACCCGCTGTCGCGCCGCGACATCGAGGACACGCGCACCCTGGTGGCTGCGGAAGCGGCCGACAAAGGGCTTGAACTGATATGGGAAAACGACATTACAGAAGACCTGCCTTTGCCCTCCACCCTGGTGCGGCAGATTCTCCTCAATCTGCTGCTCAACGCCATCCGTGCCGCGAACACACGTGTCGAGTGCCAGGTTTACCGTGACAGCCGCAGCTTCACCCTGGTGGTAAAAAACGATGGCACCCACATCGAGGATGAAGACATGGCCTACCTGTTTGAACCTTTTTCGCGTCTGAGCCGCAATGGCCACGGTCTGGGCCTATGGGTCACCTACCAGATGGCGCGCCAGTTGAACGGCGGCATCGTGGTGGAAAGCGAGCTTGGAGAAACTCGCTTCTCCGTCGCCCTACCCTTGCAGGAAGAAGCATGAGCAAGCCAACAACACCTTCCCTGTGCCTGATCGAGGACGACGAGATCATGGGCGAATCGCTGCTCGACCGTTTTGAGTTGGAGGGCTACACAGTGGAATGGCACCGCACCGCCCAGTCGGCCCTGACAGCTGTAGGGAGCAAGGATTACACGGCAGTGGTGAGTGACATCCGCCTGCCCGACGGCAGCGGCGAGGAGATTTTTATCCGTCTGCTCGAACGTGGCATCAGCCTGCCGCCATTTCTTTTCATTACCGGTCACGGCTCGATCGACCGTGCCGTTGCGCTACTAAAGCTGGGGGCAGCGGACTACATCACCAAGCCCTTCGACCTTGATCAATTGGTAGAAAAGGTCGGGGCACTGTGCGGCAACCGCGTTCCCCCCTGCGAGGAAGACAGCTGCCGCCTGGGCATCTCGCCTGCCATGCGCCAGATCGCGCAGACCCTGCCACGTCTCGCCCAGCAAGCCCCAACTATTCTCATCACCGGGGAGTCTGGCGTAGGCAAGGAAGTGATCGCACAGGAAATCCACCGCCTCGACCCCAAGGACAAGAACCGCCCCTTTGTTGCAATCAATTGCGGCGCAATCAGCGAGTCGCTGCTCGAAGCAGAACTGTTCGGCCACGAAAAGGGCGCTTTCACTGGGGCATCACGCACGCGCAAGGGCGTATTTGAGCAGGCCGACGGTGGCACGCTGTTCCTCGACGAAATCGGCGATACCCCGCTGACCATGCAGGTCAAACTACTTCGCGCCGTTCAGGAGCGGAAGATCGTGCGCGTCGGCGGCAATGCGGAAATTTCTGTCAACCTTCGGCTAATTTTCGCCACCCATCGTGACCTGCGCAAGATGGTAGAACAGGGCAGTTTCCGCGAAGACCTCTACTACCGCATACACGTAATTCAAATCAGAATTCCACCGTTACGGGAACGGCGCGAAGACATCCTGTGGTTCGCTCACCTCTTCCTGGAAGAGCAGGCTGACAAGGGGGAACGCAAGCAGCTTTCCCGCGCAGGCGAGGAAGCCTTGCTCACCCACACCTGGCCCGGCAACGTGAGGGAACTGCGCCACGCCATCGAGCGCGCCTCGATTCTCACCCCTGGACCGCTGCTGGAGCCGGAAGCCTTGTTCGAGCAGGGTGAACTTCCAGTTCCTGCAGACAACAGGGAGCTCGGCTGCTACCTGCAAGGCTGCGAAGAGCGTTACATCCGCGATGCCCTCGCGCGCAACGACAACCACCTCGGACGCACAGCTGAAAGCCTCGGCATCAGCCGCAAAAATTTATGGGAGAAGATGAAAAAGCTCGGAATTTCTTCCTCTAACTAGAACGCGTCCGCCATACCAGGAACACGCCAAGCATACTTAAGAGCAGCACGCAGCGGCGTGCTCAGCCGCGAGAAAATCGCTGGCTGGCCGGGACGGCTGATGCGCCATACGCTGCGCCGCGGGCGGAGGCTGTGTTGCAGCGAGACCCTGTATGAGCGAGTCAAAATGCGCTTCAATGTCGAAAGCGCCCGCACCGACGCCCTCGGCAGCGTCTCCCGCTGCAAAGCGGCTGTTGGCTGTGCTGTTTGGCGCTGAGTAAGCTCGTCGGCCCCTGCCGAGCATGGCAATTTGCAGGGGGGCTTGCAGAATGCAATGCCACCAGGTTTCCAACTCGTAAAGAAACTTCCTTTCTTTCAATGCGATGCGATCGGCATTGAAGTGGCACGCCTCATGCAAAGGGGTTGATCGGTTTCGAACGATCGGGCCATATAGAGGAGACTTCAATGAAACGTAACCTGACGGTGAAAGGAATGACCGCCCTCGCGCTTGCACTCGCGGCGCCCCTAGCGATGGGCGAGGTCAGTGTGGAGGAATACCGCGCCATGCTCGCCGACAAGGACGCCAACCCGGGCTTTCTGGTGATCGACCAAGGCGAGGCGCTGTACAAGACCAAGCGCGGCCCCAAGAACGCCAGCCTGGAAAAATGCGACTTCGGCCTCGGTCCCGGCAAGCTCAAGGGCGCCTATGCTCAACTGCCCCGCTACTTTAAGGACACCAAACGCGTCCAGGATGTCGAGTCGCGCCTGCTGAGCTGCATGGTGACCCTGCAGGGTTTCGACGAGGCGGAGATCAAGAAGAAGCTCTACGCCGATCAGCGCTACAACGAGTCCAATACCGAACTCGAAATGCTCGCAGCCTACGTGGGCTACCAGAGCAACGGCATGAAGATCAACCCGCCGCTCAAGCATCCGGCCGAGAAGGAGGCGCAGAAGGTCGGCGAAGCTTATTTCTGGAACCGCCACGGCCCGATGGATTTCTCCTGCGCAACCTGCCACGCCGAGGACGGCAAGCGCGTGCGCCTGCAAGGCCTGGTGAACGTGTACAACAAGAAGGACATCCAGGCGACGATGACCACCTGGCCGACCTATCGCGTCTCGCATGGCGTCGTGCGCAACATGCAGCACCGCATGTGGGACTGCCACTGGCAGATGCGCACGCCCGACATCGACTACGGTTCGCCGGCGACGGTCGCGCTGATTTCCTTCCTCACCCACCAGGCCAAGGGCGGCACGTATGACCTGCCCGGCATGAAGCGTTAACGGAGGCCTCAACATGAAGAACCGTACCCTGATTCTCTCTGCGCTTGTGGCGGGCGCATTCGGCAGCGCCCATGCTGCCGAAGACCTCAGCGCCAAGGTCGAAAAGCTCGTCGCCAGCAGCTTCAAGCCGGGCGAAGGCCAGGACATGTCGCGCCTGGCGCAGGACGAGACGCAAAAGCTCTGTTCGAAATACCGCAACAATCCACCCGCGAAGGATGCGGATGCCATCACGAAGCGTGAACGCGCCACCATCAAGTATCCCGACGGCAACAAGCTGATGGGCGACTGGAAGAACGGCGAAAAGCTCGCGAAAGGCGGTTTCGGCATGCGTATCGGGGCGATCGAACCCGACCCGGCGGCCAAGCAGAAGGGTGGCAATGGCGGCAACTGCTATGCCTGCCATGCACTCGATCCCAAGGAAGTCGCTGCGGGCAACATCGGTCCCAGCCTCACCGGGTATGGCGCGCTGCGCGGCGCGAGCGATGACATCGTGACCTACACCTACGACAAGCTCTATAACGCACAGGCGACGGTGGCCTGTTCCAGCATGCCGCGGATGGGCCACAACGGCATCCTGACGCCGGCGCAGGTGGCGGACATCACGGCCTATCTGGTCTCGCCGGAATCGCCGCTGAACCAGAAGTAATCCCTGCCGCAGGGCCGCAGCGCATTTCAACTGCGGCCCGCTTGCTTTCTTTCAAGGAACCCTCTCATGAATGCACTTCGTAGAAACGTACTGAAAGGCGCCGCGGGCGCGGGTACCGTGGCCGTCGCCGTGGCCGCCGGCCTGCTGAAGCCCACCCAGGTAATGGCCGCGTGGAATGAAGCCGCCTTTGAAGCCAAAAACGTCGGAGATGCGATGAAAGGCCTCGGCGTATCCGGCCCGGCAGATAGCAAGGACATCGCCATCAAGGCGCCGGACATCGCTGAAAACGGCGCAGTCGTTCCGGTGGAAGTCACCAGCAGCATCGCTGGCACCACCAGCATCGCCATCATCGCCGAGAAAAACGCCACGCCGTTGGTTGGAAACTTCAACCTGTCCGGCGGCGCCCAGGGCTTCGTCTCCACCCGCATCAAAATGGGCCAGACCGCACTTGTACGTGCAGTAGTGAAAGCTGGCGGCAAAACCTACACTTCAGCCAAGGAAGTCAAGGTCACCATCGGCGGCTGCGGCGGTTAATCCTCCGGCCTCACCCCATTAAATTGATACTCCCTGCGGGGCGTAATTACTCAATTAGGAAAGGAAAGCCAAATGGCTGAACCCATGCGTATCCGTGCCACCATGGCTGGCGATGTTGCCGACGTCAAGGTGCTGATGAACCACCCGATGGAAACCGGTCTGCGTAAAGACGCCAAGACCGGCCAACTGGTCCCTGCCCACTTCATTCAGGAAGTGACCGCCACCATCAACGGCGCGACCGTACTGTCTGCCAACCTGGGCAGCGGCGTCTCCAAGAACCCTTACCTGGGATTCAAGGTAAAAGGCCCGAAGGCCGGCGACAAGGTTGTCGTCAACTGGACCGACAACAAGGGCGACAAGAACACTGCTGAAGCCGTTATCGGCTAAGTCGGTTGCTAAAAAGTCAAGAAACCGAGAATTCGCACGGGCTTGGATGGCCCTGTCTTCGGATCGCATGGTTATGCAGCGTTCGCAATGATCCACTTTTTCTCCTCCCCACCCAGCTCGAGCAGGTGAGGGGCGACTCCTGATGCCGCCCCTCGGGGCGGTTTTTTTATAGAGGCGATTCTGTAACAGGCTATTGCGGCGCCTGACAACAGCTTGCATTGGTATGATCCGAAAGTGTCTAAATCTCTCACAACACGACAAGTGAGCCCGCCCGACATGCATCTGAATCGCTATCAGGGTATTCGGCCCTGACTATGGATCGTCGCCATTTCCTGGCCGCTCTGGCATTGACTCCCGTTGCAGCCTGGTCTGCGCTGAGCCCTGCCGTGTTTGTCGTGCATCCTTACGATACGCCCAGCCGCCTCTATACCCGTTACCGGCCGCTGACCCTCTATCTCGGCGGGGTGCTGGGCCGGCCTTTGCGGCTCGTCATCGCCGGAACCTACGATGAGCAGATCGAGATGATCGCCAGCGGTCGCGCCGACTACGCATACCTCGGCCCGACTCCCTACGTCCGAGCGCGCAATCGCGCGCCGGTGGAAATTCTGGCGGGCGAGGCGGAAGGCAATCAGGCGTTCTATCAGAGCGCACTGGTCGTTCGAACCGACAGCCGCATCCAGCAGGTTGCCCATCTGGTTGGCAAACGCGTCGCGCTTGGTGCCGAGATATCCATGTCAAGCGCGGTTGCGCCCAAGCAGATGCTCGCCCAAGCGGGAATCCGGCGCTCCGACCTCGCCGATGTCGTACATCTGGACCGTCATGAACGCGTCGCGCTGGCCGTGCTGCACGGCGACTTCGACGCCGGCGGACTGCGGCTGGACATTGCCCGCACCTATCTGCCGCGCGGCCTGCGTATTCTGGCCACCTCGCAGCCGCTGCCTCCGCACGTCATTGCAGCCTCGCCCAAGGTTGCTCCCGAGGATGCGAAGCGTGTGCGCCTGGCGTTACTTCACCCAGACACCATTGGCCGCGATGCCCTCACGGCACTGGGGACAGCCGTTTCCTTTGTCGAGGTGGAAGACGCGCACTATGCCGTCGTGCGGCGCATGGAACGCGCCCTGGAGAACTGGTGAACCGGCGCTCGCTTGCATTCAGGCTCACGGTCATCTTGGCCGTCGCCTGGTTTGCATTGTTCTTAGTGCTGGGCGGAGTAATCTGGCAATCCACCCAGCGCCTGATTCTGGAAGCTCAGGCTGACAAGGCCCGCGCGCTCGCCACCCAACTCGCCACGATCTCACTGGACGCGGTGCTGCTGCGTGACTACGGTACATTGGAGCGCTATCTGGCTGACTTGTCAGGCGCGGTGGCCTACGCGGAAATCCGTCGTGCAGACGGCCAGGTGCTGGGTCAGACCGGGCAGCACCTTCCCGGAGTTGAGTTGTTTCGGGTGCCGATGCTCGCCGCCGGCGAACAGGTGGGTGAAGTGCTGGCCCAATACGATCCCCAGCCTGCCCATCGCGCTGCCTGGCAGTTGGCGGGATTGATGGCGCTGGCTCTGACGGTGTTTTCCGGACTCACCTTCTGGGCCTTGCGCAGGCTGCTGTTGAGTCGCCTGGTGGCGCCGGTGGCGGCGCTGATCGAGCAGGCCGACCCCGAGCGCACGGTGATGCCAATGGCCGCTGACGCGCCAACCGAAGTGGCCGATCTGGCAGCCGCCATTGGGGGCCTGCGGGAGCGCATCAGCAGACATATCGCCGAAGCTGAGGAGGCTGCCCACGCCCGCAACGAGGCCTTGCGCAGGCTGTGTTCCGAGCAGCGCCTGGCTGCGGTCGGCCAACTGGCCGGCGAGGTGGCTCACGAGCTCAACACGCCCTTGTCGAACATCCTGGGCTACGCGCAGAGTGCCCTTCCCGCTGCGATCGATGCCGAGCAGCGCGACGCTCTAATGACGATCGAGGCTCAGGCGCGGCGGGCAGGGCAGATCGTGCGCGACATGCTCACGGCCGCCCGTGCGCCAGCCCCCAGCCTGCAGGTCATCGATCTCGAAACGATCTGCGCCGCTTTCGTGCGGCTGGTCACGCCGCTGGCGCGCAAACAGGGGGCTGTCATCACCCTTGAGCCGACAGGCCCGGTCCCGGTGCGCGGCGATGCATCGAGGGTCGAACAGATCCTGTTCAACCTGGTTTTCAATGCCGTGCAGGCTGGCGCGAGCGAGGTTCGCCTGACACCCTCGATCGCGAGTACCCCGGAACTAGTTGTTTCGGACAACGGCCCGGGCCTTCCCGAGATGGTGCGCACACGGCTGTTTGAGCCCTTTGTCACCACCAAGCCTGCCGGACAGGGAACGGGACTGGGACTGGCCATCAGCCAGCGCCTCGCGCGCGAAATGGGGGCCGAACTCGAATGGGTCGAACCCGCGCGCGGCGCCTGTTTCCGCCTCGTCTTCCCGCCGCTCGCCGAGGAGTCCGCACCATGACATTTAGCCTTCTTATTACCGAGGACGATGTCGTCCAAGCCAAACTGCTCGCCAAGCTAGCGACTGAAGCGGGCTTCGATACCCAACTGCTGCAGGACGGAGCCGCGGCGCTGAACGAACTGCGAGTGAACCCGCCGGATGCACTGTTTACCGACCTGCGTCTGCCGGGCGCTGATGGCCTTGCCCTGATTGCCGCCGCACGCGAGATGGACGCCGCCATGCCGGTGATCCTGGCGACCGGCTTTGCGACCGCGCATAACACTGTCGAGGCCTTCCATCTTGGGGTGACCGACGTGTTGCTGAAACCACTTGAGCTCGACACGGTGCGGCTCACGCTCAAACGCCTGCACGCCAGTCTGGCCCAGCGTCGCCGCATCGATCAACTTGCCGCCCAGGTCGCGGTTCACTCCTCTCCCCCGCTGATGGACAGCCGCGCCCCGGCGATGAAACAATGTCTGCAGCTGGCGGCACAGGTGGCCGCCACCGAGTTGCCCGTGTTGCTCGAAGGCGAGACCGGTTCCGGCAAGGGTGTGCTGGCGGCGTATGTCCATGGCCTGTCCGGGCGCCGAGATGGCCCCTTTCTCACCCTCAACTGTGGGGCGCTTCCGCCAAGCCTGTTGGAGTCGGAATTGTTCGGCTTCGAAAAGGGCGCATTCTCCGGCGCCAACGCGCGCAAGCTAGGCCTGCTGGAGCTGGCGCATGGCGGCACGCTGTTCCTCGACGAGATCAACAGCACCAGCCTGGATGCCCAGACCCGCCTGCTGCAGTTCATCCAGGACAGGCAGTTGATGCGTCTGGGCGGCGTCAAGGCGATCAACGTCGACGTGCGCCTGATCCTGGCCGCCAACCGGCCGCTGAAGGACGAGGTGAGCGCCGGTCGTTTCCGTCAGGATCTCTACTTCCGCGTTCAGATGTTCCCGATTCCGGTGCCCCCCTTACGTAACCGGCGGGAGGATATTCCAAACCTGGCGGAATACTTCCTGGCGCGTCACGGCCGGGCGCTTAACCCCAATGTCCACGGCATTGCGCAGGACGCGCTCGACCGCCTGCTGAGATACGGCTGGCCCGGCAATGTGCGAGAACTCGAAGGCGCGATTCAGCGCAGCCTGGTACTGGCGTCGGGCGATACCATCACGTTATCCGACCTCCCCGCTGACATGCGCCCCGCCCTTGGGGTGCTCAACTCAGCCCCGTGGCCGGCAGACTCGACGCTTGAAGAGGTGGAGACGTTCTGGATACGCCAGGTACTCGAGCGCTGTGGTGGCAATCGCACCCAGGCTGCGCGCCAATTGGGAATCGATCCTTCCACCTTGTGGCGCAAGCTCAAGGAACCGGACGTCTGACTAGTCCCCCCAGCTTCCAGTTTCTTCCGGTGCCCAAGTCAGCCAGTGGCAGCCCGCTTTGAGTTGTGAATGACTTTCCAGCCCTTGGCATGCCAAGATCGAATCGACTCAACCATTTCACTCCACACCTCGCTTTTACATGCTCGAAGTCCGGATAAGCTTTCTCGTGGCCCTTGCGTTATCGCTGGGGGTTCACGCAGGCCTGCTGGCGCTATGGGCGGTCAAGGCGCAACCCGCCCTGGAATCGGCAGTCTCAGAGCCCCTGCAGGTCAACCTCATGAGCGTGCCTGTCCAGCAGAGGGCGCCGGTCTCCAGGGCGGCCCGGGCGGAAGCTGTCCCCATCGAACAATCCGCAAAACCACGCGCCATCCCCTCGCCGCCAGACGCGGAGGATAAGGTGCACGTTCGCATCACGGCTTCCATCCCGCCCTCTCCCACACCCGAGAAACAGTTGGCTTCCATGCCGGCTCCGCCCCCTCCGACCGCAGAGGAATGGGCACTGGCCTCCACCTACACGCTCAAGAACAGCAAGCGTTACCGACACAACTGGGGCCAACAGGTGCGCAGCATGATGGGGGCGGCGGTGGAAGGTGAGCGACAGGGCCTGGTGCGAGTCCATGTCGAGATCGCACCTGACGGCAAGCTCGCCAAGGTGGACGTGCTGTGGTCGACCTCGGAGATCGCCGAGAAGCTGGCCCTGCAGGCCATTCGCGCCATGCCGCCACTACCGCCCACCCCGACGGGCAAGCCGCTGGTTTTCGAGAAGACCATCGCATTTCTGCCGTTTGAGACAGGCTGGCCGCCCATCTACAAATACGACTGCCTTCCGGATCCGCGGTCTTTCCAGAATCCGTTCGCGTGGAATGGGTCCTCGCCCCAGCGCACTTCGCAGGCACGCCAGGAAAACGCTTCGCCCGCGCGCAGCGACGCCCCACAGACCGAGTGCCCCGACGCCGGGCCAGACTCCATCGAGGCGGAAGAAAAGGACATGGAACGCCAATTCAAGGAATGGGGCGCGGTGCGATTGAATGGGGGCGATGAAGTTTTTCGAGAATGACGGCCGAAATTTGTTCGCCTGTAACGTGTCGGGGCCGGTCGACTGAAGTGGTGCGTAAAGTGGATGTGGTCAATAGAAAGATTGCTGCCACCTTTGGCCGAGGAGCAGAAGTAAAGAACTCAAGAGGCAGTCAATAATCTTTTGCATGGGTTCGCGCAGCCATTCGGCATTCTTGATGTAACGCCATCAAGCACATCACTCTCACTTCAGTCGACAGTGTCAAAGAGAAATTGACCACGCTTTCGCAGGTTCGCGATGTCTTTCGCAAGATCCACCTCGGTCAGCTCGCGAACATGAACCCATGCCTCACGTATCTCGATATGCTCAGCAAAAATCACGTCATCATTCTCAAGCGCGAGGTTCAACTCTTCATGGTGTTCATAGACCACACCACGCATCCACCCGTCTTCGGAAAAAACTTCAATCAGGCCATACACGGAATGTATGGCCAAG
This sequence comes from Thiobacillus sp., assembly GCF_024708915.1. The sequence continues at coordinate 27,101 of NZ_JANJXQ010000237.1, forward strand.
CTGCCCGCAGGGCACTGAAACCCCGCAAGGTCCACCACATTACTCATATCCGGCTCCATAACAATTCATCCACATTTTCTGTGGATAAGATTTTAGAATTTCACCTAAAATCTCAGTCTGATCAAGCATCCTAGCCGCGCGATTATTTTTTCATCAATCGGTAACGATCAAAGCAAACCATTCTGAAAGCCTTGATCGACTGGTAAATTCGCTCCGCTTCCACTGGAGCGCCTCCTCTTGGGCTATTGATACTCAGAACCACCGCTTTGACGTTCTTCGCTTCGAAGGCCTTTCTGAGCAAGGGAACCACCTTCTCCGCCGAAGCCGTGGCGCCGTTCACTTTCTGTCATTTGCAATTCGGGCTCCATCGTTGAGTTTTAATTGGGGTGAATCCTTCGTCGTGCGTCAGCACTCGAACGATCTGATAGTCGTCGCTCATGTGTGTCATTTCACGCAGCTCATGAAGATCGCACCAGGTGCCGTCCGGCCACTCGGCAACCAGCCATACCGGCTCGGCGTAGGGAATTTCAACCCGTGTGGTGTACATCACTCGCGTCCGGCTATTTCGCTGGCCATGCAAAGAATCTGCAGGCAGGAAAGCGATTGCATCCCACGAATGCCTTACCGGTATCTTTCATGGTTTTGCTGATGAGCAGGCCAGTCTTGCAGTCCGGACAGGCTGCACCTGCCCTGGCGGTACGCATGGGTGTTCCTCGCAACACGACCGCCTCGGTACGCCGAGCTTTGCCAGCCACCTAGTCAGTCCGCACGCCCGGCTTCCCTTCATCATCCGGCTGGCTGTGCTTACATTCCGGATAGCCTGTACATCCCCAGAATGGCCCCTTGGGGCCTTTCACCAGGCGCAAGGGCTTCTGGCATCTGGGGCATGAATAGGAAGGCCCTGCCTGCGATTTTGGAAGAGACGCCTCCCGGGCGGCGCCGGGCTTTCCATCGACATCAGGTAGCGTCGACTTGCACCCTTCCCGGTACGCCGTACAGCCCCAGAAGAAGCCATTCGAACCATCAATTCTACGCATTGGCTTGCCACAGGTTGGGCACGCCACGACCGAACGACCCTTGGTCGGCAGATCACGAGTCTTTCCAGACGTGGAGATCTGCCGTGTGCCCTTCTGACACTTGATGCCATCAATCACCTGCACCAGCCACTCGCCAAGACTGAGCTCAAACTGCGACAACTCGATCTCGCCCTTCTCGATCTGGCTCAGTCGATCTTCCCACTGAGCAGTCAAGACTGGATCTGCAATTTCTGGCGAGACCTCCTCGATCAGTCCAATCAGCGCGACAGCTTTCTCGGTCGGCAGCAGTTCCTTCTTTTTGGCGACGATATAGTCCCGCTTGAACAGCCCCTCGATAATGGCCGAACGCGTTGCATCCGTTCCGATGCCCGCTTTCTCCTTGTTCTTCATCACCGCCTTCCAGCGCGGATCCTCGATCTCCTTGTCGATCGACTCCATCGCCGCCAGAATCGTGCCCTCGGTATAACGCTTGGGCGGTGAGGTCATTCTGTCCTGCACCTCGCAACGCAGATTTCTGGCTTCCTCGCCCACACGCACCTTCGGGAGCGTTACTGCCTCAGCCTGGTCATCATCCTTGTCCGTGGGTGCTTTCGTCGCCTCGGGCATGGTCTGCCGCCAGCCGGGAACCAGCGGCGTCTTGCCGCTCACCCTGAATTTCTCACATTCGCAGATCACTTCGATCACCGTCTTGCTGTACTGGTAATCCCCCAGGAATTGCGCCAGATACCGTCGACAAACCATGTCGAAGACTGTCCGCTCGGTCGGCGTCATGGCCGACACATCGATGTTCGGGTTTCGCGTCGGAATGATCGCGTGGTGGGCCGTGATCTGTTTGTCGTTGAATGCCCTGCCCCGGAAACGCTCATCGGCACCCTTGAGCGCCGACTCGGCAACCGTGGCCAGTGTTGCCAGCTCGGGCTTCGCTCCGGCGATGGCATTCAGCGTCTCGTTCGATTCGGCCAGCATCGACCGTGGCAGGTATTCGCAATCCGTTCGTGGATACGATGTCGCCTTGTGTTTCTCGTAAAGTGCCTGCGCAGCATCGAGTACGGCCTGCGCCTTCATACCGAAGCGCGCAGAGGCCTCCCGCTGAAGTGATCCCAGGCTGAACAGCAATGGCGCGACTTCGCGATCCTGTGTCGTCTCGACAAGGCTCACCTTCCCGGTCTGCCCTGCGACCTGCTTGACCACCGCCTCTGCACTTGCGCGGTCAAGGAGACGCCCCTCATCGTCGAGAAGCGCTGCTCGCGCCATCCAGGCCATCGGTACGGATGCTCCGCCCATCAGGAAGGTCGCATTGACCCCGAAGTGCGCCTTTGGAACGAACGCGGCGATGGCCCGTTCGCGCCGCACCACCAAAGCAAGCACAGGCGTCTGCACACGACCACAATGCAAGGTACCGTCTTTGCCGCCGGCACCGAACGCCTTGGTCAAGGCCATGGTGAGATTCATCCCGGCCAGCCAGTCCGCCCGGCTTCGGCCCATCCCGGAGAAATACATCGGCAGCGTTTTCTCGCCCGGCAGGATGTTAGCCAGAGCCTTCTTCATCGACGCATCATCGAACGCTGAAAGCCAGAGGCGCGAAACCTTGCCGCGGTAGCCGTTCAGTTGCATCAGCTCCCGTGCGATCACTTCGCCTTCACGGTCGGCATCGGTGGCAATGACAACCTCAGTTGCCTGCTTCAACAGCTTCGCGACGATCTTGTACTGATCACGGGTCTGGTGCTTCACCTCCATGTGCCACTCATCCGGCAGCACAGGCAGGTGCGCGATGTCCCAGAATTTCAATGCCGGGTTGTAGTGCTCCGGTTTCGCCTGCTCAACCAGGTGGCCGATGCCCCAGGTTACCGTTACACCGTTACCAGTAATGCATCCCTCGCCACGTGTCCTAGCACCGATGTGGCTGGCAATTTCTCTGCCTTGTGAAGGTTTTTCGCAGAGGTAGAGCTTCACTCAAGCCGTCCTGAAATCGCAGACACATCAATGAGAGCGGCCAGCGCTTCCAAAAGCATCGGGCCCCAGATCGAAAGGAACTTCATTCCATCCTCCCATTGGTCCGCCATAGCATCATCGCCAGATTGGCAATATCCACTTCCTGCCCCTTGGCCAGCGGTACCGCAGCGCCTTGGGCAAGCATGGCATTCCATATCTTGATACCCGATTCAGGCTGCTCCCGCCCGGTCCAGCCCTCATGCGCTTTCTGCGCGAGCTTCGCCTTCATGGCGCCGGCAAATTCATCGACTGCCTCATTCAGGCGGGCTACTTCCTGCCGCACCCAATCAGGATCCGGGGCAATTTCCTGCCAGTTCTTGTCTATCACTGCATGACCTCCCTGAACCAACGTTGCTCTCATGCCAGATAACGGTAATGGGGTCACCGTCAAACGTCGTGTTGAAATAGTGCTGGCTCATAACCTCGACTCAACCCGGCCGCGGCCTACAACGGGTCATTCAGGACATCGAGTAATCGTGATTCGATCACCTCGCCATCCTGGCTGACCACAATCTTCACTCTTGCCATTGCACCTGGCCGGCCACGCTGTCCAAGCCTCATGGCCTTGAACTCGAACCCATGAAAACATCCCGAGCCCATCCCATGCCGGCACGCGTCTTCCGACACCGATTGCAGCACCGCTGCAATCATGTTTTCCTCAGGCTGGGTTGGGTGTCTCATGAAGCCTCCT
>NZ_JANJXQ010000293.1 GCF_024708915.1 Thiobacillus sp.
AAGACCCCCGGCCACCCCGAGTACGGCTACGCCCCCGGCGTCGAGACCACCACCGGCCCGCTCGGCCAGGGCATCACCAACGCCGTCGGCATGGCGATGGCGGAGAAGATCCTCGCCGCGGAGTTCAACAAGCCCGGCCACGCCATCGTCGACCACCACACCTACGTGTTCATGGGCGACGGCTGCATGATGGAAGGCATCTCGCACGAAGCCTGTGCGCTCGCCGGCACCTGGAAACTCAACAAGCTGATCGCGTTCTGGGACGACAACGGCATCTCGATCGACGGCCACATCGAGCACTGGTACACCGACGACACCGCCAAGCGCTTTGAAGCCTACGGCTGGAACGTCATCGCCGGGGTGGACGGCCACGACGTGGTGGCGCTCGAAGCTGCGATCCAGAAAGCCAAGGCCAGCAGCGACAAGCCGACGCTCATCTGCTGCAAGACCATCATCGGCAAGGGCTCGCCCAACAAGGCCGGCACCCACGACGTGCACGGCGCCGCGCTGGGTCACGACGAAGTCGAAGCGACCCGCAAGCACATGGGCTGGACCCATCCTGCGTTCGAAGTGCCCGCCGACATCTACGCCGGCTGGGACGCCAAGACCAAGGGCCAGGGGCTGGAAACGCTGTGGAACAACAAGTTCGTCGAATACAAGAAGGCCTACCCGGCCGAAGGCGCCGAGTTCGAGCGCCGCATGAAGGGCGAGCTGCCCGCCAACTGGAAGGCGCACGTCGCCGAGAAGCTGGCCGCAGTCAACGCCAAGGGCGAAACGGTCGCCACCCGCAAGGCTTCGCAGATCGCGATCAATGCACTGGCCTCCGCGCTGCCCGAGTTCCTCGGCGGCTCGGCCGACCTTACCGGCTCCAACCTGACCAACTGGGAAGGCTGCCACCCGGTGCGCCACGGCAAGCCCGGCAACTACATCAGCTACGGCGTACGTGAATTCGGCATGGCCGCGATCATGAACGGCATGGCGCTGCACGGCGGCCTGCTGCCCTTCGGCGGCACCTTCCTGATGTTCTCCGAATACTCGCGCAACGCCATCCGCATGGCCGCGTTGATGAAGCAGCGCGTGATCCACGTGTTCACCCACGACTCCATCGGCCTCGGCGAAGACGGCCCGACCCACCAGCCGGTGGAGCAGACCGCCACCCTGCGCATGATCCCCAACATCGACGTCTGGCGCCCCTGCGATACGGTCGAGACGCTGGCCGGCTGGGTGCATTCGGTCGAGCGTCACGACGGCCCCACCTGCCATATCCTCAGCCGCCAGAACCTGCCGTTCATGGCGCGCGACGCCGCGACGATGGACAACATCGCCAAGGGCGGCTACGTGCTGAAAGACGCCGCCGGTGCCAAGGCGGTCATCATCGCCACCGGCTCCGAAGTCGAACTGGCCGTCAAGGCCCAGGAAGCGCTGGCCGCCGATGGCATCGCGGTGCGCGTGGTGTCGATGCCGTCGACCAACAGCTTCGACCGCCAGGACGCCGCCTACAAGGCGAGCGTGCTGCCCAAGGGCCTGCCGCGCGTTGCAGTCGAAGCCGGCGTCACCGACTTCTGGCGCAAGTACGTGGGTCTGGAAGGCGCCGTGGTCGGCATCGACAGCTTCGGCGAATCCGCCCCGGCACCGGCGCTGTTCAAGCACTTCGGCATCACCACCGAGGCCGTCGTCGCCGCGGTGAAGGGCGTTCTGTAAACCGTGAGGCGTGAGGCGTAAGGAGTGAGGCGTCGCGCCTCACGCCTATCGCCTTACGCCTCTCCGCAACAAGATTTTCACTCACTGGAGACTGACACATGGCAATCAAAGTTGGCATCAACGGTTTTGGCCGTATCGGCCGCATGGCTTTCCGCGCAATCGCCAAGGACTTCCCCGAAATCGAAGTGGTCGCGATCAACGACCTGCTCGACCCCGAATATCTGGCGTACATGCTGAAGTTCGACTCGGTGCACGGCAACTTCAAGGGCGACATCGCCGTTGAAGGCAGCAACCTCATCGTCAACGGCAAGAAAATCCGCCTGACCGCCGAGCGCGAGCCCGCCAACCTGAAGTGGAACGAAGTCGGTGCCGACATCGTGATCGAGTGCACCGGCTTCTTCCTGACCAAGGAAACCTGCCAGAAGCACATCGACGCGGGCGCGAAGAAAGTGGTGCAGTCCGCTCCGTCCAAGGACGACACCCCGATGTTCGTGTACGGCGTGAACCACGAGAAATATGCCGGCGAGGCCATCGTCTCCGCCGCTTCGTGCACCACCAACTGCCTGGCGCCGATCGCCAAGGTGCTGAACGACAACTGGGGCATCAAGCGCGGCCTGATGAGCACCGTGCACGCCGCCACCGCCACCCAGAAAACCGTCGACGGCCCGTCTTCCAAGGACTGGCGCGG
>NZ_JANJXQ010000252.1 GCF_024708915.1 Thiobacillus sp.
TAGTCGATGTAGTAGGCGTGCTCCCACACGTCGACGCACAGCAGGGCCTTGTCGCCGGTGGTCAGCGGAGTGCCGGCGGCGCCCATATTGACGATATCGACGGAGCCGTCGGCCTTCTTCACCAGCCAGGTCCAGCCGGAACCGAAGTTGCCGACGGCGCTGGTCTGGAAGGCCTTCTTGAACTCGTCGAGCGAACCCCACTTCTTGTTGATGGCATCGGCCAGGGCGCCGGAGGGAGCGCCGCCGCCGTTGGGCGTCAGGCAGTTCCAGAAGAAGGTGTGGTTCCACACCTGCGCGGCGTTGTTGTAGATGCCGCCGGCGGGCGCGCTCTTGACGATATCCTCGAGCGACTTGGTCTCGAAGTCGGTGCCCTTGATCAGGTTGTTGAGGTTGGTCACGTAGGCCTGATGGTGCTTGGCGTAGTGGTATTCGAAGGTCTCTTGGGACATGTGCGGCGCAAGCGCATCCATGGCGAAAGGCAGTGCGGGCAAAGTGTGTTCCATAACTCTCTCCTGATATTGAACGACAACGTTAAATAATAGAACCTAAACCGGAAATTGCTGATACCGCAACGGCAATAGGGTTTCGGTCGCGCAATAGAAAAAGGGCCGGTTTGAGCCGACCCTGTTTCTTTGATTTATTGGTCGGGGCGAGAAGATTCGAACTTCCGACCCCTTGCACCCCATGCAAGTGCGCTACCAGGCTGCGCTACGCCCCGACGAAGCCCGAGATTCTAACAGAGGAGCAGCACCTGGCGGAAGACCGTCAGCCCAATATTTTCAGGATGGCGGTGATTTCGCTGCGCAGAACGCCGACATCCAGCACGGCCGCAACCGGCCCGGGTGCCGCTTCGGCATCGTGTTCCAGACGCTGGCGCGCACCGCTGATGGTGAAGCCCTCTTCGTACAGCAGTTCGCGGATGCGACGGATCAGCAGCACCTCGTGGTGCTGGTAATAACGCCGGTTGCCGCGCCGCTTGACCGGGCGCAACTGGGTAAACTCCTGCTCCCAGTAGCGCAGCACGTGCGCCTTGACGGCGCACAGCTCCGAGACTTCACCGATGGTGAAATAGCGTTTGGCCGGGATCGGCGGGAGTTCACTCCGGGCTGGCGGGCGTTCCAATTTGGGCGCCTTCGACCTGGGATTTAAGTTTCTGGCTGGCGTGGAAGGTCACCACGCGGCGCGCGGAAATCGGCATTTCTTCGCCGGTCTTGGGGTTGCGGCCTGGACGCTGCGGTTTTTCCCGGCACTGGAAATTGCCGAAGCCGGATAGTTTGACGATGTCGCCCTTTTCGAGCGACAAGCGGATTTCATCGAAAAATGACTCGACGACATCCTTGGCTTCGCGTTTATTCAAACCCACTTTTTCGAACAGCAGTTCGGCCAGATCAGCTTTTGTCAGGGTGGTCATGGTCGTGTCGGCAGGGATGGCTCGTGAGGAAAAGCGTCACGCACGCAAACTGGCATTACACTGGCGAAGCGCGGCGTCGATCAGTTTTTGCACTGCATCCTCCACCTCCCGATCCGTCAATGTGCGTTCAGTATCTTGCATAACTACCAGAATGGCAAGGCTTTTTTGGTTTTCCCCCATGCCTTTTCCGCGGTAGTCGTCAAACACCTCGATCGACCGCACCTGGGGCGACGCGGCCTCGCGTAGCGCAGCCAGCAGTTCACCGGCCGGGGTATGAATGTCCAGCATGAATGCCAGATCGCGCCGCACCAGCGGGAAGCGCGACAAGGCCGCATGGCGTGGCAAGGCACGCCGGGCGAGCGCCTGGCTGTCGAGCTCGAACAGCACCGGCACGGCCGGCAGATCGAATGCCTGCACCAGGCGCGGATGCAGTGCACCGATCCAGCCGATCGCCCGGCCCCCGGCCCAGAGTTCGGCGCACTGTCCCGGATGCAGTGCGGGATGGGCGCCGCGCCGGCTGTCGAGCGCGTGACCGAACAGGCGCTCGAGGTCGCCTTTGAGGTCGAAGAAATCGATACGGCGCGCGGTTGCGCCCCATTGTTCAGGTTGCACCTCACCATAAGCGAGGCCGCCCAGCTTCATCGGCTGTTCAACCTGCGACGCATACACCCGCCCCAGCTCGAAAATGCGCACCCGTTCCTGCTGGCGGTTGAGATTATGGCGCAGCGTCTCGATCAGGCCACCCCACAGCGTGGTGCGCATTGCCGACAGCTGGCTGGCGATGGGATTGGCCAGCGGCAACGGGCGGGCGTCGGCATTCAACGCCGTTTCCCACGCCGGATCGACGAAGCTGTAGGTGATGACTTCCTGATAATCCAGCCCGACCAGCATCTGGCGCAGAATGTCGTCGGCCAGCAGGGTTTCGTCCTGCGGCAGCATGCGCGACGGCGCGGCCGGTGGCTGCGCCGGAATGTTGTCGTAGCCGAACAGGCGCACCGCCTCTTCGATCAGGTCCTCCTCGATTGCCAGGTCGAAGCGGAAGCTCGGCGGGGTGACGACCAGGCTATCGCCCTGGCGCTCGACCTGCGCGCCGAGTGCGCCAAGGTCACGCGCCACCTGATCCGCGTCGAGCTCGACGCCGGCCACACGCTTCAGCCGCGCCAGGCGCAGGGTAATCGGCTCGCGCCGCGGCAATTCGGCCGCCGCCTCGGTGATCGGCCCCGGCTGGCCGCCGCAGATGTCGAGCAGCAACTGCGTCGCCCGCTCCATCGCCTGGCGCGTCGCGGCGTAGTCGACGCCGCGCTCGAAACGGTGCGACGAGTCGGTGGACAAGCCCAGCCGCCGGGCGCGTCCGGCGATCGCCGTGGGGACAAAGAACGCCGCTTCCAGCATGACGTCGACGCTGGCGCGTTCCACGCTGGTCGGCTGCCCGCCCATGATCCCGGCCAGCGCCACCGGCCCGTTGGCATCGGCGATCACCAGCATGTCGGGTGCCAGCTCGGCAGTCTGGCCATTCAGCAGTTCGAGTGTTTCACCCGGCCGGGCCAGCCGCACCTCGATGCCGCCGCTGAGGCGCGACAGGGCGAAGGCATGCATCGGCTGGCCGAGTTCGAGCAGCACGTAATTGGTGATATCGACCGGCGCCAGCAGCGGGCGGATGCCGCTGCGCTCCAGCCGCTCCGCCATCCAGCGCGGGGTGGGCGCCTGCGCGTCGATGCCGCGCACCACGCGTCCCAGATAGAGCGGGCAGGCCCCGCTTGCCGCTACCTGCACCGGCACCATGTCGTGAATACGGGCGGGCATTTCCTGTATTTGCGGCAGACGCACTTCGGCACCGGTGATCGCTCCGACCTCGCGCGCCACGCCCTGCAGCGACAGGCAGTCCGCGCGGTTGGGCGTCAGCTTCAGGGTGACGAGGGTGTCGTCGAGGTTGAGCCAGGCGCGGAAATCCTCGCCCACCGGCGCATCTGCAGGCAACACCATCAGACCGTCGGCCGCGCCTTCCAGGCCCAGCTCCTTGGTCGAGCACAACATGCCGAAGGACTCGACGCCGCGCACCCTGGCGACCTTGATTTCGATGCCGGGCAATCGGGCGCCCGGACGGGCGCACGGCACCTTGAGCCCGGCTGCCGCATTGGGGGCGCCGCACACGATGACGACCGGCGCCGCCTCGCCGACATCGACCTGGCACACGCGCAGACGGTCGGCGTCGGGGTGCTTTTCCGCCGACAGGATCTCGGCCACCACCACGCTGCTGAACGGCGGGGCGGCCGGCGCCAAGGCCTCGACTTCCAGCCCGGCCATGGTCAATGCGTGGGCCAGCTGGGGCGTATCGAGTGCGGGGTTGACCAGACTGCGCAGCCAGGCTTCTGAAAATTGCATGATGTATGCGCCCTAATTAATTGAACTGTTTAAGGAAACGCAAATCGTTCTCGAAGAACAACCGCAAATCGTCGACGCCGTA
>NZ_JANJXQ010000020.1 GCF_024708915.1 Thiobacillus sp.
CGGAAAATCAAGTCTGTTCCCACGGTAGCCCATCGAAGCGCCAGCCGTTCTTCGTGCTGCGATGCCGCGTTTCATCCATGTCGCCTTCGAACCCGTACAACACGTTGTAGACCTCAGGAAAACCGTATTTTTCGAGGTAACGCCCGGCATCCGCCGACCGCCGCCCCGAACGGCAGATCAGCACCACCGGGCGATTGGCCGACGCCGCCTTGCGCGCGTGGCCGAGAAAATCCGGATTGACGTCCCAGTCCGGGCCGTCCTGCCAGGCGACATGGATCGCGCCGGTCGGATGGCCGACAAAAAGATATTCGATTTCCGAGCGGCAATCGATGAACACGGCTTCGGGGTGCTGCTGTAAAAAAGCATGCGCTTCGGTTGGACTGAACTGCTTCATGCCGGACTCCTGTGCAATGGTGTTTCCACCATAGCAGCCCCTGCCCGATGCTGCCCGCCAAGGCGAAAAAAACCCCGCCAATGCGGGGTCCGGGTGCGTTGTGCCGGAATTCAGCGCGCGTTGCGCCGACGGGTCGCGCGCGTCAGTCCCAGCAGGCCGATGCCCAGCAGCAGCAGGGTGCCCGGCTCGGGGACTTGACTGCCGCCGCCGCCGCAGCCCGATCCGCCCGGGCTGTCTTTACAGGTGCTGCCGCTGACCGAGATCAGTTTGAACGCATCCTTCTTGTAATCGTTCGTGCCGTTGAGTGCGCCGATCAGCCAGTAGCTGGAGTAGATGCTGCTGGAAATCGGTTTGGCTCCTGTGCTGCTCCCGCCCTCGTAATGCCCGACCAGCGCCCAGCCGGCAGCCAGCATGGCGGCGTCGGTGTAGGTCAGTCCGGCGAGGCTGCCCACGCCTGCGCCTGTATAGGCATACACGGAGTAATCGGAATCCTTGTAGCCGGTGTTCTGGCTGACCCAGCCAAAACTGGTCGAGGACAGGTTCACCTTGTCGCCGGAAAAGCTGAACAGGATGGAATCCTTGCGCTGGTCATTGTCGATTGCATGCTCGGGATTGACACCCTCGTTGCTGTCTCCGTTTGCATAATCCTTGTTCTTGACCCCCAGACCGCTGCTGCCGTTATAGGTGAGAAAGCCGCCTTCAAGCGCCGTATTGGCGCTGCCCACGGTGTTCGCCCAAGCGGAAGCCGTCGCCGTGACCCCGCCCTGCGTGTTGCTGGCGGTATTGTTGAAAGTCCAGGTCGCCGCCGACGCCAGGCTGCCTGCCCCCATGGCGGCCAGCCCCAGCAATGCGGCAGCCGTTTTTTTGTTGATTTTCTTGATTTTCATTATGTACTCCGAATGATCGATTTCTTGGTGGGCATGAAGCAAGCCTGATGCCATAAAAATTTATTGCTTGAAAATCATTTGCTTAAGTTTGCTTCGCTGGATGCGGCCAGGCCATATGTAAAAAAACCCGACGCCGGCGCGTTGTCCGTCAGCGGCGCATTTTCAGCACAGCCTGATCCACGTGCGCGCGAATGTCCGGATCGTCGGGCGCGCGCAGGGCGGCCTCGCGCAAGTAGCGCAGGCCTTTCTCGACTTGTCCTTGCTGCACCAGCACCCAGCCCAGCGTGTCGTTCACCTCGGGCTGGCCGGGCGCCAGCGCGTGCGCCTGTTCGGCGTGCCGTAGCGCGGCAGGATCGCCTTGCTGCAGCAATACGTTGGCCAGGTTGTTGTGGGCGCGCGCGTCTTTCGGATCGCTCCGCACCAGTTCCCGATAGACGGCACTAGCCCGGGCCGCATCGCCCAGCGCCAGCCAGGCCTCCCCCAGTGCGTGGGCTGCCGCACGGTCGGCGGGATGGTGGCCGCGCCAGTCGGTCATCAGCCTGGCGGCTTCCTGCGCCTGGTTTGCCGCCAGCAGGGCGCCATACAGGCCAAACAGGCTGTCGCTGCCGCCGTCGTCGGCATAGGCGCGGCGATACGCCTCGACGGCTTCGGCTTTGCGTTGCTGGGCCAGCCGGACTTCACCCAGCAAGCGCTGCGCTTCGGCTTTTGCATTGCCTTGCGCCAGCAGGGCCTGGGCCTGTTTCTCGGCTTCATCCAGCTTGCCTGTCTGCACGTTCAGGCGCGCCTGCAGCACCCGCGCGGGACGGAAGCCCGCATCGGCCAGGAGCGCCTTGCTCAGGCTGTATGCGGCCGACTCGGTGTCGCCGATCTGCATCTGCCTGGCCGCAGTCTGGGTGAGCCAGGATGCGTTGAACGCCGCCGCCTGCGTCAATCGGCGCAGGGTGGTTTTCGCAAGATCGGGGTTGCCGACGGCAATCTGCCCCTGCGCCAGCGCCATCAGCGCAGCGGGATGATTGGGCGCGATTGCCTGGGCGTCCCTGGCGGCATCCAGCGCCTGCTGTGCCCGGCCCAGGCGGAGGTACAGGCCGTGCAGCGCCAGACGCGCACGCACGTCCTGCCCATGCTGGCTGCGCGCCTTGTCGAGCCAGCGGATGGCTTCATCAACCCGTCCCGCACCTTCTTCCAGCCGCGCCAGTTCCAGCATGGCGTCGGCGTGGCCGGGGCTCACCTTCAGGATGCCCAGATAACGCTGGCGCGCCCGCTCAAGCTGGCCATCGGCTTCGTCCAGCCGCGCCAGATTGAGATGCGCCGTATAAAAGCTCGGTGCGGCCTGGATGGCGGCCACATAGGCCGCCCGCGCTCCCGCCCGGTCGCCCGTCGCCAGCTTGGCCACGCCGAGCAGGTTGCGGGTGGAAATATTGCCGGGTTCGCGCTTGAGAATCTCCTCCACGATAGCCACGGCGCGCTGGGCTTCGCCGCGCTTGAGGTAGGTCAGGGCCAGCGGCACCCCGGTCTGCGAGGTGGCAGGCGCCTGCCGATAGGCGCGCAGCAGGGCATCAAACCCGGCTTCCTTCTGGCCGGCGCTGAGCAGGCTGATGCCGAGTCCGGCCTGAATATCGGGGCTGTCGCCCGCCCGGGCCGCTTCCTGAAACAACAACGCGGCCTTGCCATGATTGCCCAGCCCCATATAGGCCGCACCCAGCATGGACATCGCCTGCGCATCGTCCGGATAAGCGCTCAATGCCGGCTGCAGCATGGCGACGGCGCGCGCGAACTGGCGCTCGGCGAGATAGATGCTGCCCAGCAATTTGCGCGCCCCCGCTTCGCGCGGGTGCTTTCCCAGATAGGCGTTGAGATAGGTCTTGGCGCGTTCGAACTCCCCCAGCGCATGATGGGCCAGCCCTCCCAGCAGTGTTAACTGGTCGCTGGCGGCGAGAAATTCGGGGGACAGCTGGCCCAGCGTACGCGTCGCCTCCTGCAGCGCCTCGCGCGCACGGGCCGCGTCGCCGCGCCGGCTGAAATACAGCGCGCGCAGGTAGGCGCCGCGCGGGTCGTAGGCGAAATGCTGCAGCAGATAATCGATGTCGGCCTTGGCGTCGCTGTCGCGCTGCAGATCGAGGTAGACCGCTGCCCGCGCCAGGCGCGCATCGAGATGCCGCGGCTGCGCCTCCAGAGCGCGCCCGTAGTCGCGCGCTGCGGCCGGCAAATCCCCCTGGCTGTGGGCAATCGACGCCTGCATATTCCAGGCATCGGCGTCGCGCGGCGACAGTTGCAACGCGCGCTGCGCGGCCGCAGCCGCCTCCCCGGCACGTCCGGCCTTGAGGTGGACCTGCGCTTGCAAGGCCAGGGCGCGTGCTTCGCCGCCCTTGATTTGCCCGGCCTGACGCGCGCTGCTCATCGCCGCATCGAGCTGGCTCAGGCTGATCTGCGCCCGCGCACGCAGCAGCAGCATGTCGAGCCGCGCTTGCGGCGCCAGGCCATCGGCGCCGAATTTTTCCAGCAGCGCACGCGATTTCCCCTGATCCAGATACGCCTGCGCCTGATAAACCGCGATCTGCCCGCGTGCCGCCCCGAGGCGCTCGGCGTCCGCAAACGCGCGCTCCGCCGCCGCCGGCTCGCCTTTGCGCAAATGCGCCTGCCCCAGCAGCACCAGCGCGGGCAGCATGCGCGCATCCTCTTTCAGCGCGTTCTTGAGCTGGATGATCGCGCCCGCATCGTCGCGGCGCTCGTAGCGCGTCAATGCATCTTCGTAATAGCGCGCGGCCTGGGCCTCGCGGTCGGCCAGCGCCAGCGGGGACACGCCCAGGCCGACAAGCAGACCGGCCAGCATGGCATACGGCAGCGCACGCGTCCTGGCACGCAGTGATTCGAAGTTGCTCAGAAAAAAAGTCGGCATGGAGCAGGTTTCATTCATCAAAAATGGAATCGACGGCCTGGCCTCGATAGACTATCCATTGAAGGCAAGGACCGTACCTGCCACTCCAGCCACCGTACCGCCCCGTGCAATGGGCGTTCCCGTACCCTGCCCTCGCCCCGCCGCCCTTACCCTGTCGAGAACCGGACTGCTGCGGCAGAAACTCGTTCAACCCGTGCCGGACACAGCGGGGCGGGGGGCCGGCCTTATATAATGCAGCGTTCCCTGCTTCTGCCGACCGCCATGTCCCGCACCGCACAACTCCGTTCCCTGCTCGCCCAGCGCATTCTCGTCCTCGACGGCGCGATGGGGACGATGATCCAGTCGTACAAGCTCACCGAAGCGGACTATCGCGGCGAGCGCTTCGCCGATTTCGCCCACGACCTCAAAGGCAACAACGACCTGCTGTGCCTGACTGCGCCCGCCATCATCAAGGAAATCCACGCCAAGTATCTGGC
>NZ_JANJXQ010000026.1 GCF_024708915.1 Thiobacillus sp.
GCCCAGCCCCACCACCATCACGATGAAGCCGACCGAGCCCCACAGGCGGATGCGGCCGTAGGCGTCGGTGCGCTCGCCCAGATGCGACAGCGTCATCGCCTCGACCAGCGGCAGCGACGCGCTCCAGAAAAAACTCAGCGCCGCCATCACCGCAAACAGCCACCAGAAACCGTCGCCGGCGAACACCCCGGCGAACACCAGCACGCTGCCAATCGCCGCAATCTGCACGATCGCCGTGCGGCGGCCGGTACGGTCGGCGATATGCCCCCAGATGTTGGGCGCAAAAATCCGCATCACCTGCAGCAGCGACATCAGCACGCCGATCTGGAAGGCGTTGAACGCCAGCGACTGCAGATACAGCCCCCAGAACGGCGACATCGCGCCAACGAAGGCGAAATAAAAGAAATAGAAACCGGACAGGCGCCAGTAGGGAAGATTGGGCATGAACTCAGACTGCCGCACAGGCGGCCAAAACGCAGCGCGCATTATGCGGCTTCGCAATGGATGCGGGGAGTCTCCGGCGCGATCCCGGGCCGGACACGCTGTCCGGACTGGCGCGGCCGTGCCCGGCCCTGCTGCCCGGGATTTACTTCAAGACGAAGGTCAGCTTCATCCTCACGGTGTACTCGGCAATCTCGCTCTTGTTCACCGTCACGCTCTGATCCATCACCCAGGCGCCGGTGATGTTTTCCAGCGATTCGGCCGCCTTCGCGATTCCCCGCTTGAGCGCGTCCTCAAAGCTCTTCTCCGAACTCGCCGTGATTTCGATGGTTTTTGCGATGCTCATGATGCCTCCCTCCGGTTGAACAAGCCGTCCGAAATGTCAGACTATCAACTTGCACGGGGAATCCAACTGCAAAATCGGCCATGCCGCATAAATAGCACCTGCTGCCTTCATTCACTTCATGCCTGAGCGCAACCTGACCGGCTCGCCCGCCACCGCGAACACGCCGTTGCCGCGGTGGTGCAGCGTCTGCGGATTCTTGACGGCGGTATCGACCCACGCCTTCAGCACTTCCAGGATGAAGAAATTGTAGGCATTCACCAGCCGGGTATCGGCCACCCGGCATTCCAGGCTGGCATAGCATTCCGCGATCAGCGGTGCCTGCACCTGCGAAGCCGGGACGGCAGTGAGGCCGTACCTGGCGAACTTGTCGACGTCACGGCCGGAGCAGTTGCCGATGCCTGCCACCTGCTTCGCCAGCGCCAGCGTCGGAATGTTGACCACGCATTCGCGGGTCGCCTTCAGGGTATCGAACGAGGCGTTGCGGCCACTGATCACACAACCCAGGAGCGGCGGCTCGAATTCCATCATGGTGTGCCACGACATCGTCATGATGTTGGTCCGGCCCCTGCGGGCGGTCGCCACCAGCACCACCGGCCCCGGCTCCAGCAGGCCATAGACCCTGGCCAGGGGATACGCACGCTTCGCCATGTCGCCACCTCTTTCACGGGATCACCCACGCCTGCAGCATAGCCGGTGTCATGCACCGCGGGCCGGCACGGACGGCAACATGCTGCACGGCAGCGAAATTCCCGTCTTCGCGCTCAAACACCATGCGAAATACCGCGAACTGACGCAGCGCGCCCAGGGCACCTCGCTCTCCGACCGCATCGAATTCCACATGTGCCGCCTGGCAGTGGGGATTCACGGCTTCGTCAGCCTAGTGCCGATGGCGGAGCCGATATCGTGCGGCTGCAGCAAGAAGGCTACACCTGCATGCGCTGCCCTCTGACAGCGTGCGCGCCTTGTATCGGCGGGGAGTCTGGCCTAAATTCAAGTATCCCCTCCAAAAGCCTTCAAGGAGACGACCATGCTGCACGATTCAACCGACATCAACCGGCTGATCCAGGAGCCGGTTACCGACCCCGATTTCCCGCATGCCCCGCTGGACTGGACACGCAAGGAAGCGGAAAAAATTGCGCGTGATGAAAGACTTGAGTTGACCGAAGACCATTGGGAGACCCTTCGCGCCCTGCAAAACTACTATGCCCACCACGAAGACGACAGCGTCATCAATCTGCGCGACCTGCACGATGCGCTGGATGAACATTTCCACCAGAAAGGCGGATTGAAATACCTGTACGCGCTGTTCCCGGGTGGTCCCATCGCACAGAGTTGCCGTCTTGCCGGGCTGAAAGCCCCCTTCATGGCTAGCGACCACAGCTTCGGCAGCGTGGCCTGACCGTGATGTTTCAATAGCCTGTTCCCGGCGAAGCCAGACTGTCGGCGGGATTCAGCCCTTGCTCCCTCGGCGGATATCGGGGAGTCCATCGCCACCGCATGTTCCGTGCACCCCTATCCATCCCTGCCGATCGGCAGGGCGGCTGATGCATTGCTGTTCCAGCAAAGCCGACCATGGGTTGCGGCGCCTGGTCGGCGAGCGCGCTTGATCAAAGACACAAATGCCCACATACTCGCGCAAAGGCGGTTGAGTTTCCTCGCCTGGTCCTTTGCCCGATTTCAAACGCCAGGTATCGAAACCCGCTGTGGCTCCTCCGACCGATTCTCATCTGATCGAACTGCACGCGCTGCAACTCGACGACGCGCGCGCCCTGCTGAAGCACGACGCAAAAAACAGCCGGCAGGAAGCCGGCGAGTCGCCCACCGCCTATTTGCAACGCGTGCTCGATGGCCTGTGCGAACTCTCGCTCAAGGATCCGCTTACGGGGCTGGGCAATCGCCGGCATTTCCGCTCGGTGCTCGAACGCTCGATCGAAGCGGTCGCGCGTTCCGGCGACTCGGTCCTGCTGCTGTTGCTGGATATCGACCACTTCAAGAGCATCAACGACACCCACGGCCATCTGGCCGGCGACCAGGTGCTGCAGGCCATAGCAGGCTGCCTGGCGGGCTGCGTGCGCCCGATGGACACCGTCGCCCGCTACGGCGGCGAAGAATTCGCGGTGATCCTGCCCAACTGCCGGCCGCTTTTCGGGCGTGCCGTCGCCGAGCGGATTCGCCAAACCGTTGAATCGCTCCCGATCGCCGTGGCGCCGCTGCTCAGCGTCCGGGTTACGCTCAGTATCGGCGGCGCCTACGCACCGGAATGGGTGCGTTCCACCGCCGATCTGTGGCTCGAACGCGCCGACCAGCAGCTCTACCGCGCCAAGTCCGAGGGACGCAACCGGATCAGCCTGGAACAGCCGCAGGAACTGTCGGTCAGCGCCGAAGAGAAAGGCCTGCTGTTCGGCCAGCCCGGCCTGGATGAAGCGGCCGCAACCGGAATGGCCCCGGGCGACGTTTCTCGCGATGCCCAGGGCAACGTCACGAACCGAGTAAACGCATGAACGAAGTCCTCTCCCCTCCAGCCGGAAACCGCGAGACGACCCCGGTCCCCTTGAAACCCCTGGGCAAGGTGCTCGCCGTCACCAGCGGCAAGGGCGGCGTCGGCAAAACCTTCGTCTCGGCCAACCTCGCCGCCGCGCTCGCCAAGCGCGGCCACAAGGTGCTGGTGCTCGACGCCGATCTCGGGCTGGCCAATCTCGACGTGGTGCTCAACCTGTACCCCAAGATCACGCTGCACGATGTGTTCACCGGCAAGGCCAGGCTGGAAGAGGCCATCCTGCCGGCGCCAGGCGGCTTTTCCGTGCTGCTGGCAGGCTCCGGCATGGTCGAGTATTCACGGCTGACGCCCGAGGTGCGCAACGAATTTCTGCGCATCGTGAGCGGCCTGGTGCCGCATTACGACGTCGTGCTGCTGGATACCGGCGCAGGGATTTCGGACGTCGTCCTGTTCGCCGTTTCGCTGGCGTCCGAAGTATTGATGGTCGCCACCCCCGAGCCGACTTCGCTCACCGATGCCTATGCCACGATCAAGGTGCTGGTGGGGCAGCAGCAGCGGCAAACCGTGCGCGTGATCGTCAACCAGACCGTCCGCCCGGGTGCCGGCCAGGCCATCACGAATCAGCTGCAGCAGGTGCTCGACCGCTTCGTCGTCACCGAACCCGGCTATCCTGTCCGCCTGATCCACATGGGCGACATCCCGCTCGACCCCGAAGTGCGCCAGGCCGTGATGCGCCGCCAGTTGCTGATGCAAACCACCCCCGGCTGCCCCGCCGGGGTGGCGATCGCGCAGCTCGCAGGCAAGCTGGAACACAACGTGATCCCCTGCCCGGCGTAGCATCCGCACTCGCTGGCGCGCTGCGCGTCCAATCCTGGCTCACGGAGCAAGCCCGCAAATCAAATCCGCCCCGCAGCGCGCAGGCATCGCCAGCCGCCAAGCGGCGCCATTCTCCCCGTCAGTTTTGAGTGCCGGCGGGCCTTGCCCCAATCAGCGCCATCACCCTGTGCGGCTCCATGCGCAACAGCGCCGCGATCTCGCGGTAATCGTCGGGGAGCGCGGCGTCGTCCCAGCCGTGGGCGGAATGCCGCGCCAGGTTCGCCGCCAGCATCACGTTGCGCACCCTGGCCGAGTGCGCCTGCGCCGGGTCCATCAGATTCAGCAGCAATTCAGGCAAGCGCCACTCGATCGTCAGCGCGCGCTGCAAATCCCGGCCGGCGAACCCCAGCACCTGCTTCTGCACCTCCGCACTGCGCAGGGCGGGGTCGGCATCCTGGCGCTTGCCGATTTCCAGCATCTGTCGCGGGTTGAAACACCACATCAGCATTTCGGCGACATGGGCAAGCAGTGCCGATACCCGTATTTCTTCCGCATGCAGATCGTGCAGCCGCAGCGCCCAATCGAAGGCATAGTGCGCGGCACGTTGCGCGCGCCGAACGGTTTGCAGCAGATGCACCAGTGCATCGAGACGATCGTGCAGCATCTCTTCCACGAGCGGTGCCGGCGGCACCCCGCGGAAAAACGTGTCCAATCCCATCATGAGCAGCGCCTGCTTCACATCGACCAGTTCGTATTGCTGGTTGCGATGCTTGTGCGACTGCATATAGCGCAGCAACTTGACCGTCATCAGCGGATCGTCGGTCACCACATCGGCCATGCTGCGGGCGGTGAGCAGCGCGTCGTCGGCGCGCAGGCGCTGTATTTCGCGGGCGGTTTGCCTCAGCACGGGAATGTCCGTCCGCCCCAAAAAAGCCAGCCAGTCCGCCAGACTTTCCGGTTGCTGCGTCATCCCCCCTCCCCGACGGGCCGGGACGGACCCATTCCAGCGAGGACGCTACAGAAATCCGCACAACCGGCCGATGCAAGCACCCCATTCCCCTCACGAAAACGATTCGCAGCACTCCCTGTGTTTAACGGCCCGTCTGGCCTCGCCTTGAGCGGTTCCGAATCCCGGTTCGAAGCCGACATTTGCGAATTGCCGGGCTATAAAGAATTGTTCGCCTCTTGCGCCGTCCGGTCGGGTTGAACCGGGGCAATTCGGGCGAACGACAGGAGATTGCCATGGAACGCAAATACATCGACTGCAGGGAATATCCGAGCGAAATGAACTGCACGGTCATGATTTCCGCAGACAGCGAAGCCGAACTTCTGGAAGCGGCTGTCCAGCATGCCGTCGCAGTGCATCACGAGCGAGACACACCGGAATTGCGCAACCAGATACGCGCACTGATCAAGACCATGCCCACCGCCAAGGCGGCGTGATCCCGCACTCAACGCACAAATAGGCGCAAAGGCGGACGGGGCCTCGGGTTGCCGGATTTTTCCCGGAGTGGCCCGCAGTTCCCGACCCTGCCCCGTTCAGCGTTCGAATACCAGGCTTTCCGCGCTGGCCCCCATCTCCGTCAAGGCGCCGTTGACCGCCTCCATGAACGGGGGCGGGCCGCAGACATAAAAGCGTTGCTTGAAGTCCCTGATCTTTTCTTCCAGGAAGGCGCGGTCGACGCGACGGTGCTCATAGCCGGGCACGGCAGCGCCGGTAGAGAGCAGAATGCAGCGCTCCCCCAGCAAATGACGCAGCTCTTTTTCGCAGATCATGTCGCGCGGGGTCTTGTTGGAGAACATCAGGGTCTGGCCGTCGAGTTCTCCCTTGCGCGCCAATCCGCGCAGGATGGCCAGAAAGGGGGTGATGCCGGCCCCGCCGGCAATGAAAACACCGGGGCCTTGATAGCTGATGGTGCCGAATGGCTCGGACATCAGCAGTTCGGCACCGGGCTCCAACTGGTGGAGCGCTTGGGTCACGCCAGCGTGGGCAGGGTAGGCCTTGATGGTGAATTCCAGAACCCGGTCATCGGCCAGTCCGGTGGGCGTGAACGGGCGGCCTTGCTCGCGCAGGCCGGGCCGGTCGATCGCCAGCTCCACGCCCTGACCGGGAACGACAGCAACACCCGCAGGCTTGCTGACGATGAAGTGCTTCACGTCGTGGGTAACGAACTGACTCATAAGCAGGCTGACGCGGTAGTTCATCGACATCCCTTTCCCTGAAAAACGGGCGCCGCGCACCACGCGTACTCCGCGTGTGTCCTGCATGCCGGCGATACGCGAATCGACCAGCCATCGCCTGCATGGCCGGAGGCTTGACCGGACTCAATATTGATCGGCCAGCCAGTCGTCCAGCGGGGTGCAGGCCTCCTGCTTCGGAATGGAGGAATCCATGCCCTGCAACGGGGTATAGCAGATGTACTCGTTGCCCTCGCTATCCGTCAGGTTGCGCAGCGGGATGTCGCCCACGGTCTCAAAGCCACGCGCATCCATCATGATGAACTGGTAGTCGTCTCCTACGCTGACCTCCAGCCCGCCGCCGTTGCCTTCACCATATTTTTCCCACCAGGTTTCGGGATTGGCTCCGTCATAAAAAGGAGGGGTCGCCCCCAGCCTGCTGTTTCGATGCCATGCCATGATGGTCGGGTCTTTCATCTGATTGTCCTTCGCGGCCCCCTTCGCAAGGAGGCTGGCAGCCTCGAAACCCGGGTCAGCGCCGTGAAAGTCGATATGTACGTTTCTCATGATGTGCTCCTTTATGAGTAAACGGGAATTGAGCCGTACAGCCGGAAATGGCGCACGATGAGTTTTATTTGTAGGCCAATACCAGACAAAAACAATCAGGTATTCAGCGCCGCACGGACGCAGACGAACCCCCTTGCCCACGCCAGCAACCGCCCGGCAAACCCGAGTGTGACCGGCAAGCTCAGCCACGGATGGCGCTTTCCGGCCCCTCCGTCTATAGTCGGCAAACACAATGGTTTGCAGGTAGCCGGGATTGTGCGCGGCCGGACGGACGGCTGCAGCGCACGGCAATGAAAAAGGAGACACGAGCATGAAAATACAACTGACAGGAATGGCCATCGCGGCAGCCGTTGCCATGCTGCCGGTACAAGCGGCCGTTGCGGAGACGTTCGCTCCTTACGGAACGGCCAAGGTCGACATGCACAAGATGCCGGTTACCAATACGGTATTCGACGTCAATTACGAGGACCCGCAGAAACTGAACATCCTTTACAACTTCGTCAAAAACACCAGGAAAGAAACCCGCGGCAAGGTGGTGGTGGTGACGCACGGGCCGGAACTGCGCGCGTTCGCCAAGGAAAACTACGAGAAATATCAGGGCATCGTGGACCAGATGGCGGAACTGGCGAAGGATGGCGTGGCGTTCAAGATGTGCAGCAACGCCATGAAGGCGGCCGGGTTCAGCGCCGAAGACATGCACGGCTTCATTACCGTGGTGCCGGCAGGCTTCCCGGAATTGGTCTACTGGCAGGGCAAGGGCTACCAATACGTCAACCCGCTGCCGCTCTCGGTGAAGGACGTCCGCTATATCGATCAGCCCCAGCTGAAAAAATGACCCCGCCACGCTAGCGGACGGCATCTGGCGAGGAAACGCCGGATGCCGCTGTTCGAGTCCGCCCGTCAATCCCCGTCTTCGCGTCCGTCTTTCCCGAGCATCTCCCGCAAGGCCTGCTCGCCCAAGGGCTTGTCGCCCGGTTCGATTTTCAGGCTGGCACGCAGATCAGCACCGAACGCTGGATCGTGGCGCCAGTGGATCAATGCCACCATCAGCAGCGCCAGCACCGCTCCGACCACTGCCAGCGCCATGTCTTTCTGGGCGTCCCACACGTCGCCCTGCGCGCCCAGAAATGCCAGGCCCGCCGTAGGGTCGACGCGGACCGCCACCAGCCATTCGATAATCTCGTACCCCGCCGAAAACGCCAGCACCAGTTCCAGCGGAAACCAGTACGTCCACACACCGCGAGCCTTCACCACGCGCACGAATATCTCGCGCAGGGGATAGGCCAGCAGCAGGCCGAAACAGAAATGCACCAGCCGGTCGTACATGTTGCGGCCGGACCCGAACCAATGCTGCAGCGTGTAGCCGAACGGCACTTCGGCATAGGTGTAATGCGAGCCCACCACATGCAGCAGCATGAAGGCGGTAATCAGGGTGTAGGAAAGATCGGACAGCCTGAAGTAACGGGCGGTCAGAACGATGAGCGGCACAAACACGAACACCAGATAGTTTTCCAGCAGCCAGTCGTGCGGATAGCGGGGCTCGATCGCCGCGCACACCCAGACGGCGGAAAAAACACCCAGGAGCAGGGCATGGTAGCGCGTCATGCGTTCAATCCGGGCAACAGCGGAAGCCGCGCTGCGAAGGTCACCGGGTTCGGTTCTTTCATCCTGTCTTTGCTCCTGACCCGTCAATTCGTATACGGTTTCATGCACCAGCGGGTGGGCGGGCTCACCGGCGTTCCGTCATCCGATCCTGTTTGCTTTCAGCGCCGGAAATCGCCTAAAGCAGTCCTTTTGGGAATTTCAATCACAGGAGCGGTTCGTCCTTACCCGCATCATAAAGTGCAAGCCCTGGTACGAGGGCGATAAATCAAGCGGGCCGGCTGCCGCGATCGCCTCAATGGCCCCGGCACCCGAAATCAGGCAATGAAATATCGGCAGGGCGCCCGAAGGCGCCCTGCCTGCCTGGCGCGCTGTCGATATAATCCGGCAACTGGCTGCACGATCCTGGACTCGCTTTCAGGGTCGTCAGTCGCTCGACAAGCCGGGGATGCCGGCGGCCCTGCTCCGGCGAGAGATTTCGCGACAACGGCAGCAATCACCGCAACCATTCGAAGGATAATCCGATGCGCCTCAAGACCCTGCCCACCCTCATCGTCCTTGGCCTGGCCAGTGCTGCACTGCCAGCGCACGCCCTGGACGATCGCCTGTACATCGCTCCCTCGCTGAACTACACCTTCGCCGACAGCGACCGCCGTTCCGACGATGGCTGGGGCGGCAGCCTGGCCCTGGGAAAACCCGTCAGTCCAGACTGGAACCTGGAACTGGCGCTGACCGGCAGCGCGCTCGACCGTGATGCCGGCGGCCGCTACAAACTGTGGGGGCTGGGCGTGGACGGCCTGTATTTCTTCAACCGCGACGCCGGCTTCGCCCCCTACGCGGTCGTTGGCCTGGGCGCGCTGTACACCGACATTCCCGGCCGGGACGACACCGGTCTGATGGCCAACGCCGGCCTCGGCGTCATCAAGCAGTTGAGCGAAAACGTCGCGCTGCGTGCCGATGCGCGCTACCGCTGGGACGACAACAGCACCGATGCCTTCAACAAAAGCAGCTTCGGCGACTGGCTGATCAACGTCGGCTTCAACATCGCCCTGGGCAAGAAGGCGCAGCAGCCCGCGCCCGCGCCGCAACCCGCTCCGGCAGCCTACCAGGCGCCTGCGCCGGTGGTGTCCCCGCAGCCCGCGCCCGAACCGGTGGCGCAGGCGGAACCCGAACCGGTCGCCCCAGTGCTCAAGACGAAGCCGGCCGCCGAACTGGACAAGGCCCAGGCCGGCGACGTGGTCGTCCTTCTCGAAGGCGTGAACTTCGAATTCGACTCCGCCAAGCTGCGCCCCGATGCCCTCGAAATCCTGGCTGAAGCAGCCGCCGTGCTCGACAAGCGCAAGGACATCGACGTCGACATCGTCGGCCATACCTGCAACATCGGTACCGACCAATACAACCAGAGCCTGTCCGAGCGCCGCGCCAAGTCCGTGTACGACTATCTCGTCTCCCACGATATCGCTGCCGCACGCCTCACCTCCAAGGGCATGGGCGAGACCCAGCCCGCCTTCAGCAATGCCTCCCGTGAAGGCCGTGCCAAGAACCGCCGCGTCGAACTGCACGTAAAGTAAATGCAGCGCTGCTGTACCGACAGAAAGCCGCCACATCGAGGCGGCTTTTTGTTTCATCGCGCCATTTGGCGAAGCCCGCGAAACCAGGCCACTCCCTGCGCAGGCTGTTTTTGCTGGGTGAAGTCGGCCGGGTCGGGTATCGTTTACGTACGACTAATGAAAGGAGACGAAGCTTGAAACCGAACTACCAGTACGAAAAGCGGCAAAGGGAACTGGAAAAGAAGAAAAAGAAGGCTGAGAAGGAGCTTAAGAAAGCATCGCCAACCGGAGCGCCGCCGGCTACGGAAGACGCTGCCCCCCCGCCGGAAAACAAGTGAAGCGGTACGGCGTCTGGCCATGCATTGCGCGGGTTCCCGGGCCGGGCGGGGTTCGTTGACGGCATAAGGCGATTGGCCGATGATTCCCTAATCGGGCTTGCCTGTCCGAAATGCAGCGATCGTTCAAAAAAAGGGAGACTGCCGTGCCGCAAACCAAGTTCCTGCTCGACGAATCCGAGATCCCCAGCCACTGGTACAACGTCGTCGCCGACATGCCCAACCGGCCGGCGCCGCCGCTCGGCCCGGACGGCAAGCCCATCGGCCCCGATGCCTTGACGGCGATCTTCCCGATGAGCCTGATCGAGCAGGAGATGTCGGCCGAGCGGTGGATTCCGATCCCGGAAAAAGTACGCGAAATCTACCGGCTGTGGCGCCCCTCGCCGCTGTTCCGCGCCCACCGCCTGGAAGCGGCGCTCGGCACCCCGGCCAGGATCTACTACAAGTACGAAGGCGTCTCCCCGGCCGGCTCGCACAAGGTCAACACCTCGGTGGCGCAGGCCTATTACAACGCCGAAGCCGGCATCAAGCGCATTGCCACCGAGACCGGCGCCGGACAGTGGGGCTGCTCGATCGCGCTGGCCGGCCAGATGTTCGGGCTGGAGGTACGCGTGTATATGGTCAAGGTGAGCTACGGCCAGAAGCCCTACCGCCGCTCCATGATGCAGACCTGGGGTGCGGAAGTGTTCGCCAGCCCCAGCCTGGAAACCCACTCCGGCCGTACCGCCCTGGCGGAAGACCCGGACAACCCCGGCTCGCTCGGCCTGGCGATTTCCGAGGCGGTGGAAGACGCCGCCTCGCGTGCCGACACCAATTACGCCCTCGGCTCGGTACTGAACCACGTGCTCTTGCACCAGACCGTGATCGGGCTGGAAGCGAAGAAGCAGTTCGAGAAGGCCGGCGACTATCCCGACATGATCTTCGCCCCCTGCGGCGGCGGCTCCAACTTCGGCGGCGCGGCCTTCCCCTTCTTCGCCGACAAGGCGGCCGGCAGAAACGTGCGCCTGGTCGCGGTCGAGCCGGCCTCCTGCCCGACCCTGACGCGCGGCCACTACGCCTACGATTTCGGCGACACTGCCAAACTCACCCCGATGATGCTGATGTACACCCTCGGCCACGACTTCATGCCGCCCGGCATCCACGCCGGCGGGCTGCGCTACCACGGCGACTCGGCGCTGGTGTCGCAGCTCTACCACGAAAAACTGATCGAAGCGGTCGCCGTACCCCAGCTTGCCACCTTCCAGGCCGGCGTCACGTTTGCCCGCGCCGAAGGCATCGTCCCCGCGCCCGAATCCAACCACGCCATCGCTGCCTGCATCGACGAGGCGCTGCGCTGCAAGGCAAGCGGCGAGCCGAAGACGCTGTTCTTCAACCTGTCCGGCCACGGCCACTTCGACATGGCCGCCTACGACAGCTACTTCAGCGGCAAGCTGGAAGACTTCGCCTATCCGGAAGAAGCGATCCAGGCCGCGCTGGAGCGCCTGCCGCAGGTGGGCTGATGGCCGCCTGCGCCGCGTGTCGGCGGCGCGGCTGAACGCACCATGGCGCTGCCCTCGCGATCAGGCGCCAAGCCTTGAAACCGAACGATCCGTTTGAAAAAATGCCCAACCCAGCAGGAAAGAAATAGTCGTCCTATCGTAAAAGAAGCAAAAGTCCGGCAAGAGACTGCACCTTTCCTGAAGGAGGCGACCAAGGAGCCGGCATGCACAGCATCAGACTCATTTCGTCCGGTATCGCGCTGGTATTCTGTCTCGCAGCCGGCACCCAGGCTGCCGACACCCCTTACCGGGTTCCCGTGGCTGGAGACGGCATCCAGCGCGTCGCCATCGTCGGCGGCAGCTATTTCTTCAAGCCAGACCACCTCGTCGTCAAGGCAGGCACGCCGGTCGAACTGGTATTACGCGCCGAACCGGGGATCGTTCCCCATCGTTTCGTGCTCGATCTGCCGCCCGACCAGGTCGCCATCGACGCCCAGCTTGGCGAGGCGCCGCGCGTTTTCCGCTTCACGCCCGGCACCGCCGGCCGCTACCCTTACTATTGTCCGAACAAGCTGCTCTTCTTCGACAGCCACCGCGACAAAGGCATGGCGGGCATGCTGGAGGTGGTGGAGTAGGCCATGCTCTGGCCCCTGCTCACCGCCGCCCTGCTCGTTCCGGCCAGCGGAGCCGCGCTCGACCTGATCGCCGCCGCGCGGCAGCAGTTCGAACAGATCGACAGCTACCGGGTCACGCTTCGTTCGTCCACGGCGCAGCGCCCGACGCAGATCATCCGCTACGCCTATCGCAAACCCGGCTTCGTCCGCATGGAATTCATCGCCCCCCATCCGGGCGCGCTGCTGATCTACAGCCCGCACAGCGGCCAGGTGCGTCTGTGGCCATTCGGCCAGCGCGCCTTCGCGGCGCTGACGCTGGCCCCGGACCATCCGCTGATCCGCGGACCCTACGGCCGCAGCGTGGACCGTTCCGACGCCGGGGCGCTGCTGCGCAATGTCCAGGCGCTGCAGGCGGGCGGCGCCACCGAACTGCGCGGCGTGGAGACGGTCGGGCGCTGGAACGCCCGGCAAGTGGTCGTCACCGGTGCCCTCGGCAAGACGGTGGACGGCGTGCACCGCTTCCAGCTCTGGCTGGCGGAGGGCTCGCTGTTCCCGGTCAAGGTCGCCAGTTTCGGCCTGGACGACGAGGCGCTGGAAACCGTGTTGATGGACGACGTTGAAGTCGATGTGCCGTTCGCCGCGGATTTTTTCCAGCCCTGACTTCAAGCCTGGAACCTCGGACGGCGATGGCGGAATACCGGTTCTCCACCCTGTGGTACCTGGACGCCCCGGTGGAATCGGTGTGGGACGCCATCTATCACTCCCGCCGCTGGCCGAACTGGTGGCGCGGGGTCGAACAGGTGCTGGACCTGGAGGCCGGCGACGACAACGGGCTGGGGGCGCTGCAGCGCTACACCTGGAAAAGCGTTCTGCCGTACCGGCTGACCTTCGACATGCGGGTCACCCGCATCGAACCGCTGGTCTGCCTGGAAGGCCGGGCAAGCGGGGAGGTCGACGGGTGCGGCAGCTGGTACTTTTCGCGCGAAGGCGCGCTCACCGTGGTCCGCTACGACTGGCAGGTACGCACCACCAAGCCCTGGATGAATCTGCTCGCCCCCCTCGCCCAGCCGCTCTTCAAGTGGAACCACAACGCCGTGATGCGTGCCGGCGGGCGCGGCCTGGCCCGTCTGCTCGACACCCGGCTGATCGCCATCGCCCATCGCCACCCGGCCAGGCCGCAACGCCCCCGTGCTGGCGGCAACTGACGCGAAAAAGGCGGTCTGGTATTCGCCGCCGCAACGGAACGTGCGGCGCTCATCGTTGAATGGGCGTGCCGTGCCCCGGCCATTCCCGTAGACCGGGGCGCCCTACTCGACCCGGTTGCGCCCGTTGCGCTTGGCACGGTAAAGCGCATCGTCGGCACGGCCGAGCAATACCGCGCCAGATTCGCCCGCCTGGTGCTCGGCGACGCCGAAGCTGGCCGTCACGCGCCCCACCTGATCGAATTCGGTGTGCGCCAGAGACGTGCAGATTCTTTCCGCAATCCCGCGTGCAGCCGCCAGATCGGTTTGCGGCAGCAGCACGGCGAATTCTTCCCCGCCCCATCTCGCCAGGATGTCGATCTGGCGCAAATGGTTCTGGGCGTGCTGCGCTATTGCCTTGAGCACGATGTCGCCCCGACTGTGCCCCCAGGTATCGTTGATCTGCTTGAAATGGTCGATATCGAAGAGCAGAACCGAGAAGGGCATGGCGGGCGACCGGTCGTGCCGTTGCTGCTCGTCGTGCAGCAAGACCTCGAAGCGCGCGCGATTGGCCATTCCGGTCAGCGGATCGGTCGCGGCGATGCGCTCCAGCCGCACCGTCTTGCGTTCCAGCACATCGATGATCTCGCGCAATTCCTGCGCATGGTGGCGCATCAGGTCGGCCCAACGGCTATAGGCGACGCCGATCAGGTCCTGTTGGGTGATGATGCCGATCACGTCCCCGCTTGCGGGATCCTGCACCACCAGCCGCTTGAAATGCTTTTCGTGCAAGGTCGACACCGCTTCGGCCATGGTCAGGTCGTAGGTCACGGCATGGAGCGGGGACGACATGTGCAGATGCAGCGGGTCGGTCAGCGCCGCGCCGCCGTGCAGCAGACGGATCGCATCCTGGGTCGTCACGATGCCCACCCCGGCTCCCCGGTCGAGCACGATCACCGCGTCGTCCGAATCCGCCAGCAGCGCCAGCGCCTGGCCAAGCGGCGCATCGTGCGGCAATTTCTTGACCGTATGCCGGCGCAGCAGATCGCGCAGCCGCTGGCGCTGGATCATCAATTGCGGGTCGAGGCTGCCGAGAATGTCGGTATTGGACACGATGCCGAACAGGCTGCCCGCCGCGTCGATCACGGCGGCATAACCATGCGGGCCGTCGAACAGTTCGAGCACATCCAGGAGGCCGCTTCCCTTCGCAATGCTGGGAAGCGGGTGATAGCCGGCCTCGCTGATGGCGATGTCGAGATTCGGCATCGAGAAC
The DNA here is from genome assembly GCF_024708915.1 of Thiobacillus sp. The sequence goes on from NZ_JANJXQ010000026.1 coordinate 14,879, forward strand.
CGGAGCCGCACCACATCGGACGCGGTCAGCAGGCCGAAACCGCCGGACGCCTCCTCGACCACGATATTGCGCACCGCGTACTGCGACATCTGCCGCAGCGCGTCGCGCACGGCGAGTCGCGCCGGCACGCTCACGATGTCGGTCGTAGCCAATTCATCGACAAGAGGAAAAAACATGAATGCCTTCGCTCGGTGCCCGCCGGCCGCGCCGCGCGGATTCCATCATCCGCTTCGGTCTTCCCGGCCCGCCTGGAATCTTTGTTTGAACCCAACGACACTGTAGCGCAAGTGCGCCGCCGCCGGGAGTCCGGCCGGGCATGAATGCGGTTCAGCCTGCTTGCGGCGATTCTGCCGATGTCTTCGACGGCCAACGGCCGATATTCCCCTGCCCGTTCAGACCGTCCCTTATTGTTGACCATGGCTCGGGCCGGCCTCCCCTGCCGCGGCGGGTTCACCCCGGCCGGGATGAACTGCTATGCTCTTGCCGACAACTACATAAACCAAGTCTATCGAGGAGCCCTGGATGGGCAAGGAAACCTTTCTCGCACGGCAACCCATAGTCGATGCCGAACATTGCCTGTTCGCCTACGAACTCCTGTTCAGGCAATCGATGGCCTCCGTCTCGGCCCAGATCACCAATCAGCTGCAGGCCGGCGTCGAGGTCATCGGCAACACCCTCTGTCTCGGCCCCGACTGGCTGCTGCACGGCAAACTCGCCTTCATCAACCTGGACGAAGCCACCCTGATGAGCGACTTCGTCTGCCTGCTCCCGCCCCGCCACGTGGTCTACGAAATCCTCGAGACCGTAGCGGTCACGCCGGTGCTGATCGCCCGCATCCGGGAACTCCGCCAGCTCGGCTACCGCTTCGCCCTGGACGATTTCGTCTGCCTGGACGAATACCGCCCGCTGCTGCCGATGGTCGACTTCGTGAAGCTCGACGTGCTCGAACAGCCTCCCGAAAAGACCGTGGAAATCATCGCCCACATCCGGCTCAACTTTGCCGGCCAGTTCATCGCCGAAAAGGTCGAAACCCGCGAGATGTTCGACCTCTGCCGCAACAGCGGCATCCAGTATTTTCAGGGCTATTATTTCGCCCGTCCGGAGAACCTCGCCAACAAGGCCATCCAGCCGGGTCAGCTGGCCGTTCTCGAACTGATGAACAAGGTTCGCGCCTGCGAAGACCTGGGCGAAATCGAAGAGCCGTTGCGCCGCAATGCCGCCCTGACCCTGCGCCTGCTGCGCTATGCCAACTCCGCCGCCACCGGCCTCCAGCAGCAAGTCCACACGGTGCGCCAGGCGCTGACCCAGGTCGGGCTGCAGACGCTTTATCGCTGGCTGGCACTGTTGCTGATCACCTCCAACCCGACGCCGACCAATGCCTTGGCGGCGCGGACTGCAGTGACGCGCGGGCGCCTGTGCGAACTGCTCGGGCAATCCAGGCTCGACCGCGAGGGCCAGGACGAACTGTTCATCACCGGGCTGTTTTCCCTGGCCGAAGCGCTGCTGGAAATCCCGCTCGCCCGTCTGCTCGAACAGCTCTCCATGCCCGCCCCCATCGTCCAGGCCCTAGTCCACCAAACCGGCCCCTATGCGCCCTTCCTGAAACTCGCCGAGGCCTCGGAACGCAGCGATTTCGGGCAGATCGCCCGCTACGCCGGCGATATCGGCTGCAGTCCGGAAGAGGTCAATCTCGCCCAGCTGCAATCGCTTGCCTGGACCGAGGAAATGGCCGGCGAAGCGAGTGCGGCGGCAGCCGACCCCGCCGCCGAAGCCGGGCGGCGATAGCCCCGCCTGGAAATGGGGCGCGCTCCGCTCCGATGAAACAAGGCACGACAGGCGGCACGCCGGATTTGAGGATATTCGGCATAATGCGCAACCGACCCCTTCACCCCTCGGCCTCGCGACGCGGAGGCCGATTCATTCAGCAGATCGAACCATGCTTCCTTCCATCGAACACCGACTCGCCGCCGAGATCGCGGCCAAACCTGCGCAAGTCGCCGCTGCCATCGCCCTGCTGGACGAAGGGGCGACGGTGCCTTTCATCTCGCGCTACCGCAAGGAGGCGACGGGGGGACTGGACGATGCCCAGCTGCGTCTGCTGGAAGACCGGCTGCGCTACCTGCGCGAGCTGGAAGACCGCCGCGCCGCCATCATCCAGTCGATCACCGAGCAGAACAAGATGACGCCGGAGCTGCTGCAGGCCGTCTCGCTGGCCCCCGACAAGACGCAGCTGGAAGACCTGTATCTGCCGTACAAGCCGAAGCGCCGCAGCAAGGCGCAGATCGCGCTGGAAGCCGGGCTGGAGCCGCTGGCGGATGCCTTGCTGGCAAACCCGATGCTGAATCCGGACGAGGCAGCGGCCCGGTATCTGCGTGATCCGTTCGCCACCGAGCAGGGCGACAACCCCGGCGTTGCGGATGCCAAGGCTGCGCTCGACGGCGCGCGGCAAATCCTGATGGAGCGCTTCGCCGAGGATGCGGGCCTGCTGCAATCCCTGCGCGAGTATGTGCAGGAACACGCCGTCGTCGAGTCAAAAGTACGCGAGGGCAAGGAAGCGGCAGCGGAAAAGTACGCCGATTACTTCGACTATTCGGAAACGCTCGGCACCATCCCGTCGCACCGCGCGCTGGCGCTCTTCCGCGGGCGGCGCGAGGACATGCTCGACGTGCGGCTGCGCCTCGACAGCGAGGCGGAGCGGCCTGCCTGGAGCGCGCCGCACAATCCCTGCGAGACGCGCATCGCCAGCCGCTTCGGCGTCCAGGACCGGAATCGCCCCGCCGACCGCTGGCTGATGGACACGGTGCGCTTCACCTGGCGCGCGAAAATCTTCATGCATCTGGAACTGGAGTTGATGGGTGCGCTGCGTGCCCGCGCCGAGACCGAGGCGATCAACGTCTTCGCGCGCAACCTCAAGGATCTGCTGCTGGCCGCCCCCGCAGGGCCGCGCGCCACCATGGGGCTGGACCCCGGCATCCGCACCGGGGTGAAAGTGGCGGTGGTGGACGAGACCGGCAAGGTGGTCGACACCGCGGTGATCTATCCGCACCCGCCGAAGAACGACTGGGACGCTTCGCTGCACACGCTGGCCCGGCTTGCCGAGAAGCACCGCGTGGCGGTGATCGCCATCGGCAACGGCACCGCGTCGCGCGAGACCGACAAGCTGGCGCGCGGCCTGATCAAGCTGCGCCCGGAATTGAGGCTGACCAGCGTGGTGGTGTCCGAGGCGGGCGCCTCGGTGTATTCCGCGTCCGAATTCGCCTCGCGCGAATTGCCCGAACTGGACGTCTCGCTGCGCGGCGCGGTCTCCATCGCGCGCCGCCTGCAGGACCCGCTCGCCGAGCTGGTGAAGATCGACCCCAAATCCATCGGCGTCGGCCAGTACCAGCACGACGTCGGCCAGTTCCAGCTGGCGCGCTCGCTCGATGCGGTGGTGGAAGACTGCGTCAACGCCGTCGGCGTCGACGTCAACACGGCGTCGGTGCCCCTGCTTGCACGCGTCTCCGGCCTCGGCAACAGCGTGGCGCAGGCCATCGTCGCCCACCGCGATTCCAAAGGCCGCTTCGCCAGCCGTGCCGAACTGCGCGAGGTGCCGCGCCTGGGCGAGAAGACTTTCGAGCAGGCGGCCGGCTTCCTGCGCATCATGGACGCTGCCGACCCGCTCGACGCCTCCGCCGTGCACCCCGAATCGTATCCGCTGGTGCAGCGCATCCTCGCCGACATCAAGCAGGACATCAAGGCCGTGATCGGCAACGGCAGCCTGCTGAAGTCGCTCGACCCGGCGAAATACACCGATGAGAAATTCGGCCTCCCCACCGTCGGCGACATCCTCAGGGAACTCGAAAAACCCGGCCGCGACCCGCGCCCCGAGTTCACCACGGCAAGCTTCAGGGACGGCGTGGAAAAACTCGCCGACCTGAAGCCGGACATGATTCTGGAAGGCGTCGTCACCAACGTGGCGGCGTTCGGCGCCTTCGTCGACATCGGCGTGCACCAGGACGGCCTGGTCCACATCTCCGCGCTGTCCAGCAGCTTCGTCAAGGATCCGCACAGCGTAGTCAAGGCCGGACAGATCGTGAAAGTGAAAGTGCTGGAAGTGGACGAGAAGCGCAAGCGCATCGCGCTGACGATGCGGCTGACGGATGCGGCGGAGCCGGCGGCCGGGAAGCCGCAGGCGGCGCAGCGGCCGCCGCGCGACCCTCGCGGCCAGGGCAAGCAGGCAGGCGGAAAACCGAACCGGGCGTCCGCACCCGCGATGGACGGCGCCATGGCGGCGGCGTTTTCGAAGTTGAAGGGCTGAGCCCGGTTTCCCGAACGGCAGGGCCTGATCCCGCTCCGCCGATCCGGCGCTCAGCGTTCTCCCAGCATCCCGGCTATCCGCTGCATGTCGGATTCGAGAATGGCCTCGACGTCCAGGGTGATCGCGACCTCGTCGCCGACGACCAGGCCGCCGCGCTCCAGCGGCGCGTTCCAGCTCACGCCGAAGTCGTGGCGGTTGATCGCCGCGGTGGCGACGAAGCCGATGCGCCGCGTCGGCCCCAGATCCCTGTCGCCCATCCAGTAGGGACATTGCCAGCGGCCCAGAAAATGCGTGGCCAGCACGACCGGACGGCTCACCCCGCGGAGGGTGAGGTCGCCCGCGACCCTGAAATCGGCCTCGCCCACGCAGCGCACCTCGCTGCTGCGAAAGACGATGTCCGGATGCGCCGCCACATTCAAGAAATCCGGGCCGCGCAGGTGCGCGTCGCGCTCATCGTCGCCCGTCCAGATGCCCGCCGCCTTGAACGTGGCCTCGACCGCGGCGGCGTCCGCCGGACTGTCCGGCTCGAAGTCGAGGCTGCCATGCACATTCTTGAACAGCCCGCGCATGTGCGACACCATCATGTGCCGCACCGCAAACTCCGCGGCGGAGTGCCCTGGTTCGAATATCCATTTGGCCATGTTCCGTCCCTCCATCCATCCCGCTGCTCCCTGCCCGAATCCCAGTATAGAAATCGCGGTGGATATAACGAGGGCTTGCCGAAAAGGCGCGGCCCGCCTCCTTCCGTCCGGCGTATCCGCCCGTCTTCCCGGCCCGATGGCGGATGAACAGGGTGTCCGGGCTGGCCTTGCAGTTCTTGCGTATGTGCGACTCCGCTGTTCCTGCCGATTGTTCGCGCCGAAAAAAGGGCGCAGGATAGGCCAGGTTTTGTGACCTGACACGGCAGCGTGGCTGACTGAACGAGGAAACTGCGAATGACCTTCTACAACATCATCTTCGGCATCCTCTTCCTCGGTGCTTGCCAGGCTGTCCTGCTCAGCCTGAACCGCGAAACCGACACCGGGCTTATCACCCTCGTTGCCCTGATGATCTTCAATGACGCAGTAAACACGGCCGAGGCGGTGGAGGAGCGTAAGTTCGATTACACGATCGGGATGAAGCTGATTGATCTCGCCAGCTTCCTGGTTCTTGCCACGACCTTGGTTTTGCTGAGCGAGAACACAAAGAATTTCCTCGACGCGCCAATTTATTCGTCGCTACCGGAATGGATCAGGCACCCCAGTGTGCCTCCGGCACTCCTGCTGGTGTACTGCGGGCTCGTCGCCGGCTGGAATCGGGCTTCAAAGGATATATGGAAGCGGAGCGAGTGGCCCTGGTACCTCATTGCCTCGGTGATCGCGATTGTCATCGCGCTCCTCGTGCTGGTCGGCTTGCGCCCCTCCAGGATCGCGCATTCCACTGCGTATGCCCTGGTGACCGGCATTGCAATGCTGGGAACGCTTGGCTACCTGGTTTCATATTCGTTCGTCAAGAAAGAACGAACAGGGTCAGACTGACCTGCCCCGGACTTTGCTCTTGTGACGTCAAATCGACATAAAGGAAAGCGCCATGACCATTACCAACCGACAGTCCGGAACCCGCGTTCATGAGGTGGCCGACGGAATTTATCGCATCAACACGCCGGTGATGCTTGAAGGAAGCGGCGGATTTTCGTTCAACCAGTACCTTATCAAGGACGATGAGCCCTTGTTGTTCCACACCGGGCTGCGCAAGATGTTTGCGCTTGTGCGTGAAGCCGTGGCCTGCGTACTGCCGCCAGAATCGCTGCGTTACATAGGCTTTTCCCATGTCGAAGCAGACGAATGCGGCTCGCTCAACGAATGGCTGGCTGCCGCCCCGCAAGCCGTCCCCCTCTGCAGCCAGGTGGCGGGAATGGTGTCCATCAACGATATGGCCGATCGTTCCCCCCGCACCCTGGCAGACGGCGAGGCGCTTTCGCTTGGCCGCCATCGCGTGCGCTGGCTCGATACTCCGCACCTCCCCCATGCCTGGGAATGCGGACTTTTGACGGAAGAGCGCACCCAAACCCTGTTCTGCGGCGATTTGTTCACCCAGCCCGGTGCAGGCTCCACGCCGGTCACCGAGGCAGACATTCTCGGCCCCAGTGAAGCGTTTCGCGCACAAATGGATTACTTCTCGCATACGACAAGCGCGGCCGGGATGCTGGAACGTCTGGCCTCGACCGAGCCAGCCGTCCTTGCCTGCATGCATGGCAGCGCCTGGCGGGGCGATGGTGCACGGCTTTTGCGCGCGCTCGCTGTCAGACTGTCGGGATAAGACGTTGTCAGCGTCGAGGGCGTCGCATGGCGGGGCGGAGGGCACGGGGCACTCCGTGCAAACTGTCGCGTCACTGCCAGGGCGTACCATACAGCCGCAGCGTGGCCTTGAAGCCCTTCTGATTCTCCAGCGGAATGGCAACGTAGGGCTTGCCCTGTTCATCCTTCCTGCTTTCGGCAATCCTGTCCTCGGCACTCGACCATCCGCTGTCGGCCAGGACATAGCCCACCCGCCATGACTCGTCGGGCGTGTCGGGAGGGAGCGCGCTGATGACGATGGTGTCGCGGAACAGGTATTCGCCCGGCATGTAATGCTGGTCCACCGAAGATTCTTCCCCCAGGTAGGTCAGCATGGATACCGAAAGCTGAACGGAGAACATCATTTCCTTGCTTCGTTGGGGCCGCTTCGATGTATCCAGGAACACGGAGAACAGGGTGGGCTGTCTCGCCGCCTTCAGCAGCTTGCCTTCCTCGTCGAACAGATCGGAGCGCTGGCGCAGGATGGCGCTGTTGTTCGCAATCGTGCGCCGCGTCAGGTCGAAGTCCAGCGCGCCCCGGGTCGCCACCGTCACTTCGAAGTAGTAGCCCACGCGGGTTCCGAGCAGCTTGCGCACCAGACCGATCGGTGGCAGCGGCAGGTCGTCCACCCACAGCGTACCGTCCACGCGTATATCGCCGAACAGGAAGCGGACCAGATTCTGGAACCCCTCTTCCGAATTCACGATGCCATACGCGCCGCTGTGGCTGCGATGGACATGTGCCCGCGGCGCCTCGTCCACGTAGGCGTTCGAGATCCGCACCAGGCCGTCGCTCAGTTCCCCGGCCAGCAGGCGGGATACGCCTCGCGCCACGTCGTAGTCCTTGCTGTTGGTCCCCACCAGACAGAAGAAGCGAGCCGGATCGAATTTGTTGTCGAGCGAATTCGCGGCGGTTTTCCTGTCCTTGATCGCCAGGTATTCGCGCATCCTGTCGCGGTTGAAATTGTTCATGTCCCACAGATCGAAAAAGCCCGGCACGTTCTTGCCCGCCATCTCGATGCCGTTATGGGGCGTGGCGTAGGTAAACACCTTGTCGACCAGCCTGCGCGCCTCCTTGCTGCCGATCCGGTCGTTCTGCAGAAAACAGCGGCAGACCAGCCCGCCCATGGAATGGGCCACCAGGTAGACCCTGAAGTCGGCGGGCTTCATCTGGCCGCCGCTGCACACCTGATCGCGCACGCGCAGGACCAAGTCGCTCAGCCCCTGCGCCGCCTGCTCGACCGTGGGCACCACGCCAGAGCCGAAGTCCGGATCGGCCACATCGTAATAGCGGTGGATGATGATGCTCTCCGGCGCGATCTGCCCGGTTTCCAGTTGCAGGCCGTCCTGGTAGATGTCCTTGTAGCCCAGCTTCATCAGCCGCACGATGGGCGACTCGAAGAACACCTTGCGTACCGCCCCGTTCCACGCCTGACGGGACTTGGTCGAGCCGCATTCCAGTCCCATGTACGGCGTCGAAGTCGTCTCCGCGATCTCCGCCCTGGTCATCGCGTAACCGCGAACATAGATGATGGGATAGCGCTGCTTGGTGGTCATGGCGTCTTTCCTTGTGCGAAAACCCGCATTCTAGGGCGTTCGACTACGATGCCGTGCAGTCGAGGCTGAAACGCACGCACGTTCTGGCGGCCCGACGCTTCGGCGGGAGCACAGACGCGGCCCATCCAGGGAACGGGTGACGCCCGCAACCAGCGGGATGCCGCCGGGCAATGACGGCTGTCTCCATTACAAGACAGAAAATCTCTTTTTTTAATAACGGCTTGCCTCCAAGCGCCCCTTATCGCGTCGTCTGATGGCGACAAAACGAAGCCTGGCCGACACCGCGAACAGCACATAAACAATTGATAAATAAAGGCTATACAAACATGGCACGGCATATGCTGTAGAAAGCCCGGCTTCTCGACATGAAAGCCTTTATTCAAATCTCATCCATCAAGGAGTATCGAAAATGATGCAGAAAACCCAACCGATCCGCAGCACGCTCTTGACTGTTCTCATGGCCGGCTTCGCCACGGCCGCCTCGGCTGCGGGCGTAGGTGTCAACGCCAATAATGTTGGGGCCCAGGCCGGCGGCAACGCGGAGACCCGCATGAGCCCCGCCGGCAGCGCCAATAGCAACGCCCAATGGCAAGACGGCGCGACCAAGGGGGCAGACCGTGCCACCGAGCGCATGAGCCCGAAAGGCGCCGACATGAAGCAATCGGTCGACGCGGAGCCCGACGCCGCCGGCAAGGCGGCCCTGAAGGGCAAACGCTGACACGTCCCTGCTGCCTGTTGCCGCGTGGCGGCGGCCAGGGAGCAGGGCGAAGCCGCTTTCCAGCCCGGCTGAACGAAGCCGATCCTGTTCCCGGCGGGACCCGGTCCTGCCTTCCCTCCCGGGCAACCTGCCCCGGATTATCCGAAGACGACAGAAGACGAACCCGAGCCCGTTCAACCCGCCCCCTTCGCTGACAGGAGGCACGTTATATGACACGCAGCCCCCATTTTTTCAGTTTCATCCAGACACTCAAGCACATCCTCAGCCACGTCGGCGTCACGCTGCTGGCTGTCGGCATCGCTTTTTCCCTGCCCACACTGGCGAAGTTCATCCTCTTTACCTGGTGGCCCATGATGAAAGACGATTCGCAGCTCCTGCTGATCAATGAAATCGTTTTTGCCGCCGTGCTGGTGCTGCTGTTCAATCTGCTTCTGGGCGCACGGCAGGGACGCCTCAGCTACCGGATGAACCGGCTGGTCTCGCTGGTGCATGTGCGCGAGGAGGACAACCGGTTCTCGCGCCGGATCGACCGCAAGCTGCTCGACCGCATCACCGGCACCCGCGACGTATCGGTGATGTCGGTCACCGGATACGACACCTTCGTGTCGCGCCGGCGCAACCTGCACAACGTAATCGACCACAGCTACGAATTGCGGGTCATGCTGATGAACCCCTATAGCGCCGGCGCCATGCGGCGCATGGCCACCCTGGGCGACCCCGCCCCGCTGCTCGACATCTACTGCCAGGAGACCGCAGCCACGATCGAGCGGCTGACTGCCCTGGCGACCGCAGGCAAGCAGGTCACGCTCAAGTTCTACGAGGATCCACCCTTCTGGAACCTGATCGTTACCGGGGAATACGTGTGGGTGCAGTATTGCCACGACGGCCACGAGCTGCGCAGCCAGCCGGAATACGTCTTCGCGCTGCAAAAGGACCAACCCACGCAAGGTCTGTTCTCGGCGTTCTATGTGCACTTCCTCAACCATTGGTGCGACCCCGGCCACCCGGAATACGACTTCGCTACCCACGAACTGATTTATCGCGACAGCAAGGGCAACGAAGTGAAGCGGCGCCCCTTCCCGCCGCAGGCCGATCGCAGCCAACACCAGGGGATCGTCTTGCTGGCCTGATGCTCGTACGCACGCTCGATCAGGCGTTCACATCGCCGGCGCGGGTGACCCATGCAGACCTGCCCTACTCGCTCACGCCGCAATGGATGCCCAAAAAGCATGCGGGCCGGAACCAGCCGGCCCATGCGGTGCGGTGCGAACGGTATCGACTATGAATTCGCGCGGCGGCGGGTGGGTGTCATCGCAACAAATCCAGTCCCGGCAGCTCATGCGTATGCCCCATCCATGGTCCATGCAGCCTGACCTATATTGGATAAATGCTTGTGCGCAGGCGAAATGACAATTTGCCCTGAAACCCCGTCAGGAGAACTTGCCCTTGGACAACCCTGGCCAACAATCTTCGTATTCCCAGGAACAGGGCATCCTTGTCCCGCAGATTGCGCAGAGCTTTCGTCAGCTCCCCATATCGCTGGTCGTCAATCTGGCCAACGGATTCGTGCTTGCAGTGGTTCTATGGGACGCCGTGCCCGCATCTGCCCTGCTGGCCTGGTCAGGCTTGCTCATTGCCGTCACGGGGGCTCGATTTCTCACCTTGCGGGCATTTACAAACGCCTCCCCCAGGAGCGAGTCGGATCATGCTGTCTGGACAAAGTATTTCCTGGCAGGCGCATGCGCTGCCGGGGTGGTGTGGGGGCTGTCCGGAATTCTCCTGTTTCATCCCAGTTCCTTCCCGCATCAGGTCGTTCTCGCTTTTGTACTGGGGGGCATGGTGGCCGGAGCCGTTCCGCTGCTGTCGTCCGTGAGCCACGCCTATTGGTGCTTCGCCATTCCTGTCGTGGCACCCATCAGCATACGAATGATGCTGGTGGGCGATCGCATCCATCTCGTCATGGGCCTGCTGATGATCATCTTCGGTCTCGCCATGCTCGCCACGTCCGTCCGGGTGCACCGCCTGTTTCGCGACTCGGAAAAACTGCGCCGCGAGCTGTACTCGTCAATCGAGGTGGCGCAGGCGCTGGAATATCTGGTCCGTCTGGACAGTCTTACCGGTATCCCGAACAGACGGCTGTTCGAGGAAGAACTCAGCAAGGAGTGGGCAAGGGCAAAACGCGACAATGCGCCGTTATCACTCATCACGGCCGATATCGATCACTTCAAGGAATACAACGACCACTATGGGCACCCGGCTGGCGACCTATGCCTGGTGGAAGTTGCGCAGGCCATGTATCACACGCTGTCCCGCCCCGGCGATGTGGCGGCCCGAATCGGCGGCGAAGAGTTTGCATTCCTGTTGCCGCAGACTGATTTGAGCGGCGCGATATCCGTGGCCGAGCAGATACGCGAGCGAGTCCTGGCCTTGAACCTTCCTCACGAAGCATCACCCGTGGCAAGGCAGGTCACCCTGAGTTTCGGCGTGTCCTCGTTCGAATTTGCTTCTGTTGCCTCGCCTGCCGATCTGATCCGCACATCAGACGTGGCGCTGTATGAAGCCAAACGCTGCGGACGCAACCAGATTGTGGCAGCCCGGAAAACGGCATCTGAGCTGGATCGCATGATCGAAAAGGTTGGGGGCGAATAAATTTCCAGCGGAGCCGCCGAGCGAAAAACAATTCGGCCCCGAGCCAACTTCTTTTGGTTTATTTCTGAAGCCGACCCTTTGATTCGTCGACGACGGCCCCGGTGGCATTTCGGCGGAAGACCACGGGCACGCCACCGGCTGCCCGCTTTACCATCCATTGCGCCAGTGCGCTGTCCAGATAATCGGCGTGTCCGGGAAACCAGCGCTGCAACTCAGCCGCCAGACGGCGACCGATCTCGACGTTGCCTTGCGCAACCGCAGCCTGAACTTCTTCGACCGAGTGCAGCACCGCATTGTGTTCGTCGATATGACATCCTGCCGCCGGAAAGTCAGTGCTGTTCATCCACAGCGCCTCTTCGTCGAAATGACGCTTTGCATGATCGGCAAACGCGTCGAGGGCACTCGCGAAGTCAGCATCCGAAGCGTTCAGCATGGCGTTGACCGTCTCGACGAACTCGCGGTGCGTTTCGTCCATCTTGCGATAACCAAGCGCGAAAGCGTCGCTCCATACGAACGGGACGTGAGTTGACATTGCGGCTACCCTTGGGATCAACGAGTGGAAATCTTAATATATACCCGAACGAGGCGACGCGCGTCCACATTGTGCGCTGTCCATATTGCGTTCGTTATCGGAGCGTTAACGGTGAAGCATTTGCACCGCACATGCTGGAGGGTAAAACGCGGGCAGTTCACCCTGGCCCCTTTGATTCTCGCTCCGTTGCGGCGCCGCGCGCCTCCATAAATCTGGTCAGAATCGGACCACAAATCATGCCGAGGGCCAGGCGCAGGTCATTGTTAGGAATCACCATCGTGGTCGGGCGCGACATGTAAGCGTCGGGAATGCGCCTGAGCAAATCGGGAAAATCATGGCGCTCGCGGTCGCGAAAGTGGATGACGCACAGCGATTCGTCGGCCAGCGGCACGTCGCGCGCAATGAACGGGTCGGAGGTGTCCACCAGCGGCATGCGCTGGATGTTGATGTCGGTCAGGCCGAACTGGGGAACGATGTAATGGATGTAGTCGTCCATGCGGCGCAGAATCGTTTCCACCGATTCCTCGGGCGTGCACGTGCCCTTCTTGCAGTCGCGGTGGATCTTCTGTATCCACTCCAGGTTGATGGCCGGCGCCACGCCGATCAGCAGGTCCACGTGCTGGGCCACGTCGATGCCCTGGCGACCGACGCGACGGTCGATCTCCGGCGGAAAGTGGCGCGAGTCGACCTTGCGGCGCGTCCAGGTGTTGGCCATCAGGCCGCCATGCTGCCCCTCGTAGAACAAGAGATCGCTGCCCGGCTGCAGGGGCGCCCAGGGCGTGAACTCGCCCGCTTGCACCCCCAATTCCTCGCCGTGCCCGGCAGTGTGCGCATACTGGCGAACCACCCCGCTGCCGCATTCGCCATAGGTCCTGAAAAACGACTCCAGTTCCGGGAAATGATTGCACTCGGGCCCGAACCAGGAAATCTTGCGGCCGCTGCCCCGCGCTTCCTCGAGCAAGGCGGTGAACTGCCGATCGGTATAACGCCGGAACCCGTCGCCATGAACGATCGCGGGTTTGATGTTCTGGCGCTCGAAAATGAACTTGAACGCGTGGCGTATCGTGGACAGGCCAGCACCGGACGAGCCGGTGACAGCAATGATGGGATGCTGCTGGGACATGTTCGGTTATTCCCCCGGATTGGCAGAAGGCAGCAGAGCAGAAAGTTTAACCCGCGCATCTCGCGAAGAACAGAACCCGAACATCGCGAGACCCGGGACCAGTCAAGCGCTGGCACCCATTCGAGCCCTGCCTCTTGGTTCACTGCGTGTGAAATGGAGTCCGACCCTGAGGTTTCCCCACGAATATGACTTGCATATCAATTGGTTAAGCGGTAGTTTTCAGTAAAAACAGTGCATGCATGGCAGCGATTTAGTTTCCTTGAGGTGTCGAAGCCGCCAAGGAGATCGTGCCATGCACACACAGACCATCGTAGCGCAAGTCATGCAATGCTGTTTGCCACTGATGCACGCCGCGCGCTGGCGCGCCCTGCATGATGTGGTGGTCTCTTCAGTAAACGGCCATGCGCTCAGCCTCGTTGCCCTGGCCGTTGGCACACCCCGCACAACCAACGTGCGGCATCGCGTTAAATGCGTGGACCGACTGCTGGGCAACAACCCTCTCAAAGCGCACCGCTTCGACCTCTATGCCGCGCTCGCGCGGCAGTGGCTGACGGGTTTGCCGCAACTCCTCATTGTCGTGGACTGGTCAAGCCTGACAGCGGACATGCAATGGCATTGGCTACGCGCTTCCGTCATCTGCAATGGCCGCTCGATCACCCTGTACGAAGAGGTTCATCCCCGCAAGAAGCTGGGCAGTCTTGCGGTGCATACGCGCTTCATCAAGCGACTGGCACAACTCCTCCCCCAGAGCGCGCATCCTCCCATCGTCATGACCGATGCCGGGTTTCGCAATCCTTGGTTCCGGCTGATCGCAGCGCAAGGCTGGCAATGGCTTGGGCGGGTGCGCAACCGGGATTACGTGCGCAAAAGCAATACAGATGACTGGCTGCCCGCAAAGCTTCTATATGGACAAGCACGCACCGTGGTGGCAGACCTGGGGGCATTTGAAACGGTACGTAATCGTCCGCTCACGTGCCGTCTGGTGCTGGTCAAGCATTCACCCAAAGGCCGTAAGCATTGCTACGCCAGCGGCAAGGAACAGAACAACAGCACGGCCAATAAATGCGCTGCGCGTTACCGCGAACCCTGGTTGTTAAGCTGCTCGCCGAGCCTGGGACATTTGAGCGCCGAGGCGGTGGTCAGACTGTATGCCCAGCGTATGCGCATTGAGGAAGCGTTTCGCGACATGAAGAATGTCGTTCTGGGTGCGGGGCTGACGTTGTCGAGAAGCCAGGGACAGCAGCGTTTGCAAGCGCTGCTGTTGATTGGTCATATCGCACAAATGGCTAAACGGCTGATTGGCGAGGCCGCGAAGAGCGCGCAACTGCATCTGCAATTGATGAGCACGTGCCGTAAAGACCGGGCAGAACTATCGGTGATGATGCTGGCAAAGCGCGTGATCGATTCGCCCACGCTGCTGCGGAAACTCAAAGCTCCGCGGCCTTATTGGTACGTGTTGCGAAGTCAGGTGAGCGCCGCAATCAACCGCGCCATGGCGGCGTGATTCGTGGGGAAACCTCAGGGTCAAACACCATATTCCGCCCCCGTCTTAATTCGGACTACAATCGGTCTTGTTCACGCTCGACCAGCCAAGTGCAAACTACGTATCGTCGAAACCTGATTTCCCAAGCCCCGGCGCCAAACAATTTCGACATGGCGCACAAAAGCAAAAAGCCACGGTGAACCGTGGCTTTTTCAATTCTGGTGGGTCGGGCGAGATTCGAACTCGCGACCAACGGATTAAAAGTCCGCTGCTCTACCGGCTGAGCTACCGACCCGTGGATTTGGCTTGAACTGCGTGACAGAAACCGTATCCGCGAAAGCGCGAAATTATATCTGAAGCTGCGCGGCCGGGTAAAGCCCTATGATGGTTTTTGTAAGGAAAACCCGTCATGCCGTCCGGCCCGCAGGCTGGATACGCGGGTGGAAAGCCCGATCGCTCAGGCCGAATCCGCGGGGATTGTTTTATAGCGCGTGGGGTCGGACACCCCTGCCTGCGCGAATCCCTGGCGACGCAGGCGGCAGGCATCGCACACGCCGCAGGCGCGCCCGTCGGCATCGGCCTGATAGCAGCTCACGGTTTGTGCGTAATCGACGCCAAGCGCGACGCCGCGCTGGACGATCTGCGCCTTGGACAGATGCTGCAGCGGTGCATGGATGCGAAGCTTCGCGCCTTCGACGCCGGCACGGGTCGCCAGGTTGGCCATGCGTTCGAATGCGGCGATGAATTCGGGACGGCAGTCGGGGTAGCCGGAATAATCGACGGCATTGACGCCGATGAAGATGTCGCGCGCCCCCAGGACTTCGGCCCAGGCGAGCGCCAGCGCCAGCATCACAGTATTGCGCGCGGGCACGTAGGTGACCGGAATGCCCGCGGTCGGGTTTTCGGGCACGGCAATGGCCGCATCGGTCAGCGCCGAGCCGCCGAAATCCCCCAGCCCCAGCCGCACCACCCGATGCTCGGCGGCCCCCAGACTTGCGGCCAGCCGCGCCGCGGCGGCGAGCTCGGCATTGTGGCGCTGGCCGTAGTCCAGGCTCAGCGCATGGCAGGCGTAACCGGCCTCGCGCGCGATCGCGAGCACGGTGGCGGAGTCCAGCCCGCCGGAAAGCAGGATGACCGCGGGTTTCATTTGCCCGGCACGTTGCCCCACAGCACCTTGTGCAACTGCACCTGCAGCCGCACCGGCAGCCGGTCGGCCAGGATCCAGTCGGCCAGTTGCGCCGGCGGCAGTTCGCCCTGCACCGGCGAAAACAGGATCGGGCAGATCCGTGCGAGGTTCCGGGCCTGAATGATCTCGCGTGCCCATTCGTAGTCGGCGCGGTCGGCCAGGACGAACTTGATTTCGTCGTGCGGTGTGAGATGGGCGAGGTTCTCCCAGCGGTTGCGCGCCGCCTCGCCCGATGCCGGCGGCTTGATGTCGACGATGCGCGACACCCGCGGATCGACCTTGCCGATATCGAGCGCGCCGCTGGTTTCCAGCGACACCGAATAGCCGGCGTCGCACAGCACGGCCAGCAACGGCAGGCAGTTTTTTTGCGCCAGCGGCTCGCCGCCGGTGACGCACACCGTGGGCACGCCGTATTCCGCCACCCGCGCCAGCAATGCGCCCAGGGTCACGGTTTCGCCCCCCTGGAAGCTGTAAGGCGTGTCGCACCAGCGGCAGCGCAGCGGACAGCCCGACAGGCGGATGAACACCGTCGGCAAACCCGCGCGGCTGGTTTCGCCCTGGAGGGACAAAAACACCTCCGTCAGGCGCAGCGTAGTAGCGGGGGCATACGATTCCACATGGGCTTCAGCGTCTTCATGTTGCCGCTCGGTCGACCCTGCCGCCGCGGTCTCCCCTGTATGCCCTTCAGGATACTCGCTGGAACAAGCACGGCCTGCCTCTGGCGGGCGGAGCGTAACGGGGCCGGACACGGGAGCCTACTTGAATGCGGCCAGCCGGCGGGTGGCGATATTGGCCGCGTTGGTGCCGGGATATTTGGCTACCAGTTCTTCGAGCGTTTTGCGCGCGCCGTCGATGTTGTCGAGCGCGATCTGGCTGGCGGCGATATTGAGTTGCGCGTCGGGCACCTTGGCGCTGGCGGGATAGACCGCTACCAGTTTCTGCTGGTGCGCCAGCGCGGATTTGTAATCCTTCAGGGCGTAATACGAATAGCCGATCCAGTATTGCGCATTGGAGGCCAGCGCGCTATCGGGATACGCCTTGAGAAAGCCCTTGAATCCGGCAATGGCGCCCGCGTAGTTGGCTTCGCGGAAATGGCCGAGCGCCGCTTCATAGCCGCGTGCTTCAAGTTGCGGATCCGGCTGTGGCGTGGCGGCGGCGGATGCGGGTGCGGCGGCGACCGGTGCGGCAGGCGCGCTGGAGGGTTCCGCGGCAACCGGCGCCGGTTTGGCTGCTTTGGCGAGGTCCGTTACGCGCTGGTCGAGGTCGACATACAGGTCGTTCTGCCGCTTGCCCAGCGTGTCCAGCTGGTGCGCCTGGACTTCCGCCTGACCTCGCAGCCGGGCGATTTCGGCCTTGAGCGTTTCGACTTCCGTCAGCAGACCCAGCAATTGCTGATTTTGCTGAATCGCACCCTCCAGCTTGCCGATGCGGGCATCGAGCGCCTGCACCTGGCGGGCGAGCTCGGCGGTGTCCGCCCGCGCCGGCTGGGCCAGCGCGAGCACGACGGAAGCGAGAATCAAACCGTAGCGCATCAAAACCGCTTACTCGTCGGCATACACCACATCGGTGCGGCGGTTCTCGGCGTACGCTTCCTCGGTGCTGGCTTCATTGCGCGGCTTTTCCTCGCCGAAGCTGACCGCTTCCAGCTGCGCTTCGGCCACGCCCAGCACGCCCAGCGCCTTGCGCACCGCTTCGGCACGCTTTTGCCCCAGCGCCAGGTTGTATTCGCGGCTGCCGCGTTCGTCGGCATTGCCCTGCAGAATCACGCGCGCATCGCGCTTGGACAGCAGATAGCCCGCATGCGCTTCGAGCACCGGACGGTATTCGGCCTTCACCACGAAGCTGTCGAAATCGAAAAATATGCTGCGGGTAGACAGCGGGCTGGCCGGGTTCTTCCGCGGATCGCCGGCATAGCTGCCATCCAGCGCGCTGCCCGCCACGCCCGCGCCACCCAGCGCAGAGGTTTCGGTGCCGGCGGCCTTGCCGGCAGCGGCGCCCTGCCCGGCACTGGCAGCGTTGCCGCCGGTGCGGTCTTCAACGGTTGCTTGCGTGCCGCCGGTGGTGCCGCACGCAGACAGGGTCAATGCCAGCAGAATGGGCCAGAAAATCTTGTTCATCAGTCTCTCCTCCCTATTAATGAAAACGGTTTGGCGCGAGAGCGGCATGGGTTTCACCCCCCGCAGCGTCCCTCGCCTCGAAACAAATATACCCGGCCCTCATGGTCCCCAGGCCGGTTCGCGGGCATCGACGCCCGACTCGGACAGACGCGCGCGCGTTTTGCCATCCAGGCTCACCGTGCCCAGTATCCCACGTCCACCCTCTACGGTGGCATACAGGACGGCCTGGCCATTGGGCGCAAAGCTGGGCGATTCGTCACGCGCGGTATCGGTCAGCACACGGGTCTGTCCGGAAGCCAGTTCATGCAGCACCACGCTGAACCGCCCCCCATCACGGCTGATGTAGGCGAGGTGCCGTCCATCCGGGCTGATCGCGGGGGAAACATTGTAACTGCCGTTAAAAGTCACGCGTTTGGGTTCGCCGCCGCTGGCCGCCATACGATAGATTTGTGCGCTGCCGCCGCGATCCGAGGTGAAATACAGGGTTTGCCCATCGGGAGAAAACACCGGCTCGGTATCGATATTGCCGCCCCTGGTCAGCCGGGTAAGCCCACTGCCGTCGGCGTTGATCAGATAAATCTGCGACGCCTCGTCGCGCGTCAGCACCACGGCCAGGCGCCTGCCGTCGGGCGACCAGGCCGGCGCCGAATTGGAGCCCTTGAATGCCGCTAGCTTGCGGCGGGCGCCGTCCTGCAAGGACTGCACATACACAATGGGCTTCTTGTCTTCGAACGACACGTATACCAGGCGGCTGCCGTCGGGCGAGAACATCGGCGAAATCAGCGGCTCGACAGAGCGCACGACGGTGCGCGGGTTTTGTCCGTCGGCATCGGCCACGCGCAACTCGAAGGACTTGCCCTGCTTCTGCACATAAGCGATGCGGCTGCCGAATGCGCCCGGGACGCCGGTCAGCCTTTCATACACGATATTGGCAATCTGGTGCGCTGTCGCACGCCATTGCGCCGCCGAGATGGTGTAGCTGTAGCCCGCCAGCTGCGTCTGCTTGACCACGTCGAGCAGACGAAAACGGATTTCGAAGCGGCCACCTGGCAATGCGGCCACCTGGCCGATCACCATGGCGTCCGCCCCCTTGCTTCGCCAGGCATCGTAGTTGACTTGTGCGGACTCGGCCGGCTGCGGCATCCCGCCGACATCCACCAGCCGGAATTGGCCGCTACGGTTGAGGTCGTCCCCCGCAATCTGGGTCAGCGTGGGCACAGGCTGGCCCGGCGCGGCCTTGAACGGCACCATTGCCACCGCGATCTTGTTGGCCGCACCGCCGATCACCTGGATTTCCATCGCCGCCCGCGCAGGGAACGAGGCGCCCAGCAAGGCAAAACACAACAGAGGCAACAGCAAAACAGCACGCAACATGGGGACTGGAATCTCGATCAAAAGCCCTTGATAGGGTAGGTCAGTTTAGCATAGGCCGCATGCCGGGCTTTTTGCCGCGCGCCGCCTGCGGCCTTGCGCCGGACGCATCCGGCTCACTCTTTGGGGCGATGGACGAAAGAAAGTTCCGGCACGAATGCGGCGCGTGCGTCCCGATCGGCCGGCAACGGCAGGGGGGAGGATTTTTCGATGGCGCGCACCACCGCCTCGTCGTACGCCGCATTCCCGCTGCTCTGCGTCACCCGCACGCTCTGTACTTCACCGGTAGGCAACAACCTCACCGCGCAGCGCACTTCAGGATTGCCTTGCAGGTTGTCGGGCAGCCGGGTATTGCCGCGCACCTTGGCGCTGATCTGGTCGCGGTGCTGCCCCACGACGCGCGCCAGTTCGGCCTGCCGCTTGCCGGCGGCGGCACGTTCCGCGGCCTGTTTCATGGCCAGCGCCGCGCTGGCCGCCTCCTCGTCCGCCGTCCGCTGCATCAAATCCTCTTCCATCTGGCGCAGCAGCTCACGTTTTTTCTGTTCGGCCAGCTGTTTTTCGCGCGCCTTTCTGGCAGCCTCGGCGCGGACTTGCTCTTCCTCGGCCTGGATGGCCTTGAGTTTTTGCAGGCGCTCGGTTTCGGCCTTCTTTTTTTCCAGCGCAATGTCGGGGGCCTTGGGCAGCGGCGGCTCGTCCACCACCGGCTTGGGTGCGGGCGCGGCCTTGACCGGCTCAGGCGTTTTCACCGGAAGCGGGGGCGGCGGCTCGGGCGGCTTGGCCGCGACGGGCGGCACGACCTTGGGCAGGGTTTCCCACAAATCGACCATCACCGGCGCGGGATGCTGGGTCTGCCATGACACGCCGAACACCAGCAGCAGCACAAAGACGGCGTGCACACCCAGCGCCAGCACGCCGGCCGCAAGGCGGGGAGCCGGGCGGGAGACGGAAGGCGCGTCTGCCGGAAGGTTCATGGGGCCGGACGGGCAAGCAGTCCGATGCGGGTGATCTGCGCCTGCTGCAAGAGCGTCATCGTATTCATCACTTCCTCGTAACGGACATTCTTGTCCGCCGCGATGACCACCGGCTGATCCGGCAAGGCGCGATGCAGCGCAGCGATTTCGTCCGCCAGCGCCGATTTCGTCACCGCCCGCGCGCTGCCGCCGGTCGCGCGATTGCGCAGCTGATATTCACCCGACTCCTTGATGATGATTTCCAGCGGTTGCGCCGGCGACTGCGCCGTCTTGCCGACGCTCGGCAGGTCGACCTGACCGGGGTTGATGAAAGGCGCTGTCACCATGAAGATGACGAGCAGCACCAGCATCACGTCGATCATCGGCACGACGTTGATCTGGGCGACCTGTTTGCGGGTCCGCGCCATGCTTTAACCCAAATGTCGCATACGCGACACGTTGCCCCCCTCGCCCGCAAGCGGGAGAGGGCGGGGAGAGGGAACGGACATGGCAATCTGTACCTTCTTCGTTTCTGATTGCACCAGCGCCATGTCCGTCAGACCGCCTTGGTCGCCTGCCGCTGCAGGATGTTGGAAAACTCCTCCATGAAGCTTTCCATGCGGTTGGCCAGGCGGTCGATGTCGTGGGTGTAGCGGTTGTAGCCGACCACCGCGGGGATCGCGGCGAACAGGCCCATCGCGGTGGCGATCAGCGCTTCGGCGATGCCAGGGGCGACCTGCGCAAGGGTGGCCTGGGCGACGCTCGACAGCCCCATGAATGCGATCATGATGCCCCACACCGTGCCGAACAGGCCGACGTAGGGCGACACCGAACCGACGGTGGCGAGAAACGACAGGTGCGATTCCAGTCCGTCGAGTTCGCGCTGGTAGGTGGCGCGCATGGCGCGGCGGGTGCCGTCGACGATGACGTTGAGCGACAGGCCGGTCTGCCGCCGCAGTTTCGTGAACTCGCGAAAACCGGCCTCGAAGATGCGCTCCATTTCGCCCGCATCCTCGCGTTCGGCGGCCACCCGCTGGTACATGGCGTTGATGTCGCCGCCGCCCCAGAATTCGCGCTCGAAACGGTCGGTCATGCGCTGCGCGCGCTTCAGCGCGAACAGCTTGATGAAAATGAACCACCAGGACATCAGCGATGCGCCCAGCAGCAGCGCCATGACGATCTGCACCGGCAGCGAAGCGTTGAGGACGAGGTGGAACAGCGAGAGGTCTTGGCTGAGTTCGGGATTCACGTCGCTTGGGTCAGGGCTTGAAGTAGGGGCGCAGGCATTTTAACGGCTTTGAAGCGTACCGCATCGACGCAGGCGAGCGTCACGACGGCCTCTGCCAGACGGGTTGGGCCGCGCAGAAGTTCCTGCCGCACGCTGAGGCTGGCACGTCCGGCCTCGTGCAGCGCGACCGACACATCGAGCTGGTCGTTGAAGCGCGCCGGCGACAGATAATCGATTTCCACCCGCCGCACCACGAACACCACCCCCGCCTCGGCGCGCAGCACGTCCTGCTCGAATCCCTGCGCACGCAGCCATTCCGAGCGCGCACGTTCCATGAATCTGAGGTAGTTGGCGTAATACACCACACCGCCGGCGTCGGTGTCTTCCCAGTACACGCGCACCGGCCAGACAAACGCCATGCTCAGAACAACTCCGCGCCGGATTCGCCGGAAGGCGCGGCAAGCCCGAGATGGCGGTACGCCAGCGGGGTGGCGATACGGCCGCGCGGGGTGCGCTGCAGATAGCCCTGCTGGATCAGGAAGGGTTCGAGCACGTCCTCGATGGTGTCGCGTTCCTCACCGATGGCGGCGGCGAGGTTGTCCAGTCCGACCGGGCCGCCCATGAACTTCTCGACCACCGCCGACAGCAGTTTTCTGTCCATCACGTCGAGTCCGGCGCGGTCGACATCCAGCATCACCAGCGCCGCATCCGCCACCGCGCCGCTGGCCTGCCCATCCGCCTTGACCTCGGCGTAATCGCGCACCCGGCGCAGCAGGCGGTTGGCGATGCGCGGGGTGCCGCGCGAGCGGCGGGCGATTTCCAGTGCGCCCGCCGCCTCCAGGTTCATCTGCAGCAGGTCGGCCGAGCGACGCACGATGAAGCCGAGTTCTTCCGCCGTATAAAACTCCAGCCGCGCGACGATGCCGAAACGGTCGCGCAGCGGGTTGGTGAGCATGCCGGCGCGGGTGGTGGCGCCGACCAGGGTAAATGGCGGCAGGTCGAGCTTGACCGAGCGCGCGGCGGGACCTTCGCCGATCATGATGTCGATCTGGAAATCCTCCAGCGCCGGATACAGCACCTCCTCGACCACCGGGCTGAGCCGGTGGATCTCGTCGATGAACAGCACGTCGTGCGGCTCCAGGTTGGTCAGCAGCGCGGCGAGGTCGCCGGCACGTTCCAGCACCGGTCCCGAGGTCTGGCGCAGGTTGACGCCCATCTCGCGCGCGATGATGTGCGC
>NZ_JANJXQ010000046.1 GCF_024708915.1 Thiobacillus sp.
CAGTGCGCGCTCTACGAGGTCGTCAAGCGCCTCCCCACCTACAACCAGAACTATCCCGAACTCTCTTCCGTGGTGAACATCGGGATGATGGTCTACAACGCCAACAACATCAAAGACATCAACAACGCGAACTGCGGCGGATCGAACGGCGGCTGCCTGGCGGTGCCGCTCATGCCGCTCAACGACGCCAACAAGGCCAAAATGCTGGCGTGGATAAAGTCGTGGCGCACCACCGGCGGGGCCGGAGACGGCTACATCAAGGCGAGCGGTGAGGCGATCGGCGCGACGATGCAGGAGAGCTGGGCCTACCTGACGGGGCATACCGGCCTCTCGGGCCGCTCGTATGCGGCAATCAAGCCGACCCTGGGCTGCAACACCTACGCGGTTTTCGTCGGCAACTCCTACAGTTCTTCCGGCAAGCCGGGCGACGCGACGGGCGACGCCGGCCCCAGGAATGCGCTCCTCGGCACCAACACCAACGCCGACAAGAACGCCAACCCGGCCGCGACGGCAGCCCAGACCACGATCCTGACCAATACGCTGAAGACCTCGTGCGGCAAGGGCAGCTTCACCTTCCCGGCGAGCAACCATGAAAACGGAGGCTTCTACGCGGACGAGTGGGCGCGTTACATGGCCTCGCAGAGCATCGAGACCTACACGGTCGGCCTGCTCGGGTCCAGCTGCCAGGAATCCTACGAGGCCCTTCTCACCAGCATGGGATCCGAGGCGGTGGGTGGTGGGGCGTATTTTCGCACGACAAACTACGAGCAACTGGTCAAGGCGCTGCTGACCATCTTCAGCGAAGTCCAGTCCAAGAACAGCGCGTTTGCGGCGGTCAGCCTGCCGGTGAGCGTGAACACCCAGGGCACCTATCTCAACCAGGTGTTCGTCGGCATGTTCCGGCCCGAGAAGGACGGCATGCCGCGCTGGCATGGCAACCTCAAGCAGTACAAGCTCGGCATCCTGAACAACCGGCTGCAGCTCGTCGACGCGAAAGACAACCCCGCCATCAGCGGCAACAACACCGGCTTCATCGCCGAGTGCGCGCAGAGCTTTTGGACGCCTTCGACGCAGGACGACTACTGGTGGTTCAGGCCCCAGGGGTCCTGCCTGCTGAGCGCCAACATGGACGTCTCCAACACGCCCGACGGAAACATCGTGGAAAAGGGCGCACAGGGCTACAAACTGCGCAGCCTCGGTACGTTTGCGGACCGCAAGGTCTATACGTGTGCCACCGACATTGGCTCGTGCACGGAACTGCTTGATTTCGATACCACGATCCCACCGACCAAGTTCGGCGCCGATGTCACGGATGCGGAGCGGGATATCCTGGTCAATTGGCAAATCGGAGAAAACAGCCAGCCAGAATCCGGAACGGACTACAAGGTTCGGCCTTCGGTGCACGGCGACGTGATGCATTCCCGTCCAGTCGCGATCAACTACGGCAGCGACGCTGCGCCGGAGGTGGTGGTCTTCTACGGCGGCAACGACGGCATGTTGCGTGCGGTCAACGGCAACCGCGACGGTGGGCTCAGCGTCGGCGGCGCGTCCCCGGGCGAGGAACTGTGGTCGTTCGTGGCGCCCGAGTTCTATCCCAGCGTCGAGCGCGTCTACGACAACATGGTCCCGGTCAGCTTCCTCGGCAATACCACGTGCACCCCGGTCGCCCCCGAGACGACCTGCGTCGAACCGCGGCCCAAGCCCTACGGCTTCGACGGGCCGGTCATGGCCCACCGGGAAGGCGGCGATACCTGGATCTACGCAACGA
Source organism: Thiobacillus sp. (assembly GCF_024708915.1). Next base: position 1,769 of record NZ_JANJXQ010000046.1, read on the forward strand.
TGCGCCGGGGAGGGCGGGCGGTCTACGCCTTTGACGTGAGTGACCCCGACAAGACGCCGGTGCTCAAGTGGAAGCGGGGCTGCGACGCCAGCGGCTGCTCCGCCGGACTCGAGAACATCGGCCAGACCTGGTCTGCCCCCAAGGTTCTGAAAGCCAAGGGCTACGAGGACGGCAAGGTCGCGCTGCTGATCATGGGGGGCGGCTACGACGCCTGCGAGGATGCCGACGACGGCACGGCCAACCACAACTGCACGTCTCCCTCGAAGGGCAGCGAGATATACGTCCTCGATGCGAACAGCGGCGACGTCGTCCCGACGGGCATCAGCCTGGGCGGCCGTGGCGTCGCGGCCGACGTGTTCGTCGTCACCGACACGACGACCGGGAACGCCGAGCTTGCCTACGCGGTAGACCTCGGCGGCAACATCTGGCGCATCAACATCGGCAGCGACGCGCCGGCGGACTGGACGGCCACTCAGGTCGCCTCCCTCGGCTGTGACACGACGGCACCCTGCTCCGCCAACCGGAAATTCCAGTTCACGGTCGACGTCGTCCTCGACAACGGCAAGTATCTCCTGATGGTCGGGTCCGGCGACCGGGAAAAACCGCTGACCGGCTATAAGGCGGCTTACGAGGTGAAGAATTATTTCTTCATGGTGATGGACGACCCGTCCGATCCGAACTGGTTCGAAAGCGAGAAAGCCAACTGCGAGGGCAATGCCGTGATCTGCCTCGAGTCGCTGGTCCCGGTTTCCAACAGCGGCGCCAGCCCGACGCCCGCAACCGTCGCGGAGCACAAGGGCTGGTACCTGGAACTGCACCCACACGAACAGGTCGTGACCAGCGCGATCACGATCTTTGGCACGACCAACTTCAGCACGCACACCCCGGCTGTCTACAAGACCGGGGAGTGCTCCGCCAACCTGGGTACGGCACGTGTCTACAACGTCTCCTACGCCACCGCCGGCGGCGTGTACGGCGAGACCAATCGCTCCTCGGAGATCGCCGGCGGTGGCCTGGCGCCGTCCCCGGTGGCCGGCATGGTGACGCTTGACGGCAGCACCGAAGCCGTGCCGTTCTGCATCGGCTGCGATCCGCAGTCGGCGCTGCAGGGCAGTGACCCGCCCCCGCCGCCCCCGTTGAACCAGCCCAAGAGCCGGGTCTACTGGCAGGTCGAGCAATGATGCGGAGCCCGGTGATGATGACGGCCGCGCTGTCGCATGGTCGTCGTTCGGCGCCCCGCGGCTTTACGCTCATCGAATTGCTCGTGACGCTCGCGATCGCGGCCATCCTCGTCACCCTCGCGGTGCCCTCTTTCAACGAGGCGATGCTCGGCAGCAAGCTCAACACGCAGGCGAACAATTTCGTGGCGAGCGTGCAGCTGGCGCGCAGCGAGGCGATCAAGCGCAATGCCGCGGTGACGCTGTGCGCGTCCTCCAACGGCACCAGTTGCACGGGGGCCTGGGGCGACGGCTGGATCGTGCTGGCGAACGGGACGGTGCTTTTCCGGCAGATTCCGCTGGCGCCCGGCTTCCGGCTCTCGGGTGACGTCACCAGCATCGTTTTCCAGTCCACCGGCGTCGGCGCCACCTCGGCGACGCTGACACTCTGCCGGGCGACGCCATCGGTCGGCAACCAGGCGCGGCAGATCCAGGTCAGCGCGACCGGGCGCCCGGGCGTGACCAAGCTCACCGGTGTGACGACCTGTAGCTGATCCCGCAGGCGTCGCCGCGGCCGCCTGCTTCGGCACTGCCAGCCTACGACTAAAGTTGTATGGCGGGCGCGCGCCCGCGGTGCCACCCTCTTCCTCTCATGGGGAGGGGGAAGATGAAAGATCAGCGCGGCGCGACGCTTCTGGAGTTGATCGTGGTGCTTGCAGTGTCCGCGATCCTGCTCACGATTGCGGTACCAGGATTCTCCGCATTGTTCCTCTCGAACCGGCTGACGGGCGCGACCAACGCGCTCGTCGCCTCGCTCCATCTCGCGCGCAGCGAGGCGATCAAGCGCAGCAACAGGGTGGTGATGTGTCCGTCTTCGACAGGCAGCGCGTGTGCCGCAGGCGGCTGGCAGCAGGGGTGGATGGTGTTCCACGACGCCAACAACAATGCGCAGCGGGAAGCCGGCGAGCCTGTGGTCCTGGCCCATCCGCCGCTGTCCGCAGGCATGTGGGCGACCAGCAAGGGGTCGACCGCGAGCTACATTTCGTACACGCCGTCGGGCGCGACCCAGCAGGTTTCCGGTGCCATCCAGGCCGGGACGCTGACGCTGTGCAACGCGTCAGGACCCCTGGATTCCGCGCGGGAGGTCGTGATCAGCCGGACCGGTCGCCCGCGCACGGCGAAGACTTCCGTGGCTTCCTGTCCACCTGCCTGAAGCGCTCAGGCCAGGTCCTTGGGCAGGGCGAACGAGACCTTCTCCTGCGCGCCGTCCAGGTTTTCCACCGAGCCGATTCCAAGCTGCCGGAGCCGCTCGACCACCTCGCGCACCAGCACCTCCGGGGCCGACGCGCCGGCTGTCAGGCCGACCCGTCGCTTGCCGCTCACCCATTCCGGGCGGATTTCCCCGGCGTTGTCGACCATGTAGGCCGGCACGCCGAGGTTGGCGGCGACCTCGCGCAGGCGGTTCGAATTCGAGCTCGTCGGCGAGCCGACCACGATGACCACGTCGCACTGCGGCGCCAGCGCCTTGACGGCGTCCTGGCGGTTCTGCGTGGCGTAGCAGATGTCGTCCTTCTTCGGCCCGACGATATTGGGGAAGCGCGCACGCAGGGCGTCGACGACGCGCGCGGCGTCGTCGACCGAGAGCGTGGTCTGGGTGACATAGGCCAGGCGGTCGGGGTCGGCGACCTTCAGGTTGGCGACGTCCTCGGGCGTTTCGACGAGATGCATCCCGCCTTGCGCCTGTCCCAGCGTGCCCTCGACCTCGGGGTGGCCCTTGTGGCCGATCATCACGATCTCGAGCCCCCGCTCGCGCATCTTGCTCACCTCGACGTGCACCTTGGTGACGAGCGGGCAGGTGGCGTCGAACACGTTCAGGCCGCGTGCTTCGGCCTCGGCGCGGACCGCCCTGGACACGCCGTGCGCGCTGAAGATGACGGTCGCGCCGGCGGGCACCTCGGCCAGTTCCTCGACGAAGATCGCGCCCTTGGCCTTGAGGTCGTTGACGACGAAGGTGTTGTGGACGACTTCGTGGCGCACGTAGATCGGCGCGCCGTACTTTTCGAGCGCACGCTCGACGATGGCGATGGCGCGGTCGACGCCGGCGCAGAAGCCGCGCGGGTTGGCGAGAAGGATGGTGGGCGTCATGGCGGGTTCCGGTGTCACGGGATGCGGACGTTAGTCGCGTTGGGCCTGGCGTTCGCCGGGGGAGGGAAGGATCCGTTCCACTTCGACTTCGAACTCGATGGCGAGGTCGGCGAGCGGATGGTTGAAGTCGACCTTCACGGCATCGTCGCCGATCTCGAGGATGCGGCCGGCGACGGTCTCGCCGTTGGGCATGGCGAATTCGACCAGTTGGTCGACGGTGAATTCCATGTCGGCCGGCAGGTCGGTCCTGGGCAGGGTCTGGATCATCTCGGGCTGGCTTTCGCCGAAGGCCTGCCAGGGGTCGAGCAGGAACACGTGACGCTCGCCGGGCGCCAGGTCGACCAGCCACTGCTCCAGCGCCGGCGCCAGCGTGCCGTCGCCGAGGGTCACAATCTCGGGTTCGGGATCGTCGAAGTTGGAGACGAGGTCTTCCCCGCCGCGCGGCCGCAGCGCGTAGCGCAACTCGAGGGTGTCGCCGTAGGCGACCGTCCGGCCGCTCATGGCTTCTGTGCGGCGGGCCCGCCCCGCAGGCTGTCCCAGACCAGCAGGACGGCGCCGACCGTGATCGCCGAGTCGGCGACGTTGAAAGCCGGCCAGGCGAAGCCGCGATAGTGGAAGTAGAGGAAGTCGACCACGTGCCCGAGCAGCACGCGGTCGATGACGTTGCCGAGGGCGCCGCCGAGCACCAGCGCCAGCGCGAACGCCAGACGCGGCTCGCGCGCGTGGCGCGCCAGCAGTCGCACGATGATCACGGTCGCCACCACGCCCACGCCGATGAAGAACCAGCGCTGCCAGCCGCCCGCGTCGGCGAGGAAGCTGAACGCGGCCCCGGTGTTGTGCACCAGCACCAGCGAGAAGAAGGGCAGGACGGGAATGTGCTCCTGGTAGTCGAGGCTCGCCGACACCCACCATTTCGTGAGGTGGTCGAGCACGATGATCGCGAGCGCCAGGCCCAGCCATTTGCGCATTGCGGGATCAAAGAGATGTTTCATGGCAGGAAGCAGAGAATCGGGGCGAGTACCCTGAAGGGTATGAAGGCGCCCCTCCTACGGGCAAGGGCGGCGTGTAGGAGGCCCGCCCTCGGGCCGATCGGGGTCGGTCGCGAATCAGGCATGCGTGCGCACCTCGCCGTCGCCATGGAGGTTGCTCACGCAGCGGCCGCACAGACCGGGGTGGTCGGCGTGCGCGTCGACGTCGTCGCGGTAGTGCCAGCAGCGGTCGCACTTCTTCGCCGCGCTCGGGGCAACCTCGACGCGGTCGGCGTCGGCGGCGACGACGCGCGCCTGCGAGGTGATCAGCACGAAGCGCAAATCGTCCCCGAGCGGTTCCAACAGCGCGTGGGTGTCGGGGCTGGCGTGCAGCGTGATCTCCGCCTGCAGCGACGAGCCGATGCCGCCGGCGACGCGCACGAGCTCGAGTTCCTTCGACACCATCGCGCGCACGGCGCGGATGCGGGTCCAGCGCTCGAGCAGGTCGGCCTCGCCGGCCTGCGCCGGAAGTTCGTGCCAGACATGCAGGAACACCGAGCTGTCCTCACCCGCCAGTTGCGTCCACACTTCCTCGCCGGTGAACGACAGAATCGGCGCCATCCAGCGCACTAGCGCATGCGTCAGGTGATAGAGCGCATTCTGCGCCGCGCGCCGCGCGCGGCTGTCGGCGCCGCTGGTGTAGAGGCGGTCCTTCAGGATGTCGAGGTAGAAGCCGCCGAGGTCTTCCGAGCAGAAACCCTGCAGCTTCTGCACGATGAAGTGGAATTCGTAGGCGTCGTAGTGCGTTTGCAGTTCGCCCTGCAGCTGGCGCGTCATTGCCAGCGCGTAGCAGTCGATTTCCAGCCAGTCCGCCACCGGCAGCGCGTGCGCCTCGGGGTCGAAATCCGACAGGTTGGCGAGCAGGAACTTCAAGGTATTGCGAATCCGGCGGTAGCCTTCCACCACGCGCTTGAGGATCTCGTCGGAGATGGTGAGTTCGCCGGAATAGTCGGTGGTCGCCACCCACAGCCGCAGGATGTCGGCGCCGTACTGGTCCATCACCTTCTGCGGCGAGACCACGTTGCCCTTCGATTTGCTCATCTTGTGGCCTTTTCCGTCGACCACAAAGCCGTGGGTGAGCAGCGCTTTATAGGGCGCGCGACCGTCGGTGGCGCAGCCGGTGAGTAGCGACGACTGGAACCAGCCGCGATGCTGGTCGGAACCTTCCAGATACAGGTCAGCCGGATGCGCGAGTTCGGGGCGGCGCTTCAGCACGCAGGCGTGGGTGACGCCGGAATCGAACCAGACGTCGAGCGTGTGGCCGGTCTTGTCGTAATGCGCGGCGTCGTCGCCCAGCAGTTCGGCCGGGTCGAGCGCGAACCAGGCCTCGATGCCGGCGGCTTCGACGCGCTGCGCCACGGTTTCCAGCAGTTCCAGCGTGCGCGGATGCAAGTCGCCGGTTTCCTTGTGGGTGAAAAAGGGCATCGGCACACCCCAGTTGCGCTGGCGCGAGACGCACCAGTCGGGGCGGTTTTTGATCATCGCCTCCAGCCGCGCGCGGCCCCACGAGGGGAAGAACTGCGTCGCGTCGACCGCTGCCATCGCCTGCCCGCGCAAGCTCGCCTCACCCCTCACGCCTGACGCCTCACCCTGCAAGTCCATGCCGATGAACCACTGCCGCGTCGCGCGGAAAATGATCGGCGTCTTGTGGCGCCAGCAGTGCGGATAGCTGTGCAGGAGCTTCTCGTGCGCCAGCAGGTTGCCGCTGGCTTCCAGCGTTTCCAGAATCAGTGGGTTTGCCTGCCAGATGCTCATGCCGCCGACCAGCGGCACGCTGCTGTAGAAGCGGCCGTCGTCGCCCACCGGGTTGTCCACTTTCAAGCCATAGCGGCTGCCCACCACGTAGTCGTCGAGGCCATGGCCGGGCGCGGTGTGCACGGCGCCGGTGCCGGCGTCCGCCGTGACGTGGTCGCCGACGATCACCGGCACCTGGCGCTGCTGGAAGGGATGCCACAGCAGCACGCCTTCGAGCGCCTGGCCGGTGGTGTGGGCGACGACCTCGGCGCCTTCGCTCAAACCGTAGCGCGTCAACGCGGTTTCGCGCAGGCTGTCGGCGAGAATCAGTAGGCCCTTGGCTGCGCGCACCAGCGCATACTGGAAATCGGGATGCAGCGCCACCGCCTGGTTGGCCGGCAGCGTCCACGGCGTGGTGGTCCAGATGACGATCTGGACAGCCTCGCCGATCGCCGCGATGTCGAAGCGTTTGGCGAGGTCGGCGTGGTCGGCCACGGCGAAGCCGACGTCGATCGCCGGCGAGTTCTTGTCCTCGTACTCGACTTCGGCTTCCGCGAGCGCCGAGCCGCAGTCGACGCACCAGTGCACCGGCTTGGCGCCCTGATAGAGATAGCCTGCCTGCTGGATCTGCCCCAGCACGCGCAGGGTGTCGGCCTCGAACTGGAAATCCATCGTGCGATAAGGGTTCGCCCAGTCGCCCAGCACGCCGAGGCGGATGAAGTCGGCCTTCTGCCGTTCGATCTGCGCGGCGGCGTATTCGCGGCACAGTTCGCGGAACTGCGACGGGGGAATGTCCTTGCCGTGGGTTTTTTCCACCTGCAGTTCAATCGGCAGGCCGTGGCAGTCCCAGCCCGGCACGTAGGGCGCGTCGAAGCCGGAGAGGGTCTTGGCCTTGACGATGATGTCCTTGAGGATCTTGTTCACCGCGTGGCCGA
>NZ_JANJXQ010000099.1 GCF_024708915.1 Thiobacillus sp.
CCTCGGCCAGCCCGGCGATGCCCGGCTCGGCGCACGACGAATGGTAGAACAGCACCTTGTCGCCGGGCCTCATCTGGTCGCGCATGAAATTGCGCGCCTGGTAATTGCGCACGCCGTACCAGGCGACGCTTTGCCCGGGCAGGGCGGCGAGGTCGTCGATGCTGACGTCGGACGGTTCGGATTTCATCAGCCAGTAGCGCATGTCGCTCAGCCCCGCTTGATCAGAGTGCCGACGCCTTCCGGCGTGAGCACCTCCAGCAGCAGCGCGTGCTCGACGCGGCCGTCGATGATGTGCGCGGTCTTCACCCCGCTGTTGACTGCGTCGACCGCGTAGCCCACCTTCGGAATCATGCCGCCGGAGATGGTGCCGTCGGCGATCAGCTCGTCGACCTCGCTCGGCGTCAGCCCGGTCAGCAACTGCATCTGCTTGTCGAGTACACCCGGGGTATTGGTCATGAAGATGACCTTCTCTGCCTGCAGCACACCGGCGATCTTGCCCGCGGCGACGTCGGCATTGATGTTGTAGGCGTTGCCCGCGGCGTCGGCGCCGAGCGGCGCCACCACCGGGATGAAGTCGCGCGCGTCGAGCACCTGAATGATCTCCGGGTCGATGCTGGTGATCTCGCCGACCTGGCCGATATCGAGCATCTCGTCGGCCTTATCCTTGCTCCGCACCAGCATTTTCTTGGCGTGGATGAAGTTGCCGTCCTTGCCGGTCAGCCCCACCGCGCGGCCGCCGTGCTTGTTGATCAGGGTGACGATGTCCTGGTTGACCAGGCCGCCGAGCACCATTTCCACCACGTCGAGCGTTTCCTCGTCGGTCACCCGCATGCCCTGGATGAATTCGCTCTGCTTGCCGATGCGCTGTAGCAGTCCGGCGATCTGCGGGCCGCCGCCGTGCACCACCACCGGGTTCATGCCGACCAGCTTCAGCAGCACCACGTCCTTGGCGAAGGCCTCCATCAGATGGCGCTCGGTCATGGCGTTGCCGCCGTATTTGATGACGATGGTCTTGTCGTAGAAACGCTGGATGTAGGGCAGCGCCTCGGACAGGATGTGCGCCTTCTCGGCGGCGGTGTGGGGGGAGGTCATGGCGGCTCCGGATTGAGTTTGGGGCGGATTTTACGCCAATAAAAAAGGCGACGCGAAGCCGCCTTTTCAACCGCGCCGGACTGCGCTTACTGCACCGCCAGCCGCCTGGCCGCGGCCGCGGTTTTCTTCGGCAACACCAGTTGCAGCACGCCGTCCTGGTAACGGGCGGTGGCGGCCGCCTCGTCCACCTCGTGTTCCAGCGCGAAGCTGCGGCCGACGCGGCCGAAATAGCGCTCGCGGCGCAGCACTTTCTCGCCGTCCTTCTGTTCGGTGTTTTTCTTCACCTCGGCGCTGATCGCCACGGTGTTGCCGTCGATGGTGACCTGGATGTCGTCCTTGGCCACGCCCGGAATATCGGCATGAACGGCATAACTTTTCTCATCCTCTTTCACGTCCAGGCGGATTTGCGGCGCCTCCTTGTCCAGCCGCACCGGGCGGAAAAAACCGCGGAACAGGGTATCCAGCGGATCGGCTACTTCAAACGGGTCATAACGGGTGATATTGGCCATGGTGTCCTCCTTCAGGTTGACAAACACTCTTGGATAGAACCGATCTGGGGTGCTCCATCTTTATTTCAAGAGCCCGGTTTGCCGCTGCGGGCGCTTGTGCCGGAATGCCCGCACAGCGTGCAATGCCACACCGCGAACGGACATTCATCGGCGCATTGAAGGCGGGGCGACGTAAAATGGAGCCGGCGTACAGGGAGTACGGAACTTGCTTCACCGGTCATGGACGAACCACTACCGTTTGCCGGCCACCCGGCTGGAACGGCCATCCGCCAGGGCTTCGGCCGGCACGACGCGCCATGCCGGAAATGTTTCGTCCGTTCCAAAACGGAACAGAGGCAGGCCATGCTGCGCCGGAACCCGACTCCGGCCGTGCATCGAAAGAGAATTGCAGAAGAAACCCGGCTCATGGGTTTCCAGCAATAAAAACCACCGGATTTCCGGTGCATTATGTTGTTGTGCGTTTATTTGAACCGTTATTAGAGAGAACATTATGTCCAGCAAAAAACCCCTGATTTCCGTCGCTATCGGTTCCGCATTTGCCGCCGCCCTCGGGGCAGCACCCATCGCCTCCGCAGCCGAGAACCCTTTCGCCATGCAGTCTCTGGACAAGGGCTACATGCTTGCTCAAGCCGGGAAAATGGGCGAAGGCAAGTGCGGTGCAGGCAGGTGTGGCGCCGCCATGATGAAAGCCGGCAAGGATGGCAAAGACTGCATGGCCGATACCAATCAGGACGGCAAGGTCAGCAAGGAAGAGTTCACCACGCAGCATGAAGCCATGTTCGACATGATGGATGCCAACAAGGATGGCTTCATCGACAAGGATGAAATGGCCAAGATGATGGATGGCAAATGCGGTGGCATGAAGGCAGGGGAAGGGAAATGCGGTGCAGGCAAGCGCGGCACCATGGCGAAATAACCCCGTGATGAAATAATCGCAGTCCTGCCATGAATTCCCTGCGCCTTGCCGGCGCGGGGCTGGGCTTCCGGCGCGAGCTCATTGCCGCGCTGAAAATCCGGGTTCCCGCCGCCATCGATTTCTTCGAGCTCGCTCCGGAAAACTGGATCGACCTGGGCGGCGCGCATGGCCGCGATTTGCGCGGCTTTACCGAACGCTATCCGTTCGTCTGCCACGGCCTGTCGCTGTCGCTCGGCGGCCCGGCCCCGCTCGACGAGCTGCTGCTGCATAAAACGCGGCAGTTCATGGATGCGCATGGCATCCGGCTGTATACCGAACACCTGTCGTACTGCTCGGACGACGGGCACCTGTACGACCTGCTGCCGATCCCCTTCACGGAAGAGGCGGTGAAATACGTCGCCGCACGCATCCGCCGTGCGCAGGACATCCTGGAACGCCGCATCGCCATCGAGAACGCATCGTTCTACACCGCCGCGCCGATCGCCGACATGGACGAGGCGAGCTTCATCCGCGCGGTGCTGCGCGAAGCCGACTGCGACCTGCATCTGGACGTCAACAACGTCTATGTCAACAGCGTCAACCACCGCTACGACCCGGTCGAATTTATCCGCGCCCTGCCCGCCGGACGGATCGTCTACATGCACATGGCGGGGCATTACCGGGAAGCGGACGATCTGCTGATCGACACGCACGGCGCCGCGGTGATCGACCCGGTATGGGCGCTGCTCGATGAAACCTACCGTATCCACGGCGTCGCCCCCACGCTGCTGGAACGCGACTTCAACATTCCGCCGCTGGCCGAACTGACGCGCGAGGTCGAACGCATCGCCCGCATCCAGGCCGCGCACCAGGCCCATGAGCGAACCGTCCGCGCTTCCTGAATTCCAGCGCTATCAGCTCGCCTTCGCCGCGCACATCCGCGACCCGCAGGCGCATCCGCGCCCGGCCGGCGTCGCGGCGCGGCGCATGAAGGTTTACAACGCCATCCTGTTCAACAACGTCGAGAGCTTTTTGCTTTCCTGCTTTCCGGTGCTGCGGCAGGTGCTCGGCGTCCGCAAATGGACCCGGCTGGTGCGCGCATTCTTCAGCACGCACCGCAGCCGCTCGCCCTACTTCCGGCAGATCCCGGACGAGTTTGTGCAGTTCCTGCAGAACGAATGGACCCCGGCGCAAGGCTATCCGCCTTTCACCCTGGCGCTGGCCCATTACGAATGGATCGAACTGGTGCTGTCGGTATCGAATCGCAGCATCGCTTGCGGCGTCGATGCGCAAGGCGATCTGCTCGACGGCATCCCGGTGCTGAATCCGGTGCTGGCCAACCTGCGCTACGACTGGCCGGTGCAGCGGATCGCCCCGCGCCGCAAGATTCAGCCTGCCGAAACCTGGCTGCTGGTGTTCCGCGACGCGGCCGACCGGGTGCAGTTCAGCGAAATCAACGCGTTCACCGCGCGCCTGCTGGCCCTGCTGGAACCCGGCACGCTGAGCGGGCGTGCCGCACTGGCAAGCCTCGCTGCAGAAAGCCGCCATCCCGACCCGGCGCTCATCCTGCAGGCCGGCGCAGCGTTACTGGCGGACCTGCACGCGCGCGGCGTCATTGCGGGAACCAGCGTGGCTTAGGGCGTACCGGGCTTCAGGCCGAACGGCGCGCCGGTCGCAACTGCGCCATGCGCTGCCTCAGCGATGGCGATGCGGCATGGCGCCGCCCATGCGGACGTCGCGCGCGACCGCATTCACCTCCACCGTTTGCCGCTTGCCGCCGGACTCCACCACCAGGGTGAGCGGAACGACGTCGCCTGCCGCAATCGGTTTTTCCAGGTTCATCAGCATGATGTGGAAGCCGCCGGGTTCGAGCGATACGGTCTTGCCTTGCGGCAGCTCGATCGCCTTCACCTCGCGCATGCGCATCACGCCGCCGTCCATTTTCATTTCGTGCACTTCCACCCGCGGCACCGCCTGGCTGGACGCGCCGATCAGGCGGGCATCGGCATCGGCCTGGATCTGCATGTAGGCGCCGCTGACCGGCTGCCCCGGCATGGTGGCGCGCACCCACGCGTCGGTCACGCCGATATTGGCGGCCCAGGCGGGCAGACTGGCGGCGCTGGCCAGGAGCACGGCGGCAACAAGCGCTTTCATCGATTGCTTCTCCTCAGAACTGGTAATTCAAGGCAGTGTAGATCGAACGGCCCATGCCGGGAACCGGGGTGCCCCATTGCGGAACAGTGATCGCCGTCGTGCTGGCGGTCATCGTCGTGCCCTGGCCGATATAGGCGCCGCCGAGCGGATGGTAGTAGAGCCGGTCGAACACGTTCTCCACGCCGAAGTCGACACGCAGCTTTTTCCACGCATGGCTGCCGCGCAGGTTGAGCAGCGCGTAGCCCGGGGTTTCCATCTCGTTGCGCATCGCGGACACGTCGTCCTTGCGGCTGACCATCACCAGTTCGGCGGCGTTGTCCCAGCCACGCAGCTTGTGCGTCAGCGTCAGCCTGGCGTTGAGCGGCATGATGTTGTAAAGGTCGTCGCCGGTGTCGCGATTCCTGCCGTTGGTGTAGTTGAGCTGCCCCTTGAGACCGAATTCGCCGAAGCCGGTCTTGCCCAGCGGCATCCTGCCGGCGAGGTCGAGGCCGAACAGGCGGGCGTCGTGGTTGGCGTACTTGAGCACGACGAACTGGTTGGCGGCGTTTGCGTAAGCGGGCAGGCGAACCGCATCGATGTAGTCGGTGACGTAGGTGTAGAACGGCGTGACCTTGAGTTCGCGATCCCGGCTGGCGCTGTGCAGGTCGAAGGTCGCGGAGAGGGTGTGCGC
>NZ_JANJXQ010000143.1 GCF_024708915.1 Thiobacillus sp.
CTGTTCGCGGCTGAAGCCGCCGCCGAGCTTGAACGTGTCGGCGATGAACAGCAGCGAAATCAGGCCAAAGCCGGCACCCGATGCGACGGTAAAGAAGATGACTGAGAAAGCGGGATGCATGGATACTCCTGACGCAAATTAAGGGCTACGCGGCTTAGCGGCGAACCAGCCTGTTGGCGAACTGCTTGATGCTTTCCTTGAGGCCGCCTTTGGGCTGGGTGTCGACCGGAATCACCGGCTTGCGGCGCGGCGGCAGGTACTGGTTGGTCGGGTTGTAATTGAGCTCGGGCATCAGTGGGAAGCCGCCGCGCTCGCGCACGGTGCGCGACACCGCCGAATCGGGATCGTCGAAATCGCCGAACATGCGGGCGTGCGCCGGGCAGGTCAGCACGCACGCGGGCTGGCGCTCCTCCACCGGCAGTTCCTGATCGTAGATGCGGTCGACGCACAGGGTGCACTTCTTCATCGTGCCGCTGGAGCGGTCGAGTTCGCGCGCGCCGTAGGGACAAGCCCACGAGCAGTAGTTGCAGCCCATGCACTTGTCCTGGTCGATCAGCACGATGCCGTCCTCGGCGCGTTTGTACGAAGCGCCGGTCGGGCACACGGTGACGCAGTCGGCATCCTCGCAGTGCATGCACGACATCGGGAAGTTGACCGTCTTGTTGTTCGGATACTCGTCCATTTCGTAATGGCGAATCCGGTTGAACCACACGCCCGACGGCTCGGCGCCGTAAGGCTGGTAGTCGGACAACGGGCCGATGGTGCCGGAGGCGTTCCATTCCTTGCAGGCGATGGCGCAGGCATGACAGCCCACGCACACGTCGAGGTCGATGACCAATCCAAGTCTCATGTTGTGCTCGCTTTATATATACAGGTGCTGCTCAGTTCTGCTGTTCAGTTCTTCTCATGGCTGCGGGCGTCGTAGCGCAACACGTCGGGACGCTCGTAGCGCTCGTCGCCCGGATAGGCCTTCAGCGCGTCGAACTGCGGCCACGAGCCGGTTTCGCCCGGCGCGGCCTTCCAGATTTTCACGCGCAGATCGAACCACGCCGCCTGGCCGGTCACCGGGTCGGAGTTGGTGACGCGCCGCTCGCCCGCCTTTTCCGGCAGCAGCTCGGAAATAAGGTGGTTGAGCAGGAAGCCCTTGGTCGCTTCCGACGCATTTTCCTTCAGGCCCCAAGCGCCCTTCTGCTTGCCGATGGCGTTCCAGGTCCAGATGGTGTTTTCCTGGGTGCCTTCCATGGTCTTGACCTGGCAGCGGATCTTGCCGTTGTGCGATTCGACCCAGATCCAGTCGAAGTCCTCGATGCCCATTTCGGCGGCCTTGCGCGCGTTCATGTACATGTAGTTCTGCGCCATGATCTGACGCAGCCACACGTTCTGCGAATCCCACGAGTGGTACATGAACATCGGGCGCTGGGTCAGCGCGAAGAAGGGATACTCATCCGCGTCGACGCGTTGCTGTTCGAGCGGTTCGTACCACATCGGCAGCGGATCGAAGTATTTCACCAGACGCTCGCGGTCGACCAGGTTGTTGGGTTGCGGACCGTCGTACAGGCCCTGCCCGGCGAGGCGGAATTTCTGCAGCGGCTCGGAATAGAACTGCATGATGATGGGCTCGGCCTTGCCGACGAAGCCGACGTCCGCCGCCACGTCGAGGTAATCCTTGTTGGCGTAGCGCATGTATTTCTGGTTGTCGGGCCAGTGGTGGGCGTAGAAGCTCTGATTCTCGATGTACTTCTCCCACTGCTTCGGATTCGGCTCGCCTTTCAGCGACTGGGTGCCGTCCTTGCCGCGCCAGCCAGCGAGGAAGCCGATGCCGGGCGAACGTTCGTAGTTGACGATGAAGTCCTGGTAGCCGCTGAATTTGGGCGTGCCGTCGGGCTTGGTGAAAGCCGGGAATTTCAGGCGCCCCGCCAGTTCGACCATCACCTCCTGCCACGGACGCACGTCGCGGTCGGGTTTGACCAGCGGATAGCGAATGGCGTCGGCCGCCGCATCCGGCTCGGAAATCGGCCGGTCGAGCAGCGAGATGGTGTCGTGACGTTCCAGATACGTGGTGTCCGGCAGGATCAGGTCGGCGAAGTTGGTCATCTCCGAATGGAAGGCGTCGATCACCACCAGGAACGGAATCTTGTACTCGCCCGGCTCTTCCGGATCCTTGGCGCGCAGCATGTCCTGAATGTTCGCCGTATTCATGGTCGAGTTCCACGCCATGTTGGCCATGAACAGGATCAGCGTATCGAGTGCGTAGGGATCGTGGTTGGTCGCATTGGTGATGACCATGTGCATCAGGCCGTGCGAGGCGATCGGCACCTCCCACGAATAGGCCTTGTCGATGCGCAGCGGGTTGCCGAACTCGTCGATCACCAGGTCTTCCGGACGCGTCGGGAAGCCGAGCGGCGGGCGCGACAGCGGCGTATTCGGCGCGTTGATGATGTCGATGTTGTTTTCCGGCAGCTGGTGCGGCGGGATCGGCTTCGGATACGGCGCACGGGCGCGGAAATTGCCCGGCGCGTCGAGCGCGCCCAGCAGCATCTGGATCATGTGGATGGCGCGGCAGGAATGGAAGCCGTTGGAATGCGCCGCGATGCCGCGCATCGCGTACATCGCCACCGGGCGGCCGACCACCTTGTCGTGCTTGCGGCCCCACACGTCGGTCCATTCGATCGGCAGCTCGACCGTCTCCTTGAATGCGACGTGCGCCATCTCCAGCGCGATGCGCTCGATGGTTTCGGCCGGCAGGCCGCATTCCAGCGCGACGTTTTCCGGCGCGTAGCGTTGGTCGAGATAACGCTCGGCCATCAGCGACATCACGGTCTTGACGCGGCGGCCGTCGGGCGCGACGTATTCGCCGAACAGCGCGGGGGCGATATCGCCGTCCATGCCGTTCCTGAAAGCCTCCTTGTCGATATCCCAGATCAGCGGTTGATCGTTTTCATCGCGCAGGAACAGGCCGTCGCCCTTCTGGCCGGGGGCCTGCACCACCAGCCAGGAGGCGTTGGTGTAGCGAACCAGGAATTCGTAATCGAATTTCTCGTGCTTCAGCAGCACGTGCACCATCGACATCGCCAGCAGGCCGTCCATGCCGGGCTTGATCGGCAGCCATTCGTCGGCGATGGCTGAATACCCCGTCCTGACGGGGTTAACCGTAACGAATTTGCCGCCTTTACGCTTGAGCTTTTCCAGGCCGATCTTGATCGGGTTGGACGAGTGATCCTCGGCCACGCCCCACATGATGAAATACTTGGCGTAGTCCCAGTCGGGCGCGCCAAATTCCCAGAACGAAAAGCCAATGGAATAGAGACCGGCCGCCGCCATATTGACCGAGCAGAAGCCGCCGTGTGCCGACCAGTTGGGGGTGCCGAACTGCTGCGCCCACAGGCCGGTCAGCGCCTGCATCTGGTCGCGCCCGGTGAAATAGCCCAGCTTGGAAGGATCGGTGGCGCGGATTTCCTCCAGGCGGTCGCTCAGCACGTCGAGCGCCTGCTCCCAAGAAATTGCCTCGTAAATCCCCTCGCCGCGCTCGGTGCCCGGTTTGCGCATCAGCGGCCGCGTCAGCTTGGCGGTGGAATACTGCTTCATGATCCCGGCCGACCCCTTGGCGCACAGCACGCCCTGGTTGGTGGGATGGTTGCGGTTGCCCTGGATGAAACGAACCTTGTCGTCCTCCAGCGTCACTTTGATGCCGCAGCGGCAGGCGCACATGTAACAGGTGGTGTACTTGATTTCCTGCGCGTCGTGATTTTCGAGTTTTATTTTGGCGTTCATGCGGTCTCTGGATTCAAAAACGCCCCCCCGCGGCTCCACGATGGAGCCGCTTCTTTCCTGCCCGGATATACACACTAGGTGACTGCTGGAAGCAGCGCCAGCGCATCGGCACTGGATGCTGCGAGGACGGCTATATATTAAATATTCCGAATATGCCGTTATTTTGCACTTCAAGCCCCCGGCATGGCAAGCGAAAAGGCTGATGGTTCCATAAGGCCATCTGATGAAAAGTCCTTGTTTATTAAAGACTTAAGCATCCTTATTTCGTCTATTTTGCGTGCGTCGGCAACTCCGCCAGCAGCGACTCGATCACCCGCAGGGCCTCCCCCTCATCCCATTCGGTCGGGCCGGTCAGGACATGACGCACGCGGCCCTCGGCATCCAGCAGGAATGTGGTGGGCAGCGCAAACACCTTCCAGCGCTGGGTGTTGCTGCCATCGGGATCGAGCAGAATCGGGAAGCCCAGTTTCATTCTGGACAGATAGGCTTTCACTTCTTCGGGCGTTTCCGCACTGGACAGCGCGACGATAGCCAGCGGCCGCCCGGCCTGCTTCAGCCGCAGCCGCTCCATCGACGGCATTTCGCGCAGACAGGGCGGGCACCATGACGCCCAGAAATTGAGCAGAACCACCTTGCCACGGTAGTCGGCCAGCGTTCCGGGCACGCCATTCAAATCACGCGCCTTCAACTCCGGTGCCGGCCCGCTGGCACGCGCCTCGAACCCGGCAGCTTGTGCGCCGCCCGCCAGCAGCAGACTCATCACCCACGCTGTCAGCCATCGTTTCATTTGCACCCCCAGGCATTCAATTCGCGCAGCAGCATGGCATCCATGCGGCGGCTCTCGGCAATTTCAAACTCAGTCGGCGATTCGCGCGCCCAGTAGCCCTCGCGCAGGCTTTCCAGAACGGTTGCACTGGCCGTCGCACCGTGCAGCGCCAGATGATCCAGCAGCCCGGACAGCCAGGGCGTCGCCGCGGAACGGCGCGGCTGCAGCACGTGCACCCGCAAGCCGGCCAAGGTTTCCAGGTCGAGATAATCCGGCGCGGCCAGCGGTTCCGCCGTCATGTAGAGATTCGGATACAGCAGCAGCACGCAGAGCCGCTGCCGTTCGGCCGGCTCAAGCGAGGCCGCGGCACGCAACAACGGAACCGCAGCGCGTGCCACGGCAACGGCCGTCACCTGTTTGCCGCTGG
The DNA here is from genome assembly GCF_024708915.1 of Thiobacillus sp. The sequence goes on from NZ_JANJXQ010000143.1 coordinate 4,965, forward strand.
CCTGCGCGGCGCGCAGCCAGTCAGCCATATCCCGTATCGGCACTTCATCCATGCTGCTCGGCAACTGCGGCAGAAAATAGGCGCTGGCGAGGTCGAGCGACCAGGTCTCCACGCCTTGTGCGGCCAGTTGCTGCGCAGCGTACACCTCGGATTCGGCGCGTCCGCGCTCGGGCGCCACCCACAGCAGCAACCGGTTTCCCGTGGCCGGAAACCGCTGATCGTCCGGCAGATCCGCCCGCACGGCGAACGAACATGCCCACATCCCCAGCAACAGGAATCCGAAAAAACGCATGCGGCGGTTCGATTTCTCCACCCCGGCATCATGCCGCGGCGCGAGGCAGGTGCAAGATGACGTTATGACTAGGCGCCCGCAGCAAGGGATGAACGCCAATGGCCAGAGCGCCCGCCCTGTTTTTCCAGCAATCGGATGTCGTCCATGCGCATGCCGCGATCGACCGCCTTGCACATATCGTAAATCGTCAACAGCGCGACGCTGACGCCGGTCAGCGCCTCCATTTCCACCCCGGTCTTGCCGACGGTTTCCGCGGTCACCGTGCAGGCGATCCACGATTCCGCCTGGTCGTGGCTGAATTCCACGCTCACCCGGGTCAGGGCGATCGGGTG
>NZ_JANJXQ010000144.1 GCF_024708915.1 Thiobacillus sp.
GCGCACAAGATGGCGCGATTCATTGCGAACGCGAAAGAAGCATCATGAAGCTCACCGATCTACCTGATTCCCGCGGCCACTTCGGCCCCTATGGCGGCATTTTCGTCGCCGAAACCCTGATGGCGGCGCTGGAGGAATTGCGCGTCGAATACGACAAGGCGCGCAACGACCCTGCCTTCATGGCCGAATTCGAATACGAACTGAAGCACTACGTCGGCCGTCCCAGCCCGGTCTACCATGCCAGGCGCCTTTCCGAGCAATACGGCGGCGCGCAGATCTACCTCAAGCGCGAGGATCTCAACCACACCGGCGCGCACAAGATCAACAACACCATCGGCCAGGCGCTGCTGGCGCGTCGCATGGGCAAGAAGCGCGTCATCGCCGAGACCGGCGCCGGCCAGCACGGCGTCGCCTCGGCCACTGTTGCCGCGCGCTACGGCATGGAATGCGTGGTCTACATGGGTGCCGAGGACGTCATACGCCAGGCGCCCAACGTCTTTCGCATGAAACTGCTTGGCGCTACCGTGGTGCCGATGTACAGCGGCTCGAAGACGCTGAAGGATGCGTTGAACGAGGCGATGCGCGACTGGGTCACCAACATCGAATCGACTTTTTACATTCTCGGCACCGCCGCCGGCCCTCACCCCTATCCCATGCTGGTACGCGATTTTCAGTGCGTGATCGGCCGCGAATGCGTCGTGCAGATGCCGGAACTGGCGGGACGCCAGCCGGATGCGGTGGTTGCCTGCGTCGGCGGCGGCTCCAATGCGATCGGTATCTTCCACCCCTACATTCCGTTCGAAGGCGTGCGCCTGATCGGAGTGGAGGCGGGCGGCTCCGGCCTCGCCAGCGGAAAGCACGCCGCACCGCTGAATGCCGGCACCCCCGGCGTGCTGCATGGCTTCCGCAGCTATCTGATGCAGGACGAGAACGGCCAGATCATCGAAACCCATTCGGTCTCCGCCGGCCTCGACTACCCCGGCGTCGGTCCCGAGCACAGCTACCTGAAGGACGCCGGCCGTGCCGAATATGTCGTGATCGACGACGACGAAGCCATGGCCGCCTTCCACGACCTGTGCCGTTTCGAAGGCATCATCCCCGCGCTCGAATCCAGTCATGCCGTGGCGCATGCCAAAAAACTCGCGCCGACCCTGGGCCGTGACCAGATCATCCTGGTCAACCTGTCCGGCCGTGGCGACAAGGACATCAACACGGTGGCGAAGGTCTCGGGGATCACGCTGTAAGCATGGCCATTCCCGATTTTCAAAGCATTTTCCTGCCGCTTCTTAAGGCCTGTGCGGATGGTCAGGAACATACCAAGCAAGAGCTGCTGCCATTACTGGCAAACCAGTTTGAACTGACAGAAGGAGAACTCGCGATCAAGCTTGCAAGCGGCAAGCAGGGGATGTTTGATAACCGTGTGGGATGGGCGAAGAGTTATCTCAAACAGGCGGGCTTGCTCGAGATGGTGAAGCGCGGCGTTTTCAGAATTACAGCCCGTGGATTGCAGGTTTTGCACGAAAATCCACAGCCCTTGAATGTCAAGTATCTGAAACGATTCCCTGAATTTGTGGCTTTCAATGCGGGCAAACCCAAGGACGAGAGCAAACCTGCTGAGCCGGTTGCACTGAATCAGGAAACGCCTGACGAGCTCATTGCGGGTGGTTATAAACAATTGCGCGAGGCACTCGCACTTGAGGTGCTGGATCAAATTAAAAGTGTCAGCCCCGCACGCTTCGAGGAATTGGTAGTCGACCTTCTGCTGAAGATGGGTTATGGCGGTACACAGGAAGACGCTGGGCGAGTGGTCGGGAAAAGTGGTGATGGTGGCATCGATGGCATCATCAACGAAGACCGCTTGGGGCTGGATGTGATCTACATCCAAGCCAAACGGTGGGAGGCGGATGTCGGGCGCCCGGAAATTCAGAAATTTGTAGGCGCGTTGGCTGGCAATAAAGCCAGCAAAGGCGTTTTCATTACCAGCTCGGGTTTTTCCAAAGGCGCTGCTGAGTATGCGTCACAAGTGAATCATCGGGTTGTGCTGATTGACGGCCCAATGTTGGCGGAACTGATGATGGACCACGATCTGGGTGTTTCTACCAAAGATGTCTATACGGTGAAGCGCTTAGACACTGATTATTTTGAAGAAGACTGAACCATGAGCCGCATCGGCCAGACTTTTACCGCGCTCAAGGCGCAAAACAGGAAAGCCCTGATCCCTTTCATCACTGCCGGCGACCCCGGCAAGGGCCTGACGGTGCCGCTGATGCACGCGCTGGTGGAAGCCGGGGTGGACATCATCGAACTGGGGGTGCCGTTTTCCGATCCGATGGCGGATGGACCGGTGATCCAGCGCGCCTCCGAGCGGGCGCTGGCGAACAAGGTCGGGCTGAAGGACGTGCTGGCGATGACGGCGGAATTCCGCAAGACCAACGCGACCACGCCGGTGGTGCTGATGGGCTATGCCAATCCGGTCGAGCGCATGGGTTACGAGGCCTTTGCCCTGGCCGCCCAGGCGGCCGGCGTGGACGGCGTGCTGACGGTGGACATTCCGCCGGAAGAGTCGCACGGCGTGGCCGATGTATTCAAGGCGCACGGCATCGATCCGATTTTCCTGCTGTCGCCGACCACGCCGGAATCCCGGGTGGAGCAGGTGGCGGCGGTTGCCGGCGGCTTCATCTATTACGTGTCGCTGAAGGGAGTGACCGGCTCGGCCAGCCTCGACATCGAGGAAGTGGCGCGCAAGCTTGCCATGGTTCGCGCACGTTGCAGCCTGCCGGTGGGGGTGGGGTTCGGCATCCGCGATGCGGCGACAGCCGAAGCGGTGGCGCGTATTGCCGACGCCGTGGTGGTGGGCAGCCGCATCGTGCACGAGATCGAGACGGCGCCCGAAAACGAGGTGATCAGCCGGGTGAAACACCTGGTGCAGGATTTGCGCCGGGGTGTCGACGCGGCGTCGAAATAAGGTAGCGGAGAATAACGATGAGCTGGTTCCAGAAAATTTTGCCGCCGAAAATCAAACGGCGTGCGCTGACCGACAAGAAATCCATGCCCGAGGGCCTGTGGTCCAAGTGTCCGGCATGCAATGAAGTGCTGTACCGTGCAGACCTCGAAAGCAATCAGGAGGTGTGTCCCAAATGCGGCCATCATCACCGTATCGGCGCACGGCAGCGGCTGGCCATGCTGCTGGATGCCGAGGGCCAGCACGAGATCGGCGCCCAGGTGACGCCACTCGATCCGCTGAAGTTCAAGGACAGCAAGAAATATCCCGACCGTCTTAAAGAGGCCCAGGCCGGCACGTCGGAAACCGATGCGCTGGTGGTGCTGGGCGGCAGCGTCAAGGCAGTGCCGGTGGTGGCGGCGGCGTTCGAATTCAAGTTCATGGGCGGTTCGATGGGCTCGGTGGTGGGCGAGCGTTTTGTGCTCGGCGTGGAAGCGGCGATCGAATCGAACTCGGCCTTCGTCTGCTTTTCCGCCAGCGGCGGCGCACGCATGCAGGAAGGCCTGTTCTCGCTGATGCAGATGGCCAAGACCTCGGCTGCGCTGACCCAGCTCTCGCGCAACCGCCTGCCCTTCATCTCGGTGCTGACCGACCCCACCATGGGCGGCGTGTCGGCGAGTTTCGCCATGCTGGGCGACCTCATCGTCGCCGAACCGAATGCGCTGATCGGCTTTGCCGGTCCGCGCGTGATTGAGCAGACCGTGCGCGAGACGCTGCCGGAAGGCTTTCAGCGCGCCGAATTCCTGCAGGAGAAGGGCGCTATTGACCGCATCATCGACCGCCGCCAGATGCGCGACGAACTCGCCACCACGCTGGCGATGATGATGGGCCGGCCGGCGCTGGCTGCCTAGGGCGTGCCAGCTCGCTCGGGTCTTTCGCTGGCCGGCTGGCTGGCGCGGCTGGAGCAGCTGCATCCCAGCACCATCGAGCTTGGCCTGGAGCGGGTACGCCGCGTCAAGGATGCGCTCGGGCTGGATGCCGCCTTTCCCCTCATCGTCGTCGGCGGCACCAACGGCAAAGGCTCCACCTGCGCCTATCTCGAAGCCATGCTCCGCACCGCCGGCTACAAGACCGGCCTGTACACCTCGCCGCACCTGCTGCGCTATAACGAGCGGGTGCGGATTGCCGGCAGGGAGGCGGACGACGCCGAACTGGTCGCCGCGTTTGAAAGAGTCGATGCCGCGCGTGGCGACATCTCGCTGACCTATTTCGAATTCGGCACCCTGGGCGCGATGCTGCAGTTCATCGATGCCGGCGTCGACGTGGCCATCCTCGAAGTCGGCCTCGGCGGGCGTCTCGACGCGGTGAATGCGTTCGACGCCGATGCCGCGGTCGTCACCAGCGTCGACCTCGACCACATGGAATTTCTGGGCGATACCCGCGAAAAGATCGGTTTCGAGAAAGCCGGCATTTACCGCGCCGGCCGTCCCGCCGTCTGCGCCGACCCTGAACCGCCTGCCAGCCTGATCGAGCACGCCCGGCACCTCGGCACCGACCTGCGCTGCGCGGGCCGCGACTTCGCCGTGCAGCGCGAGACGGATCGCTGGACCTATCGGGGGAGGGCGTGCAACTGGACCGATCTGCCCTTGCCCGCCATGGCGGGGGGCTATCAGCTACGCAATGCAGCCGGTGCGCTGGCGGTACTGGAGGCCTTGCGCCCCCGCCTGCCGGTGAGCGAGGCGGCGATCCGCCAGGGGCTTGCCGTGGCGCGGGCGCCAGGGCGATTTCAGCGCATCGCCCATGCGCCGGAAGTCATTCTCGACGTGGCGCACAACCCGGAAGCGGCGCGGGCGCTGGCCGCCACCTTGCGCGACCAGCCGGTGGCCGGGCGCACGCTGGCGGTGGTGGGCATGCTGGCGGACAAGGATGCGGCAGGCGTGTTCGCCGCACTGTCCGGCGAGATCGATGCGTGGTGGGCGTGCATGCCTGTTTCGCCGCGTGCGCGCGATGCCGCGGCGCTGGCAGCCATCCTGCGCACGCACGCAGGCCATGCCCCGGTCAAGGTGCAGCGGGATGTGAATGCGGCGCTGGCGGAGGCGCGAAGCGCGGCATGCGAAGGTGATAGAATTCTCGTCTTCGGTTCGTTCTATACCGTTGCCGCCGTGCTCGACCATGCCGCCACCCAGCAGTGAAAATGACCTCAAACGCCGCGCCCGGCGCCGCCTGATCGGCGCGGTTGCGCTGACCTTGCTGGCGGTGATCGTGCTGCCGCTGTTGCTGGAAGACGAACCGCCGCCTGCCAGTTCGCTGGCGGTGAAGATGGCAGTGTCGCCGGTCGCCGAATTGCGCGATGAGCCGGATCCGTCCAGCGAAGCGGAGCAGGCTGCCGTCGTGGCGGCACCGCCCCCCTCCCCGCAACTGGAGACGAGGCAACCCGCACCGCCTGCGGCAACGCTCAGCGGACCGGCGCCCAGATCCGAACCGCGCAAACCCGAACCGCGCAAACCCGAAGCACCCAAGCCCGCGCCTCAGCCGGAACCGCCCAAACCCGCGCCCCAACCGGTTGCGAAACCCACACCGACGCCGACGCCTGCGCCGCAGGCCAAATCCGCGGCAACCGGCGAGGCTTTCGTGGTGCAGCTTGCCGCACTGTCCGATTCCGCCAAGGCCAGTGCGCTCAAGGCGCGTGCAGCCAGCGCCGGGTTGCCGGCCTACACGGACAAGGTGGGCGCCTTGACGCGCGTGCGCGTGGGCCCCTATGCCTCGCGCGAAGCCGCAGTGGCGGCTGCGGTGAAACTGGCCGAAAATGGCATGGCCGGACAGGTGCTCACAAAATGAGCATGCTCGATCTCATCGTGCTGCTGGTGCTGGTTCTGACCGTGGTACGCGGGCTGATGCGCGGCATGGTGGATACGCTGTTTTCGCTGGCGGCCTGGATCCTGGCCTTTGTGCTGGGCAAGTGGGGCGCGCTGATGGTGGCCCCCCTGCTGCCGATCGCAACCGACAATCCGGGCATTCGTTATTTCGCCGGCTTCGCGGTGATTTTTCTGGCGGTGCTGATTGGCGTACTGCTGTTGGGGCATGCCCTGGCTTCGCTGGTCAAGGCGGCCGGACTGGGCAGCGCCGACAAAGTGCTGGGCGGCGTGCTGGGGCTGGCCAAGGGGCTGGTGATACTGGCTGGCCTGACGCTGGCGGCTGGACTGACCTCGCTGCCGCGTACCGATTTCTGGAAGCAGGCCATGCTGTCGGACAGCCTGCAGGCGATGGCGCAGCGCGCCTTGCCGCTGGTGCCGGCAGAGGTGGCGAAGTACGTTCGTTTTGAATAATTTCATGGATGGGTGCGCTGTATGTGCGGGGTAATCGGAGTCGTTTCCAATTCGGCGGCCAACCAGCTCTTGTACGACGGGCTGATGGTGCTGCAGCATCGCGGCCAGGATGCCGCCGGCATCGTGACGGCAGAGGAAAGCCGCTTCCATATGCACAAGGGACAGGGCCTGGCGCGCGACGTGTTCCGCACCCGCGACATGCGCAACCTGCTGGGCGACATGGGGGTGGCGCACGTGCGCTACCCCACTGCGGGCAGCGCTTCGTCGTCGGCCGAGTCGCAGCCGTTCTACGTCAATTCGCCCTACGGTATCGTGCTGGGGCACAACGGCAACCTCACCAATACCGATGAACTGAAGGAATCGCTGTTCCGCGCCGACCTGCGCCACGTCAACACCAATTCGGATTCCGAAGTGCTGCTGAACGTGCTGGCGCATGAATTGCAAGTGCGCGCCTCGGGGCAGCAGCTGAACCTGGATACGATCTTCGGTGCGGTGGCGGGTGTGCATGCGCGCTGCAAGGGGGCCTACGCGGTGACGGCCTTCATTGCCGGCTACGGCCTCTTGGCCTTCCGCGATCCGCACGGCATCCGTCCGCTGGTGATCGGCGTCAACGATCAGGTCGCCCCGCACGAGTACATCGTCGCCTCGGAAAGCGTGGCGATCGACACCCTCGGCTTCCGCCTGCTGCGCGACGTGGCGCCGGGCGAAGCGGTGTTCGTCGATTACCAGCGCAAGCTGCACAGCCGCCAGTGCAGCGACCGTGCGGTGCTCAATCCCTGCATCTTCGAATACGTCTACCTCGCGCGCCCGGATTCGGTGATGGACGGCGTCTCGGTCTACAACACGCGTCTGGCGATGGGCATCTCGCTGGCCGAAAAGATCAAGCGCGATTTCGCCCATCTGAACATCGACGTGGTGATTCCGATTCCCGACACCAGCCGCCCCTCGGCGTTGCAGCTGGCGAATCATCTCAACGTGCCGTATCGCGAAGGCTTCATCAAGAACCGCTATATCGGCCGCACCTTCATCATGCCGGGGCAGGCGCTGCGCAAGAAATCGGTGCGGCAGAAGCTCAATGCGATTGGTGAAGAATTCAAGGGCCGCAACGTGCTGCTGGTCGACGACTCCATCGTGCGCGGCACCACCAGCCGCGAGATCGTGCAGATGGCGCGCGATGCCGGCGCTGCGCAGGTGTACTTCGCCTCGGCTTCGCCGCCGGTGCGCTATTCGAACGTCTACGGCATCGACATGCCGACCCGCAACGAGCTGATCGCCAACGGCCGCACCGACGCGGAGATCGCGCGCGAGATCGGCTGCGATGCCCTGATCTATCAGGATCTCGACGCCATGGTGAGCGTGGTTCGGGCCGGCAACCCGGCGATTCCCGATTTCGATACCTCGTGCTTCGACGGCCGCTACATCACCGGCGACGTCACGCCGGAATACCTGAATTTCGTCGAGGCCGTGCGCAATGGCGAAACGCCGCCGCCGTCGGCCTTGTCGACCCAGCAACTCGACCTCAATCTGGCAAGCAACGGCTGATGCACATGGACGACGCTTACGATCTTGAAACGCTGGCGGTTCGCGCCGGCACCGTGCGCAGCCAGTTCAACGAGCACTCGGAGGCGATGTTCCTCACCTCCAGCTTCGTGTTCGGCAGTGCGGCGGAAGCAGCGGCGCGCTTCAAGGGCGAGCAGCCCGGCCCGATCTACGCGCGCTTCACCAACCCCACCGTCCAGATGATGGAGGCGCGGCTGGCGGCGCTCGAAGGCGCCGAGCGCTGCGTCGCCTTCGCCTCCGGTATGGCGGCGATCCTGGCGACCGTGATGGGGCTGATGAAGGCGGGCGAGCACGTCGTCGCGTCGCGCTCGATCTTCGGCTCCACCGTGCAGCTGTTTTCCAACATCCTCGGCCGTTTCGGCATCGAGACGACCTACGTGTCGCCGACCGATCCGGCGGAATGGCGCGCGGCGGTGAGGCCGAACACCAAACTGTTCTTCGTCGAGTCGCCGTCCAATCCGCTCACCGAGGTGAGCGACCTCCGCGCACTCGCAGACATCGCGCACGAGGCCGGCGCCTGGCTCGCGATCGACAACTGCTTTTGTTCACCGGCGCTGCAGAAGCCGCTCGAACTCGGCGCCGACATCGTGATCCATTCCGCCACCAAATATCTCGATGGCCAGGGCCGGGTGCTCGGCGGCGCGGTGCTCGGCAGCCAGGCGCTGATGGAAGGCGTCTACACTTTCCTGCGCACCGCCGGCCCGTCGCTGTCGGCATTCAACGCGTGGGTGATTCTCAAAGGCATGGAAACGCTCTCGCTGCGCATGGAAGCGCATTCGAAAAACGCGCTGGCGCTGGCGCAATGGCTGGAAGCCCAGCCCCAGGTGGCGCGTGTGTGGTATCCGGGTCTTCCGTCGCACCCGCAGCATGAACTCGCGATGCGCCAGCAGAAAACCGGCGGCGGCATCGTCTCGTTCGAGCTCAAGGGCGGCAAGGATGCCGCCTGGAAGCTGATCGACGCGACGAAAATGCTGTCGATCACCGCCAACCTCGGCGACACCAAGAGCACCATCACCCATCCGGCCACCACCACCCACAGCCGCATGACGCCGGAGCAGCGCGCGGCAGCCGGCATCGGCGACGGACTGGTGCGCATCGCGGTGGGGCTCGAAGCGGTGGCTGACATCCAGGCGGATCTTGCGCGCGGGCTGGCATGAAGCAGGCACTGTCCGCACTCCTGCTGGTGTGCGTCGGCGCGGTCCACGCAGCCGACATGGCCGTGGTGCGCTATGTCGACCAGGATCCGGGCGATGCGCCTTACCCGACGCGCATCCTGGTGACGCCTGACTTCATGCGCATGGACAGCGGCGAGGACGACGGCGATTTCGTCCTGCTGGACCGGCGCCAGCGTCTAGTCGTCAACGTCATGCGCGAAAGCAGGCTGGCAATGGTGTTCACTTCCGGCATGCTGCCGCCCAAGCCTGCCGGCTGGAAGCCGCGGCTCGATGTCCACAAGGCTGCACGCGGCACCCGGCGTTTCAGTCTCAGCGTAAAAGGAGTGGTGTGCAGCGAAGGCGTGGCCGCCCAGCGTGCCGCGCCGGATGCGGCGCGCGCGATGGCCGAGTTGAAATCCATCCTGGCCGCCACGCAATACCGCGTCTGGAAGGATGCGCCGCCCGAGATGCAGCGCGACTGCGATCTGGCGAATCATGTATGGGAATCGGGCGCCACGCTGGCGCTTGGCCTGCCGCTGGACGAGCGCGAGTTCACCGGGCGCACGCGGCAGCTCGAAAGCGAAACCCGGCAGCCGCTGCGGCCTGAACTGTTCAGCGTGCCGGACGGCATGGCGACGATCAACGCGCCGTCATAAATCTTCCGTCCTGAGCGCGCACCCGGCGGCGCCGCACACCACATAGCCCCAGCGCGCATACCAGTCCGGCACCACCCAACGTTCGCAGTCATGGCCGTCGACCGCATGGACATGCTGCGCCGGGCGATGCGTGTGGCCGTGGATCAGGCGGCAGATCCGATGTTCGCGCAGCACGCGCAGCACGGCATCGGCATTCACATCCATGATCGCGGCCGGCTTGCCTGCCTTGGCTGATTCGCTGCCTGCCCGCGCCTGGCGTGCCAGGCGGCGGCGCCAGGCCAGCGGCAGCTGCCGCAACAAGGCCAGCGTCAGCGGGTGCCGCACCCGGCGGCGAAAGGCCTGGTAAGCCATGTCGTCGCTACACAGGGTGTCGCCGTGCATCAGCAGCGTCGGCACGCCGTACAGATCGATCCGGGTGGGGTCGGTGAGCAGCGTCATGCCGGCCAGTGCAGCGTAGCGCCCGGCCAGCATGAAGTCGCGGTTGCCGTGCATGAAATACACCGGCGTGCCCGCAGCGGCCAGGGCCTTGAGCCGCAGCGCCGTGTCGCGGGCGACCCGTTCGTCGTGGTCGTCTCCGATCCAGGCCTCGAACAGGTCGCCCAGGATGTAGAGAGCATCCGCGCCCGCGGCTTCCTCATCCAGGAAACGAAAAAAACGCCCGGTGGCGACCGGGCGTTCGTCGGTTAGATGCAGGTCGGCGACAAAGAAGGTGCGGCCCGTTTTCAACGACGAGGTCGGGCTCACCGGGCCAATCAGGCGATTTCGGCCTGGGCGATGACGACGTCTTCCTGCGGCACGTCCTGATGCCCGGCGCGGTTGCCGGTTTTTACTTTCCTGATCTTGTCGACCACGTCCATGCCTTCGACCACTTTGCCGAACACGGCGTAGCCGTAACCCTGCGGGGTCGGTGCGGTGAAGTTGAGGAAGCTGTTGTTGGCGATGTTGATGAAGAACTGCGCGGTGGCTGAATTGGGGTCGGATGTGCGCGCCATGGCGATGGTATAGGCCTCGTTCCTGAGGCCGTTGGCGGCTTCGTTTTCAATCGCGGCGCGCGTCGGCTTTTGCGTCATGCCGGGTTCGAAACCGCCGCCCTGGATCATGAAGCCGTC
>NZ_JANJXQ010000151.1 GCF_024708915.1 Thiobacillus sp.
GTGCAACCCATTGCACTAAGTCCGGGTATTACAGTAGACCCGGACTCTGACCGGCGACCCTCGACCGGGGACGAAAAACCCAGGTCAGCCGACGACCCCGAGAAGGGGCGATTCTGGCGACGAAGGCATGCGGGTTTCCGAGGCGGCACGGATTGCCCCTTGGCCTCGGCTACTGCGCATAATGTATATTATGTTAAATAGCGTAAAGGCAGCTGGATGTCGCTCCCACGAGACTCGAGTCATCCCGCCTGAAATCCCGGTAACGGAATCCGCTCCGCCCCTTCCGGCTGGGGGCTGGGTGACAACTCATGGTCGGCACGACCAACCCCGGCGCCAAGAACGAAAAGGCCGAGGGGCTGCGGCTGGCCGCGTGGGGTTCATCTCGTTCTCTCTTCCTTATCGCGCTGGCCGCGCGCGAGCTCCACGAACGCGCGGAGGTAGTCGATCTCTGCGTCCGCATCGCGGAAACCCAGGTAGATCTGCTTGGCCACGCCTTGGCGGCCGAGCTTGACCGGGGCGACATCGAACCTGTCGGCCTGCTCCTCCACCAGCCAGCGCGGAAGCGCGGCCACGCCGCGCCCACTGGCGACCATCTGCAACATGATGTCGGTGGTCTCGATGGCCTTGTGACGCCGGGGGCTGACGCCGGCCGGCGTGAGGAAGCGGGTATAGATGTCGAGCCGGTCGGTTTCCACGGGATAGGTGATCAGTGTCTCGTCGGAGAGCTGGCTGGGCTGAACGTAGGCGGCCTGACGCAGGGGGTGCCCCGGGCCGACGACCAGCACCTGCTCGTAGTCGAACACCGGCTCGAAGGTGAGGCCGGGCTTGTAGAGCGGGTCGGGCGTCACCAGCAGCTCGATCTCGTATGCGAACAGCGCGCCGATGCCGCCAAACTGAAATTTCTGCTTCACGTCCACGTCTACGGCCCGCCATGCGGACAAATAGGGCGACACGATTTTCAGCAGCCACTGGTAGCACGGGTGACATTCCATGCCGATCCGCAGGGTGCCGCGCTCGCCCCGGGCGAACTGGTCAAGACGCTCCTCGGCATGCTGGAGTTGCGGCAGCAGCCGGTCGGCCATGGACAGCAGATAGATGCCGGCCTGGGTGGGACGCAGGCTGCGGCCCTCGCGATGCCAGATGGTTAGCCCAAGCTGGTCTTCCAGCTTGCGAACCGTGTGGCTCAGGGCGGACTGGGTCAGATGGAGCGTTTCTGCGGCGGCCGTAAGGGAGCCGTGCCGAGCCACGGCATGGACGATTTCGAGATGGATGCGTTCCAGAACGGCCATGCGCGATTATTACATGAGAAAAATTCATCTATGAATGAATTAATACCATTTTTATTCATTGATCGATGCGCCTAGGATGCCGCCACGTTACATTGATCGAGGCATCCATCATGGCTTTCACCCACAATCTCGGCTTTCCCCGCATTGGCGCCAAGCGCGAATTGAAATTCGCCCTCGAGGCCTACTGGAAGGATCAGTCTTCCCGCGACGCGCTAAAGACGCTAGGCACTGAACTGCGGCGCCGCCATTGGCAGGACCAGTCAGCCTTGGACCTGGCACCGGTCGGTGACTTCGCGTTCTATGACCAGGTGCTGGACATGAGCTTCACCCTGGGCAACCTGCCCGAACGGGTTCAGGGTTTCCACGGCGATGCGCTGGACAACGCTTTCCGCGTGGCGCGTGGCCGCTCGGCCCACTCCGCCGAGACGCAATGCTGCAGTGGTGCGTGCGGTGGCGTGGCCGCCGGCGAGATGACCAAGTGGTTTGACACCAATTACCACTACATCGTCCCCGAATTTACCGCCGCCACCCGGTTCAAGCTGGACGCCTCGCGTCTGCTGGAGCAACTGGCCGAGGCCAAAGCCCAAGGAGTCAAGGCCAAGCCGGTGATCATCGGCCCCGTTACCTACCTCGCCCTCGGGAAGGCAAAGGACGGTTCCGACAAGCTGTCCCTGTTGGAGCGCCTGCTGCCGCTCTACACCGAACTGCTCGAGGCGCTGGCCGACGCGGGGGCGGAGTGGGTGCAGATCGACGAACCGATCCTCGTCACCGAACTGGGTGCTGGCTGGCAACATGCCTTCAATATCGCATACCACACGCTCAAGGCGAGCCGGGCCAAGTTGCTGCTGACCGCCTACTTCGGGCAGTTGCTTGAAAACCTGCACCTCGCTGCCAATCTGCCCGTGGCCGGCCTGCACGTCGACGCGATCAGCGGTCGCGACGACATCCAGCCGCTCTTGGGCCTGTTGCCCGCGCACAAGGTACTTTCGCTGGGCGTCATCAACGGCCGCAATATCTGGAAGACCGACCTCAACGCGGTGCTCGATTGGCTGGAGCCCATCGCCGAGCGCCTGGGCAACCGCCTGTGGATCGCGCCATCCTGCTCGCTGCTGCATGTGCCGGTGGACCTCGACAGCGAACAGAATCTGGACGGCGAGATCAAGTCCTGGCTGGCCTTCGCGAAGCAGAAGCTTGAAGAACTGCGCGTGCTTGCTGCCGCCCTGAACCACGGCCGCGACGCCACCAAGGCGGAACTGAATGCCAACCGCGCCGCCTGTGATGCCCGCCGCAACTCGCCACGCGTCAACGACCCGGCGGTCAAGGCCGCCCTGGCCGGGATCACGCCCCAGTTCGGCCAGCGCCAGAGCCCTTACGCCGTCCGTGCCGCCAAGCAGGCGGCCCAACTCAAGCTGCCCAAGTTTCCCACCACCACCATCGGCTCCTTCCCCCAAACAGCCGAAATCCGTCAGGCACGCAGCCGGTTCAAGGCAGGCGAGATCGGCGAGGCAGCCTACCAGGCCGCCATGCGGGCCGAGATCGCCCATAGCGTTCGCGAACAGGAAGCGCTTGGCTTGGACGTATTGGTGCATGGCGAGGCCGAACGCAACGACATGGTCGAATATTTCGGCGAGCAGCTCGACGGCTACGCCTTCAGCCAATTCGGCTGGGTGCAATCCTACGGCTCACGCTGCGTCAAGCCGCCCATCCTGTTCGGTGACATCTGCCGGCCGAAGGCCATGACCGTGGAGTGGATCAAGTACGGCCAGTCCATGACGAACAAGCCGATGAAGGGCATGCTGACCGGCCCGGTCACCCTCCTCAACTGGTCCTTCGCACGCGACGACCAGCCACGCTCGGTGTCCTGCAAGCAGCTCGCCTTGGCCATCCGCCAGGAGGTGCTGGACCTGGAGAAGGCCGGCGCGCGCGTGATCCAGATCGACGAGGCCGCCCTGCGCGAAGGCCTGCCGCTGCGCAAGTCCCAGGGGAAAACCTACCTCGACTGGGCCGTGGAGTCCTTCCGCATCGCTGCCAACGGCGTGGCGGACGAGACCCAGATCCACACCCACATGTGTTACTCGGAATTCAACGACATCATCGAGGCGATCGCCGCGATGGACGCCGACGTCATCACGATCGAGACCGCGCGCTCCGACATGGAGCTGCTGGGTGCCTTCGACCGCTTCAAGTACCCGAACGAGCTCGGCCCGGGCGTCTATGACATCCATTCGCCCAACATCCCGACCGAGCAGCACATGGTCGACCTGATCAAGAAGGCCGCCGAGCGCATCCCCGCCGAGCGCCTGTGGATCAACCCCTTGGTGGTGAAGGTCACAAGCAAGCGCCTCTCCTGTAGTTCGCCGGCCACGCATCCCGCGCTGCCTCGGATTCGAAAAAGAGCGGCATGTGGGCGGGCCCCGGGACGGCCGCACGCGCGTGCGAGGCCGCTTCCCAAATATGATCCCGTTTATCAGGAGTATCACGCATCACCTTGATTTTCCGCGTCGATATCAATCCGCACGCGCTCGCTCGGCACCCTTGCCGACGGCGCAGATGTTCTTCCCCAGTTCCAGTTCCTGCGCCATGCGCGCGTCCGGACTGACGAGCCCGGCGTTGGCCCGCTTGATCTCGACATAGGCCTCGGGAAACACGGGCAGGTTCGCCAGGATGTAGTCGCAGAAAGCTTTTTCGCCCTCGGCCAGCTTGAGCAGGCCCGGATTGCGCTGTTTGAGTTCGCCCAGGGTGGCGCGGAAGATGCCGTTTGCATCGCCTGCCGCGATATCGCTGAAATGGGCCGGCAGCACCACCGTCTCGTCCGGCAGTTCTGCCATCCGCTTCAGCGATTCGTAAAGCAGCGGGGTCCATGCCTCGGCTTTGCCGCCCAGATCCGGGCGAGCGACGGATTCCAGGAACAGGCTGTCGCCGCTCAGCAGATAACGCCCCTCGATGAGAAAGGCGACCATCCCCAGAGTGTGGCCGGGAAAATGCAATGCCCTCACCTCGGCCAAGCCGATGTGTAGCGTCTGCCCCGCCTCCAGCGGGCGGTATGCCACGCGGGCGGGCAGCATGTCTACGGGATGGATCGCGTCGTAGGGATGCAGATGGTAGGGAATATGGTCGCCTTGCCCCAGCGCCGGGCCGCCGCTCAGATGGTCGGCGTGGAGATGCGTATCCAGCACCCGTTCGATCCGCGCACCCAGCGCGGCGGCCAGTTCGCGATAAAACCCGATGTGGCGGGCGGGGTCGAATACCGCGGCGCGATGTCCGCTCACCAGAACGTGGCTCAGGCAGCCGCGCGCAGGACGCACCACCTGGTAAAGCGAAAAGCGCTCGTTCTCCTCGACCGGGCGCCAGGCGTAAAAATCGCCCCACGCCGCCATGCCGCCTTCCAGGTTCGCCGCCTCGAAGCCCAGGCGGCGCAGCCCTTCCGCGACGTAACCGGAGGTATTGCCCTCGGCGCAGACGGCAAGAATGGGGCGATCGACGGGCAGCTGCGCCATGAGTTGCGCCTTCACCCCGCGCATCACGGCTTCGGCGACATCCTCCCCACCCTCCAGGTCGAGGAGCTCGAAATACGGGATATTGAGCGTGGGGACGGAATGCGGGCCCTCGACCCGCCAGCGCTCGAACTCGTCGCGGTTGCGCACGTCAAGGATGAACATCGGCGCGTTGCGCGACAGCTGTTCCCATATCTGCTGCGGACTCGCGACAGCGGTGATTTTCCTCGACATGAGGCGCCTCCTGGCGGAACCCCGTGCACCGGGGTATCGCGCGGTCGAGGCTCCGCAGAATGCGGTGTCGATCGAGCGATTCTGTCTTTGAAATATAGCCGATGCCCGGCTGGTGTAATCGAAGCCCGTAACGACCGCCTGTCGCGCTTACAGGATATTGCCACTGCGGATCACCCCGACCGCGATGCCTTCGATGACCAGTTCCTGGCGCCTGAGGTCGATCACGATAGGCTCGAAGTCGGGGTTTTCCGGCAACAGCCGCACGGTGTGGCCGTGCTGCTGGAAGCGCTTCACTGTGACCTCGTCGCTGATCCGCGCCACCACCACCTGCCCGGCCTTCGCCTCGGCGCTGCGATGCACCGCGAGCAGGTCGCCGTCCAGTATGCCGGCGTCCTTCATGCTCATGCCGCTCACCTTGAGCAGATAGTCCGCGCGCGGCGAGAACAGGGCGGCGTCGAGCTGGTAGTGGCGCTCGATGTTCTCCTGCGCCAGGATCGGGCTGCCCGCCGCCACCCGGCCGACGAGCGGCAGACCGCCACCGCCCGGCAGCCGGATGCCGCGCGACGCTCCCGGCAACAGTTCCAGCACGCCCTTTTTCGCCAGCACCTTGAGATGCGCCTCGGCCGCGTTCGGCGAACTGAAGCCGAAGTGCCGCGCAATCTCGGCGCGTGTCGGCGGCAGGCCGGTGGTCTCGATGCACTCCCGGATGAGGTTGAAAATTTCTTCCTGGCGGCGGGTCAGGTCACGCATGGGGCTTCCTCCAAATGCTGTATGCATGTACAGTTGTGTTTGCATACAGTATAAATACCGGATCCGGAAAACGCCATACGCGATAGCTGCCTGCCGCCTGGCAGGCAGCTGCAACCGCACGCACGCAGGAGAAGCCTCATGATGAAACTCGGAAAGATCAGCCCCCTCGCCTTCAGCCGCATGCGGCAACGCGGGATTTCCATCGACGCCCTCAACGATCTGCTCGCCCGCGGGCAGGTCGAAAAGCAGTTCGACGGCGCCCAAGTGGTGTACCTGGACAGCCCAGCCCCCGCCCCGGCCTGGGCTGGCCGCCCGAAACCCAGGCTGTATGCGGTGGTGGATGCGGCGGGCGAAGTGCTGACGGTGGAAAGGCGGGTGCGGTTACGCGCATGAGCAGATCGCTGGAATAAGCAGGTGCCGGCTATGGGCAGGGCGAACCCGCCGCCGCCTCAGCGCCCTGTCCATCCGGATTTGATGCGCAGGCGGGTACTATTACGCCTCTGCCTCGCAGCGAGCCTGCGCACCCGCCCCAGTGCCGATGAACCGACCGCACATTGAACGCCGCCCCCGCTTTCCGGAGCCCCCGGATGCTCACCCCTTGCCCGCACCCGCCAGCCCGTGCCTGCAGGATTGCATCGCACGCTACGCCGCCGCGATTCCCGGCTTGGCCGAACTCGGCAAGCGACTGGCCACCACCCACGACGCCGGCGCGCTGATCGACCTCCACGAACAGTGCGCCCTCTTGCTGGAACAGGCCATGTGGTCCGCCGAGGCCGACTTCCCCCCGCTGCTGGCGAGCTACCAGGCACTGTTCCGCGAGCAGGAGGCGCTGATCCGGCAGCGCGGCAAGGACGACCGCCACCACTTCATCCTCGGCATCCCGGTGGCGGATCGCCCGTCGCACCTGCGCGCCTGCCTCGAAAGCATCTACCAGGTCTGCATGCTGTTCGACTACGGCGGCCACGCATCCGGCAGGTGGGACAGGATCCAGGTCGTCGTCAGCGAGGACAGCCGCGACGAAGCCAACGTCCGCCGGCATATCGAGCTGGTCGAGGAATACCGGCGTAAAGGCCTGCAGGTGGTCCACTTCGGCCTTGCCGAGCAGTACGAACTGCTGCACGCCCTGCCGCCGCATACGCGCGAACGGCTGGGCAACCTGCTCACCACCCAGCCCAGGGAAAAATTCTCTCTCAAGGGTCAGGCCGCCAACCGCAACCTCAGCTACCTGAAGTTTCTGCAGCTGACCGAAAACAGGCACAACACGCTGTATTACCTGGTCGACAGCGACCAGTCGCTGTGCGTGAACCGGCAGACCGCGTCCGGCGAAGAGGTCGTGGCCGCGCTGAATTACTTCCACGCCATCGACAGGATCTTCCGCACCACCGATACCCTGATGCTCACTGGCAAGCTGGTCGGCGATCCGCCCGTCTCGCCGGCGGTGATGGCGGCCAACTTTCTCGACGACGTGAGCGCCTTCTTCACCCGCCTGGCCGCGCTGCGCGCCGATCAGGCCTGCCAGTTTCACGCGCCGCCCAGGCAGCCGGCGGGCGATGCCGCCTATCACGACATGGCCCGCCTCTTCGGCTTCGACAACCAGCCGGCGGCTTTTCCCTATTCATGCCGGCTCGCCGGCGAACACGACCATCGCGCGTGCCTGGCGGATTTTGCCCGGCGGCTCAATGCCTTCTTCTTCGGCGAGCATCTCACCCGCAAGACCGGGTTTGCCTACGGCAGCGGCTTCGCCCAGCTCGCTCCGGCGCGCACGGTTTACCCCGGCAACTACATCGTCAACTACGCCGGCCTGAAATACGTCATCCCCTTCGGCCACCTGCGCCTGCGCATGTCCGGCCCCACCGCGGGGCGGCTGATCGCGGCCGAAATCAGGGAACGCTTCGCCTCCTTCAACATGCCCAACCTGCACCGGCGCACCACCGAGGCGGGTTGCGGAGACGACTTCCGCCCCGGCGTGGAGGTGGACGAGGCCAGCGTGGATTTGTCCAACGAGTTCGAGCGCCAGTTCTTCGGCGACCTGATGCTGTTTTCCACCGAAGCCCTGGTCAAGCGGGCGGACGTGACACGGCCCTTTGCGCAAGACACGATCGAGGCCGTCGTCGCCGAGAAAGAGGCCGAACTGCTGGCGCTGTACCAGCAAAAGCACGACGCCATCGTCGACAAGAACCGGCAACTGAACGCGCTCGTGTTCGATGCCGGCCATTGGTGGCTGCATGCCCGCGAGCATTCGCCCGATCTCGCCCATGCGCTGCGGCAGGTGCGCGCCTTCATCGACAACATCGACCGCAACTTTGGCGAGCACGCCTCCGCCTGGGGACAGATCCAGTCCGCCGAGCATCGCGCGCAACGCAAGCGGCAGATCGTCAAGGCCTTGATGAATTACCGCGCCGAGCGAGATGCCTGGGACAGCCTGTTCTAAAGCGTCGCCGAATCCGCCGCCCGCGCGATGATCCGCGCCCGGCATTCCCGGTAGGCCGTCTGCGCCAGGCTCAGCGCCTCCTCGGGAATCACGACATGCGAATAATCCGTTCGGGTCTGGTCGATACTCCCGCTCCGCACCCGCACCGACGTATCCCCCCGGCGCGGCTTACCCGTCTGGCTGAACACTTCGTACCGCTCGCTCAAGGGCGAATCCAGCGCCAGCCAGCCCGTCAGCCGGGGCAACAGTTGCTCCGGCGCGCGTTGCAGCAGCTCCGCATCGAAGTAGCTGTAGGGCCAGTCGGTCGTGCGGCAAAACTCGGCCAGCGCCCGCACCCGCTCGACGTAGTAGTTCGCCGCCGCCACCGGCGAGGCATACAAGTCCGGGTCCGGCTTCTGCCGAAACAGATGCACGATGCTCCTGATCGTGTGCGCCGGCTCCGCCAGCGCCAGCAGAATCTTGATGTCCGCCAGCCCCAGCCGCTCCGGCTTCAGCGCATAGTCGTTGTGCAGCAGTTTGTCGAAAAGGTAGCGGCTCCCCGGCTTCAGCACCTCGTCGTGCCGGAACGCCGCCAGCTGCCGGTCCAGCGCAGCAGGCTCTTCGTAGCCGAGGTGCATTTCGTAATAGCCGTTGATCTGCGGGTGCGAGCCGAGAATATGCCCCGCCAGACTGGTGTAGGCGCGCATGTGGCTCAGCAGGAAGATGCGGGCGTAGGGATCAGTCGAAGCGCTCATTGGTTCAATTCGCTGTGGCCGTTCGTCAGGTTCCTCATTTCAAAAATCAGGAACAGCCAAGAGCCTCCGCTGATTTGCCATTCGCAAATGGCGAAGCCGTCTTCGAGTTTGGATTCCAGGCGTGGGCGAAGCGGCGGTGATCAGGGCGTCGAGGCTGCTCAGGCACGAAGCGAAGACATCCGGGGTGACGATCTCATCCAACAGACGGGCGAACTCGGCTTCGGTCAGTTTGACCCGGTTGAGGGCTTCGAATCTTTCCCGGAAGTTCTTTTCCAGTGCGGCGCGGTCGCGGATGTCGTCGCGGTATTCATACTTGAGGCCTTGGAGTTTGCCGATGAAGCCGTATTCGATAGTGTCCTCCCGGACGGCGAAACTCGGGGGTTTAGAGGGCCGGCTGTAGGTGTCTTCTGAATTAGGCATGACTAGTGTCGTGACTCAGAAATAAGGGGACGTAATGAAACGGATGGATTTTTTCGCAGGGCAAGGCGCGAGGAGAGCGTGGTTGTTGCCGATTTATCGGCTTTACAACCACGGCCTACCCCTTGCGGGTGGGCGACATAGCCGGCTCTATGGCAACGACGAGCAACGCCGCC
>NZ_JANJXQ010000169.1 GCF_024708915.1 Thiobacillus sp.
TTTTGTATGATGACGCCTTATGGCTGAATACAACGAAGGCGCTTACAAACTGGCCCGCGAGGCCTATATCGAGCACAGCTGCCCGTTCGAGCGCGCGCTGCTGTCGCGTTGCGCCGACTGCAGCCGCTCGCGCAGGCTCAACCTGGCCGAGCGCGAAGCGATCGCCTGCCGCGACCCGGTGGTGCGCGAATACTGCCTGGCGTTCTATCAGGCGCTGCACGAGAACGCGCAGTTCGCGCTGAAGACCAGTCCCGACTCGCCGTGGCCGTTCGGCAAGGAAATCCGCGCCCAGTGCGGCGGCGTGCGCGGATTGGCCGGCGCGATGGGCGGGGCGGCGGACGAAACCACCGATATCGCCGCCACCGTGTTGCAGGGCAACCAGCGGTTTGGCGGCAGCGCCGATTTCCCCTACTCCGAAATCATGCGTGCCGTAGTGCATTACGAGCCGCGCAAACGGCGTTCGTGAGCGCGATGAAGCCGGATCGGGAACCTGGGCGGGGATGCTGCTGTCTTTCAACTGACTCATTTTTGACGACACTGCCGGCGTGCGTACCCGATTCCCCCGATTTCTGCTGATCCTGCTGATGCTGGCGGTTCCGCTGCAGACGTTTGCGTCTGTCGCCATGCTGGATTGCCTGGTCGCGCCGTCTCCGGCTGCGGCGGCGCAGCCGGTCGACGCGGCGATGGCGGATTGCCATGAGCAGGAGCAGCAGCCGGGCAGCCCTTCGGCGTCCTCCGATTGCGCACACTGCGCCGCCTGCGCCCTGGCGTCGGCGCTGCCGATTCCGGCTGCCGGCGTCGCCTCGCCGGCGCCGGCAGCGCACCGCTATACCCCCCATCCCGCCGTAGCGTTCGGCGTTTTCGTCCCCGACGGTCCCGAGCGACCGCCCCGACCCGACCTCACCTGAATCCCGTGCCGGGCAAGGGCACGTTTCATCGATTCTGACCGCGGCGTGTGCCGCGTGTTTGCGAGGTTCATCATGTTGAAGGCTTTTTTTCGCCATGCGGCGCCGCCGGCGCGCGCAGGTTTTTTCTGGGCGTCCGCGCTGTGGGCGTGCGCCTGGATTCCGTCGGCCTCGGCGGCTGATGCCGTCGAGGCTGCGCCGCCGGAAGCGGTACTGTCTCCCTTCCGCCACTATCAGGGCTGGCGCGACGAGCCGTTGCAAGACTGGCGCGAGGCCAACGACCGCGTCGGCGCAGTCGGCGGCTGGCGCACCTATCTGCGCGAATCGCAGCAGCAGAACGACAACGACGCGGAGCATGCCCACCATGGACATTGAGAAGACGGCCGTGAGGCCTTTCCCCCGCCCCCCGCGCTCCCTTGCCGTGCTGTCTGCGGCATTGCTGCTGGGGGGCTGTGCGAGCCTGTCTCCGGACGGCGGGTTCGAGGCGATTCAATCCGCTGCCCGCTCGCACCTGCAGAAAGAGGTCGCCTGGTCGCGCGACGAGGCCGCCCGCCCGCACATTCAGTCGCGCATCGACGCCCTGCTGGCACAGCCGCTTTCGGCCGACGATGCGGTGCAGATTGCGCTCCTCAACAATCCCGGCCTGCAGGCAGCATTCAACACGCTGGGAATTGCCGAGGCCGACCGGGTGGCGGCGCAGCGTTTGCCGAATCCGGGGATTTCCATCGGCCGTCTGACGCGCGGCAGCGAGGTGGAATGGGAACGCAGCCTGCATCTCAATCTGGCGCGGCTGCTGACGCTGCCGATGCGCGCGGGAATCGAGCAGCGCCTGTTCGAGCAGACCCGGCGCATGCTGGTGCTCGACGTGCTGCGTCTGGCGGCCGACACGCGCCGCGCCTATTACAGCGCAGTGGCAGCCAGCCAGACCGCGCAATACCGGCAGCAGGCGCTGGACGCCGCCGGCGCCGGCGCCGAACTGGCGCGCCGCATGGCGCAGGTGGGCAACTGGAGCCGCCTGAAGCAGGCGCGCGAGCAATCGTTCTATGCCGACGCCGCACTGGCGGTGGCGCGCAGCGAACAGCTCAAGCTGCAAACCCGCGAGCGCCTGGTCCGGCTGATGGGCCTGCCGAATGCGGACACGCTGCAGTTGCCGCCGCGTCTGCCGGATCTGCCCGCGGCGTTGCCGGCCCTGCCCGATGTCGAGCAGCAGGCGATGGCGTCGCGCCTGGATCTGCAGACGACCCGGCTGCAGACCGAGGCGCTGGCGAAAAATCTCGGGCTGATCCGCCGCACGCGTTTCATCAACGTGCTGGAACTCGGCGTCGTCAATAACGGTTCGAACGAGGAGCCGCAGCAGCGCGGCTATGAGATCAGCTTCGAGCTGCCGCTGTTCGACTGGGGGCAGACC
Organism: Thiobacillus sp.; assembly: GCF_024708915.1. Next base: position 2,314 of record NZ_JANJXQ010000169.1, read on the forward strand.
CGGGTGGCGGCGGCCGAATCGCGCTACCGCCAGGCGCTCGAGCGCGCGCGCGAGAGCGCGGTCAACGCGCGTTCCGAAGTGCGTGAAGCCTATGCCATGCAGCACAGCCAGTACGCCGTCGCGCGGCATCTGCGCGACGAGGTGGTGCCGCTGAAAAAACGTATTTCCGACGAAAACCTGCTGCGCTATAACGGCATGCTGATCGGCGTGTTCGAGCTGCTGGCCGACGCCCGTTCGCAGATTGCCGCGGTCAACGCCGCCATCGACGCCCAGCGCGACTTCTGGCTGGCCGAGGCGGACTTGCGGATGGCGCTGCTCGGCACGCCCGGCAAAACCGCCGCGCCCACTTCTGTTTCCTCAGCCCCCGCCGTGGCGGCGGGCGGGCATTGAAAGGATTTCCCATGACTTCAAGACGTGATTTTTTCAAGCTCACCGGTGCGGCCGCGGCCGCCGGTGTCGGTGCCGCTTCAATCAGCAGCGTGGCGATGGCGGCGCTTCCCGAAATCGTCAGCATGGACAAGCCGGATACCCAGCCGCCGCTGCTGCCGCCGACGGGGCGGCCCTACAACCCGGTGGCGACGCTCAACGGCTGGACGCTGCCGTGGCGCATGAAGGACGGGGTGAAGGAATTCCATCTCGTCGCCGAGCCGGTCGTGCGCGAGATCGCGCCCGGCATGAAAGCGCATCTGTGGGGCTACAACGGGCAGAGCCCCGGCCCGACGATCGAGGTCGTCGAGGGCGACCGCGTGCGCCTCTACGTGACCAACCGCCTGCCCGAGCACACCAGCATCCACTGGCACGGCCAGCGCCTGCCCAACGGCATGGACGGCGTCGGCGGCCTCACCCAGCCTCAGATCCCGTCGGGCAAAACCTTCGTCTACGAGTTCGTCGCCCGCCGCCCCGGTACCTTCATGTACCACCCCCACGCCGACGAGATGGTGCAGATGGCGATGGGCATGATGGGGTTCTGGGTCACGCATCCGAAGGGCAGGCACCCGGCGATCGATCCGGTCGACCGCGATTTCTGCTTCCTGCTCAACGCCTACGACATCGACCCCGGCAGCTACACGCCGCAGGTCAACACCATGCTCGACTTCAACCTGTGGACCTTCAACAGCCGCGCCTTCCCCGGCATCGACAGCCTCAACGTGAGGTTGGGCGACCGCGTGCGCATCCGCGTCGGCAACCTCACCATGACCAACCATCCGATCCACCTGCACGGCGTCGAGTTCGAGGTCACCGGCACCGACGGCGGGCCGGTGCCGAAGTCCGCGCGCTGGCCCGAGGTGACGACCGACATCGCGGTCGGCCAGATGCGCCAGATCGAGTTCGTCGCCGACGAGGAGGGTGACTGGGCTTTCCACTGCCACAAGAGCCATCACACCATGAACGCGATGGGGCACGGCGTGCCGACGATGATCGGCGTCGACCACACGGGGCTCGCCGGCAGGATCGCGAAGCTCATTCCCGACTACATGGTGATGGGCGAGCGCGGCATGGCCGACATGGGGGAGATGGAAATGCCGCTGCCCGACAACACCCTGCCGATGATGACGGGCCAGGGGCCCTACGGCCCGATCGAGATGGGCGGCATGTTCACCACGGTGAAGGTGCGGCGTGAGCAGCCGCGCGGCGACTATTCCGATCCCGGCTGGTTCCGTCACCCGCCGGGAACGGTGGCGCGCGAAGCCGCAGGCGAGGTCGCCGAGCCGCTGCGGGCGCCGCAGGCCGCCTCGCCGCAAGGGATGCCGCAAGACCTCGAACTGGTCGTCCGCAAACCCGCCGGCCATGCCGGCCACTGAACGAAAAGGAGATGAAATGAGACCCACCCCGTTGTTGCTGGCCGCGTTGCTGGCGCTGCCGCTGGCGGTCAACGCCCATGGCGACAGAACGCATGCGCCCGCGGCTGCCGAACAGACGCCATGGGGCATCGCTGGCGAGGCCGGCCAGGTCACCCGCACGATCGCTCTCGACATGAGCGACGCCATGCGCTTTGCGCCCGACAGCCTCACTGTCGAGGAAGGCGAAACCGTGCGCTTCATCGTGAACAACCGCGGACGAATGCTGCACGAGCTCGTCATCGGCACGCCCGACGCGCTCGCTGGGCATGCCGCGATGATGGCGAAGTTTCCCGACATGGTGCACGACGAGGCCTACATGACGCACGTCGACCCCGGTCAGGCCGGCGAGATCGTCTGGCACTTCAACCGCTCGGGCCGCTTCGAATTCGCCTGCCTGATCGCCGGCCACTACGAGGCCGGCATGCGCGGCACCCTTGTCGTCGTCCCCCGAACAGGAGTCGAGCAATGAAACGATGGATAACCCTGCTGGCCGCGCTCGTGATCGCGGCCCCGCTTCACGCCGCACCCGACACGCCGCCCGCCGCCGAGGCCCCGGCGACGAGCGAGGGCGTGGTCCGCAAGATCGATGCAGCGAACGGCAAGATCACCCTGAAGCACGGCCCGCTCGCCAACCTCGACATGCCGCCCATGACCATGGTGTTCCGGGTGTCGCCGGCACTGCTGGGCGCCCTGAAGGTGGGCGACATGGTGAGATTCCGCGCCGAGCGGATCGACGGCGCCTACGTCGTCACCGCGATCGAACCGCTCAGGTAGCGCCCCGGCACCTTGCTGCCAGGGCCGAGCGGACTACATTGAGGATGGCCGGCCCGCGTGCCGGTATCCGTCCATATTCAGGAGTTGAAGATGAAAGCATCGACATTGATCTTCCCGTTCGGCGTGGCGCTGGGCCTGTCCCTGCAGGCCTTCGCCCAGGCGCCCGCGCAGGAGCAGATGCGCGAGGAGACCCGGGCCACCCAGCAGATGCAGACGCAGGAGCGCGAGCGCATCTACGGGTCCGAGCTGATGACGCCGCAGGAACGGACCGAATACCAGTCCCGCATGCGTGCCGCCAAAACCGAGCAGGAGCGCGCGGCGATCCGGCAGGAGCATCACAAGAAGATGCAGGCGCGCGCCAAGGCGCAGGGCAAGACCCTGCCTGACGAGCCACCCGCGGACCGTGGCCCCGGCATGGGCCCGGGCGGCGGTGGCATGGGTCCTGGCGGTGGCATGGGTCCCGGCGGCGGCAAGGGCATGGGCCCGGGCGGCTACTGAGGTCTGGCCGGCCGGTCCGTTGCGCTGCCGAAATGCAGCGTGGCGGCGAAGCCGCGTCCGCCGTCGGCGCGCTGCAGGCCGTCGCCGAGTTCCAGGCGTGCGTTCGACAGTGCCGCGATCCGCGCGACGATCGACAGCCCCAGCCCGCAGCCTTCGCCTTCGGCCTCGCCGCGCACGAAGCGCGCGCTGAGCTGGGCGCGCAGGTCGGGTGCGACGCCGGGGCCGTCATCGGCGACACTGATCGAGCAGCGCGAACCGCTCTGCACGAGCCGCACCTCGATGCGCGCGCCTTCACCTGCGTAGCGCAGCGCGTTGTCGACCAGATTGCGCAGCGCGATCTGCAGCCAGCCGGGGGCGACGGCGACCCTGCACCCGGGGGCGGCGTCGACCATCAGCGACTGCCGCTGGCGTTCGGCCTGCGGCAGCAGGTCGGCGCACACCGCGGCGACGACCGGGGCCGGGTCGACGGGCTCGGGGGCCGCGCCGAGGTTTGCCGGGTCGACGCGCGCGAGGGTGAGGAGCTGCTCGACGAGGTGTGCCATGCGGTCGACGCCGGCGACGACCTTCGCCAGGGCGTGCTGCCGGCCGTCGTCCGTCTGCGCCCGCAGTGCGACCTGCGCCTGGACCTTCAGCGCCGCCAGCGGCGTGCGCAGTTCGTGCGCGGCGTCCGCGGTGAACCGGCGCTCGCTCTCGAAGGCCTGGGTGACCCGCCGGATCAGCGCGTTGAGCGCGGTGCGCAACGGCGCGATCTCGTTCGGCAGGGCGGCCGATTCATCGAGCGACACCAACGCCTGCGCGTCGAGGGCGCCGACCTGGTGCGCCAGCGCCTCCACCGGCCGCAGCGAGCGGCCGACGACTGCCCACACCGCCAGTGCCATCAGGACCAAAGCCAGGCCGGCCGGCAGCAGCAGCGACAGGCCGATCTCGCGCGCCAGCTCCTCGCGCGCGGCGTGGTCCTGGCCGACGATCACCCGGTACTCGGCGTCGTCGTCCTCCGCGGCGTAGAAGCGCCAAAGCGAGGCCTGGTGGCGGTGCTCGCTGAAGCCGAGCGCCGTGCCGGTTTCGAAGGCTTCATGACCCGGCGAAGTCGCCAGCCGCTTCATCGGGCCGTCCTCGCCGTGCCAGATCTCGAAGGCGATCGGCACCCCCGTGTAGGTCGCGTGCTCGTGGAGCTCCTCGACGAAATGCTCGACCTCGCCGCCCGAGACGATCGCCAGCAGCGTGTCGGCGATCTGCATCAACTGGGCGTCGAGCAATTCGTCGGCTTCGTGGTGCGCGCGCTGATATACCACGACCGCGGTCAGCAGCCAGATCGCTGCCACCGTGCTGGTCAGCAGCCACACCAGGCGGCGCCGCAGGGAATACGGCGTGGGCCGTCTCATGCGGTGGCCGACGCCATGTAGCCGACGCCGCGCACGGTGCGGATGAGGTCGTTGCCCAGTTTCTTCCGCAGGTGGTGGATGTGGACCTCGAGCGCGTTGCTGTCGACCGCGTCCTGCCAGGTGTAGAGCTGCTCCTCAAGGGTGCGTCGCGTCACCACGCGGCCGCCGTTTTCCAGCAGCAGATGCAGCAGGTCGAATTCGCGGGGCGTGAGCTCGACCGGCTCGCCGTTGCGGGTCACCGTGCGCGCGGCCGGGTTCAGTTCGACCTCGCCCAGCGTGAGCACCGGCTCGGGGCGGCCGTGCGCGCGCCGCACCAGCGCGCGCAGCCGGGCGGCGATCTCGTCGAGGTCGAACGGCTTCAGCACGTAGTCGTCGGCGCCGAGGTCGAGCCCGCGCACCTTGTCTTCCAGCTGGTCGCGCGCGGTGAGGATCAGCACCGGCGTCGCGTCGTGGCGCCCGCGCAGCCACTGCAGCACCGACAGGCCGTCGCGTTTGGGGAGCCCCAGATCGAGCACCACCGCGGCAAAAGTCTCGGTCGACAGTGCCGCCACCGCGGCCTCGCCGTCGCGCAGCCAGTCGACGGCGTAGCCGGCCTGCGTCAGGCCGGCCTGCAGTCCGTCGCCGAGCAGGCGATCATCCTCCACCAACAGTATGCGCATGGCCTCGTTTCATTTATTTCGGAATCCTGATCGCGTCTTCCTCGAAGTTGCCCTGCTCGGCCTCGCGGTGGCACGCCGCGCAGTTCGCCGCCGAGCCGATCGACTTGCGTGACCAGGTCGCACGCGGCACCTCGTCGTGCTTGCGAACGAACCAGCGGGTTTCGGTGATGCGCAGCGGCGCCGTGTTGCCGTCCATGCGCATCACCCGCCTGCCCATGCCGCTGCCGCCACTGTCCGCCGCGTTCTTTTCCAGGAACTTCAGGATATCAGCCTGGGTTGCCGGATCAAGGCTGGCGTCCTCGCCGAAGTGCTGCTCCAGCCCCGTCATCACCCGCTGCCACGATGCGCGCGGCAGCATCGACGGCGGATAGGCCAGATGGCAACTGCCGCATTCCTGCTGCCAGGCCTTGTGGGTGAGGGCGGGCATCACATCGTCGCCGCCGTCGCCGCGTGCCTCCCCGCCCGACGGCAGGGAGAAGGCGAGCAGGCTGAGTGTGCCGACTGCCGCCACGACACCGATACCACGTAACAGGTAATTCATCTTTCGCTCTCCTTACTTGATCTGGTTGAGCCAGGCGATGAAATCGCCCTTTTCCTGGGCGGTGCACTCGCGCTGCAGCACGTCCTTGCAGTTGCGGCGGAACCATTTCTCCACCTTGGCCGCATCGGTGAAGCGCTGCGGGTTGGCGGCCGGGGCCAGCGGTTCGATGGGCTTGCCCACCCGCGTCTTCCCGGTTTGTCTCGGGTTGTCGGTATGACAGGTCGCGCAGCTCTGCTTGCCACCGTCACGCCCCGGATGCGTGGCGCGGTAGAACGCTTCGCCGCGCGCGGGTGACAGCGTGGACACCGGGACCCCTGCCTGCTGCGCGTAGTGCGCCATCAGGCTTGCGGGTGACTCGGCGGCGGCAGCGAGGCTGGCCGCCATGCCCAGGACGGCGAGACCGCCGCGGAGGCCATGCTTAATCATGCTGCACCCCGCTTTCCGCATCGAGGTATTGCTTGCCGGTGACCATGCTCTGTGCCACCTTTTCCCCGCGCAACTGATGGTAGACGAGCGCGGCGAGGTGCAGCCCGATGAAGCCGAGCAGCAGGGCGAAGCCGACTTCGTGCGGATCCTCCAGCACGTCCTCCAGCCATGCCGCGTCGCCCAGCCAGCCGGCAAGCGGGCCCGCCTGGAATTCGCTGGCGGCGAGCCCCAGCCCGGTGACGACCATCAGCGCCATCAGTCCGTAGGCGAACAGGTAGGCCAGGCTCGCGATCGGGTCGTGCCCCGCGCGATGGCCCTGCGGCAGCCGCAGTTTCGCGAGGCTCGCCTTCCACACGCCCGGATGCCAGAGGTCGCGCCAGCGGGCGCTCGCCGGGCCGACCAGTCCCCACAGCAGACGGGTCAGCAGGCCGGCCGCGAGCACGTAGCCGGAGAGGATGTGCAGGTTCCATATGGCGTCTTCGTAGGGACCGTGCTCGAAGGCTTCGGCGAGCTGGCTCGTGGCGACGAGGGCGACGATCGACAGCGCGAGGGTCCAGTGCAGGATCCGCAGCAGCGGATCGAACACGCGCTGGGGGTGGGAGGAATCAGGTCTCATGACAGTCTCCGGTGATGGGATGGTGCAGCGGACTGTAGGCGCGCCAGCTTAGGCAAACCTTAAGCGCGGCGCGGCCTTCGTGGCGGCACGGGCGCGCTTCCGCTTAAGGGACGGTTAAGGATCGAACGGCAGGATGCGTCGCAGCCGGGGCGGTGCGGCGAACCGGATTGCGATCCGGAGCCGCCACCCGATCGGGCATGGATGCGGCGGAGCCCGCCCCCGTGCCTGCTGTCCTAATTGCTCGGGAGAATCCAACATGAATGTCGTTCGTCTTGCCAGGCGTGTGCTCGCGCTGGCGCTGCTCGGCACCGCCGCCGCCGGTGCCGCGGACATGGTGCCGCTGACCGCCGCGCAGAAGAAGAACCTCGGCATCGTCGCAGCAGCCGCCACCGTGCAGGCCGCAAGCCCGGCGCAGACCTATCCGGCGCGTGTCACCCTCCCGCCCACGAGCGTGCGCGTGGTCGCCGCCGCAGGCGAGGCGCTGATCACCCGGCTGCTGGTGCAGCCCGGCGACCGGGTGAAGGCGGGCGCGCCGCTTGTCACCGTGTCGATGGCGGGACTCGCCGAGGCGCAGAACGCGCTGACGCAGGCGCGTCTGAAGGCGCAGTTGGCTGCCGACAGCGCGGCGCGCGACGAAAAGCTGTTCGAAGAAGGGCTGATCGCCGAGTCGCGCCTGCGTGCCAGCCGCGCCGAGGCGCAGTCGGCCCGCGCCAGCGTGCAGGCGGCACAGACGGCGCTCGCGATGCTGGGCACGGGCAAGGCCGCCGGCGGCAGCATGACGCTGACCGCGCCGATCGCCGGTGTGGTGATCGAGAGCGCGGCCGAGCCGGGGCAGCGCGTCGACGCCGGCACCGCGCTGGTGAAGCTGGCCGATCTCTCGAAGCTGGCACTGGAGATTCCGCTGTCGACCACGCAGGCCCGCCAGGTCGCGGTCGGGCAGTCGGTGACGGTGGCGGGCACGTCCGCCAGCGGGCGCATCACCGCCCTGCTGCCGCAGCTCAGCGCGTCGCAGAGCGTGCTGGCGCGCGCCAGTCTCGCCGATCCGCAGGCGCTGCTGCGCCCCGGCCAGTCGGTGCAGGCGGCCATCGCCGGGACGCCAGCGGCCGCGAGCCTGACGGTGCCGGCGGCGGCGCTGATGTGGAAGAGCAACACCCCCTACGTGTTCGTCGAAACCCCGCAGGGCTTCGCGCCGACCCGCGTGCAGCTGGTGCGCCAGAACGCCAGCCAGGCGGAGGTGGCGGGGTTGGCCGAGGGCAGTCGTGTCGCCGTGAAGGGCGTGGCCGCACTCAAAGCGCAATGGCTCGGGGAATGACATGCTGAACATGCTGACCGAATTCGCGCTGGCGCGCCGCTGGTTCATGCTGGTGCTGGCGCTGGTGCTGGCGGCGCTGGGCGTGCGCGCGTTCCAGCAGATTCCGATCGACGCCTTCCCCGACGTCTCGACCACACAGGTCAAGCTGATCCTGAAGGCGCCGGGGATGACGCCGGAAGAGGTGGAGGGGCGCATCACCCAGCCGGTCGAGACCGAGCTGCTCGGCATTCCCCACCAGACCGTCCTGCGCAGCGTGTCCAAGAATGCGCTGGTCGACATCACGGTCGACTTCGAGGAAGGCACCGACCTCTACTGGGCACGCCAGCAGGTGGCCGAGCGCTTCGCCAACGTCAAGGGCGACCTTCCGGACAACGTGTCGGGAGGACTTGCGCCGATCTCGACGCCGCTCTCCGAACTTTTCATGTTCACCGTCGAGGGACCGCTTTCGCTCGCCGAGAGGCGCAGCCTGCTCGACTGGACGATCCGCCCGCAGCTGCGTGCGCTGCCGGGGGTCGCCGACGTCAACTCGCTTGGCGGCCGCGTCGCCACGTTCTCGGTGAGCCCCGATCCCGCGGCGCTCGTCGCGCGCGGCGTCACCTACGACGAACTGCGGACCGCGCTCGCGACGAACACGCGCAACGACGGTGCCGGGCGCGTCAACGAGGGCGAGGAGACGTGGGTCGTGCGCGTCAAGGGTGGCGTCGCCAGCCTCGACGACCTGCGTAGCATCGGCGTCAAGGCGGTCGACGGGGTGGTCGTCACCGTCGCCGACGTCGCACGGGTCGAGCTCGGCGAGCTCACCCGCTACGGCGCGGTGACGCAGGACGGCCGCGGCGAGGCGGTCGAGGGCCTGTTGATCGGGCTGAAGGGCGTGAACGCCGGCGTCCTCATCGACAGCGTCAAGGCGAAGCTCGCCG
>NZ_JANJXQ010000192.1 GCF_024708915.1 Thiobacillus sp.
CCTGCTGTTCAGCTTCGACCCGGCGCACACGCCGATCGCCTTTCCCAGCCCGCGCTCGTGGGAGTATGCCCACCGTGCGCTGCAGAAATTCGACCGGACCGAACTGCTGGCCGATTCGTTGCAGGCCTGCGTTGGCCAGTCGGCCGGCCTGGAGTTGAAAACCTTCGTCGACAACATGGCGCAGATGCCCGATCTCGACGCCATCATCGCGGGTGCGGATGCCGAAGTGCCCGCAGGCATCGACCTACAGTATGGCGTCGCCGCAGCGCTGGTGCGGCGTGCATTGCAGGCTGCCGACAGCGGCAACGCTTCGGCGGTATACGGCAACATCCTCAAATATGCGCAGCGTTTCCCGCAGCGCGAAATGGGCGTCATGCTGGTGTCCGACCTGCACCGCGCGGTGGGCCGGCCGTTGTTCGCCGTGCCGGCGTTCGCCGAGTGGGCCAACAGCATCACCGATCTGGTTCTCTACGAGCATTGATCCATGGCTGAACAGCCCGACGTTCTGCAGCCCATCCTCACCAAGCTGGCGGCCGCACGCACCCGCCTCATCATGGAGCGCCCGTTTCTTGGCGCGCTGGTGATGCACCTGCCGCTGAAAGTCGGCGGCGATTGGTGCTCCACCACGGGAACCGATGCGCAGGCGTTTTATTTCAATCCGAAGTTCGTCGAAAACCTGTCCCTGGCGCAGACGCAATTTGTCCTCGCGCACGAAGCGATGCACTGCGCCATGGGCCACCCCCAGCGCCGCAACCATCGGATGAAGCGGCGCTGGGATGTGGCCTGCGATCACGCGGTGAATCTGATCCTGATCGAGGAAGGCCTGAAGCCGCCGCTGCACGGCATCCTTGCCGACCAGAACTTCATGACGCTGTCGGCCGAAGAAATCTATCCGCTGATTCCCGAGGACACCCCGGAAGAGTCCTTCGACCAGCACCTGTTCGACAACGACAACGAGCAAGGCGCCAGTCCCGATCAGGACGAACGCCAGGACGATCCCGAGGGCGGCGAGGCCGGTGGCCAGGGCAAGGAAGGCCAGAGCGAAGCCGAGGAGCAGCAGGGCAGCGGCAGCCAGGCCTCGCAGAAGCCGAACGAGTTGTCGCCCAGCGAGCGCGAGGAACTTGCCGAGCAATGGAAGAACCGGCTGGCCGCCGCCGCCCAGGCGGCGCGCCAGGCCGGCAAACTGTCCCGGTCGATGATGCGCTGGGTCGACGGCCTCCTGGCCCCGAGTCTGCCGTGGCGCGCCTTGCTGGCGCGCTTCTTCGCGATCAACCAGCGCGACGACTATTCGTGGCGCCGGCCCTCGCGCCGCGAGGGCGACGCGCTGCTGCCGCGCCTGTCGAGCGAGGGCATCGAGGTGGTGGCGGCGATCGATACCAGCGGCTCGATCAGCGACGACGAACTGCACGAGTTCGTCACCGAGCTCGATGCGCTCAAGGGCCAGGTGCGCGCCCGGATCACGCTGCTGGCGTGCGACAACCATGTGGCCGAACAGGCGCCGTGGGAATTCGAGCCCTGGGACACGATGCAGCTTCCCGCCGGTCTCGAAGGCGGCGGCGGCACCGATTTCCGCCCGGTATTCGACTGGGTCGAGCAGGAAAACCGCAGCCCCGACATGCTGGTGTATTTCACCGACGCCGAGGGCGACTTCCCCGGAATTCCGCCGAACTACCCGGTGATCTGGCTGGTCAAGGGCAAGGGCAGGGTGCCCTGGGGCGAGCGGGTGCAGCTCAATTGAGCACCTTGCACGCTCAGCCCAGCCGGGTGCGCAGTTTCCTGTTCGAACAGCTCGACATCCGCGGCGTCTGGGTGCAGCTGGGATCCGCCTGGCGCGAGATGACGGCCGGGCGCGATTATCCGGAGCCTGCCCTTGAGCTGTTGGGCCAGCTGGCGGCGGTGACCACGCTGATCACCGCCAACCTCAAGCAGACGGGGCGGCTGACGTTTCAGTTGCGCGGCGCCGGCGAAATATCGCTGCTGGTGATGGATTGCGATGAACAATTGCGCCTGCGCGGCATGGCGCGCAGCGTTCCGGATCTGGCGACGGGCAGCCTGCCGGCCTTGCTGGGCGACGGGGCATTGACCCTGACGCTCGACACCGCCGACATGCGCCAGCCCTATCAGAGCCATGTGCCGCTGCAAGGCGAGACCCTGGCCGCGGCGTTCGAGCATTATCTGGCGCAGTCCGAACAATTGCCCACCCGCCTGTGGCTGGCGGCCAGCCGCGAAACGGCTGCCGGTCTGTTCCTGCAGGCGCTGCCGGGGGCGGCCGCGCGCGATGCGGACGGCTGGAACCGGATGCAGATACTGGCCGACACGGTGCGGGCGGACGAACTGCTCGGGCTCGGCGCGATCAAGCTGATCGAGCGCCTGTTCCCGGAGGAGGATGTGCGGGTGTACGATCCTCGCCCGGTCAGCTATCACTGCCCGTATGACCCGGCCAAAATCCATTCCATGCTGCGCAGCGTGGGGCAGGCGGAATGCGAGGCCATCATCGCCGAGCAGGGTGAAATCCGGGTTCACGATGATATCTGCAACCATGAATATGTACTGGATGCAGCGGCGGCGGCCGCGCTGTTTACCCCGAGGGGTGCCGATTCGCCGCACGTCGAGACGCCCGCTGTCAAGGGCAACAACAAATGAAAGGACGCGCGATGCGGGCAGGATGGGTGCTGCTGGGGTTGCTGACGCTATCAACCGGTGCGCTGGCGAATGAACGCTATCAGGCGCTGCCGCTGGCAGGTGCCGAGGGCGGCAAGGGCGGCGCGCGCGCGTTTATCCTCGACACCCGTGATGGCCATGTCTGGATCTGGAGCGAAAATGAGCTGACCATCGCACCGGATGGCGGCCGCCGCTATGGCACCGGCTTTTCCTATCAAGGCAAATTGCGCCCCGGCACCCAGCCGGGAGAGTTCATCGAAACGCCCAGAAAATAATGCATCCAACCCGTTTCGTTGCAATTTGGCAACATCCGGAACGCGCTAAATCAATTTTTTAGTAGATTGTGGTTTTCTATTACCGTTTTGCTAGAATTCCGCGCGTCGGCTGGATCACAAGTCCCGGACCGATCTCTGGTGTGGGTTTTTATATCTGTAAGTAAAGGGAAATCAAATGAAATATTCCGTCCTCCTGGCTGCCCTGCTGGCTGTTTCCATGGCCGCTTGCGGCAAAAAAGAAGAAGCCGCTGCTCCGGTCGAAGCGCCTGCTGCTGAAGCGCCGGCTCCGGAAGCTGCTGCTCCGATGGAAGCTGCTCCTGCTGAAGCGCCTGCCGCCGAAGCGCCTGCCGCCGAAGCGCCTGCTGATGCCGCTGCTCCCGCTCCCGCTCCCGCCCAGTAATTCCGGGCACGGAACGTAAAACCGGCCTTCGGGCCGGTTTTTTTATGCCTGCAAAAAACGATCGAGCCGCGTCATGGCATCGGCCAGCCGCGGCAGAGGCTGGGTGTAGGCAAAGCGGATGTGGCGTGCCGCGCGATGCGAACCGAAATCGACTCCAGGCGTAGCGGCGATACCCGTCTGTTCGAGCAGAAGATTGGCGAATGCGTAGCTGTCCGAGGTGTGGCGGCTGCAATCCGCATACAGGTAAAACGCTCCCTGCGGCGCCAGCGGAATATCGAAGCCCCGCTCGCGCAAGGCGGGCAGCAGAAAATCGCGGCGGGCGCGCAACTCGGCCTTGCGGGTTTCGAGTTCATCCAGGGTTGCGGGCGAGAATGCCGCCAGTGCCGCATGCTGCGCTGGGGTGGCGGCTGCCAGGAACAGGTTCTGCGCCAGCCGTTCCAATGCCGGCATGGCCCAGGCAGGAGCGATCAGCCAACCGAGCCGCCAGCCCGTCATCGAGAAATATTTGGAAAAACTGTTGACGACGAATGTGTCGTCCCAGCGTGCGGCGCTGTGCTCGCTGCCGTCGTAAGTGAGCGCCAGATAGATCTCGTCGACGATCAAGGCCACGCCCTGTGCGCGGCACCAGTCGCGGATGCGTGCGAGTTCGTCGGGGGACATGGCGGTGCCGGTGGGATTGGACGGGCTGGCGATCAGCACCGCGCGGGTGGCCGAAGCGGCATGGCGCTCGATGGATTCGAGGGTGAGTTGAAAGCCGCTGCCGGCATCGACCGGAACGGCGACTGCGCGGGCGTCGCAGAAGTGGGCGAAATGGCGGTTGCAGGGATAACCCGGATCGGCCATCAGCACTTCGTCGCCGGGGCCGGCCAGCAGGCCCAGCGTCAGCAGCAAGGCGCCCGAGGCACCGGGGGTCACCACGATCCGTGCGGGATCGACTGCAGCCTGCCAGCGAGCGGCATAAAATCCGGCAATGGCTTCGCGCAGGGCGGGCAGGCCGAGTGCGCCGGTGTAGTGCGTGTACCCGGCGCGCAGCGCCGCGATTCCGGCCGCGACGACGGGTTCGGGTGTGGCGAAGTCCGGCTCGCCGATTTCAAGATGGATGATGTCGCGTCCGGCGGCTTCCAGCGCCTGCGCCCGTGCCAGGATGTCCATCACGTGGAACGGCGCGATGCCGTCCATGCGTACGGCGGTTTTGGGATGGCTTGGGGTCACGTCTGGCTTTCCGCCCGGCGCAACGGGTGCTGGCGATAAAACTGCTGCAGTTGCCGGTAAATCGCCGGGTATTCCGCATCGAGCACGTGCGGCGTTTCAAAAAACACTTCGCTCGACACGGCAAAAAACTCGGCGGGGTTGGCGGTGGCGTAGGGATCGATCGCAGTGTCTTCGCCGCCATCGACGCGCGCGGACAGGTCGGCATAGGCTGCACTGAAGTCGCGCGCCCAACTGGCGGAATCCATGCCGCGATGCAGCGGCGGAAAGCCATTGGCGTCGCCGTTCAGCATGTCGAGCTTGTGCGCGAATTCATGCAGCACCACGTTGGAGCCGTCGGCCAGGCCGCTGGCTTCGACGTCGGCGAGCGACAGCACCAGCGGGCCGCCGTGCCAGGACTCGCCGGCCAGGATGTCGCGTGTATGGTGGACGACGCCGGCCTCGTCCATCTCTACTCGCGGACGCAGGAATTCGTCGGGGTAGAGGATGATTTCGCTCCAGCCCCGGTAGCTGTTTTCGTCGAGATTGAGGATCAGCAGGCAGGCCTGGACGGCGATGATCAGCTGCATGGCATCGTCGACTTCGGCGCCGCCGGCAGCGGAGAAAGTCTTGTCGTGGATGAACAGGCTGGCGATTTCACGCAGGTGCGCCAGTTCGCCGGATGTCAGCCCCCGCAGGATATGCAGGCGTTCGACCGCAGCCTGGAACGCGGCAAGCGGCACGAGGTGGTGCCGGAGAATGCGGTTGCGGCGCCAGCCGGAAAACCAGCTCATTCGTCGACGTCGAGCAGGCGCGCGGCGCCCGCGTCCGGGTGTTCGAGTTCGACCCGTTCGATCTGCTGGAAACGGCGGCTGATCTTGTCGCTGGAAATGCGCACCTCGCCCACATCCTTGTTGGCCTGCTCGATATGGGTGGCGAGCTTTTTCATGCGCTCGTCGAAGCGCGCAAAATCCTTCGCCAGCTTGCTCAATTCATCCTTGATCACGTGCGCCATGCGCCGCGTTTCCGAATCGCGGATCACTGCGCGTGCGGTATTCAGCACCGCCATCAGCGTGGTCGGCGAGGTGAGCCACACCCGCTTTTTCTGTGCGTACTCGACCAGATCCGCATGGTAGGCGTGGATTTCGGCGAACACCGCTTCGGCCGGCAGGAACATCACCGCACCGTCGGAGGTTTCGCCTTCGACGATGTATCTGGCGGCGATGTCGTCGACGTGCTTTTTGACGTCGGCCTTGAACTGCCGCCGTGCTGCCTCGCGCTCGGCCGGCGGCAGCGTGTCGTCGAACATGCGGCTGTAGTTTTCCAGCGGAAACTTGGCGTCGACGCAGACGGTGCCGGTGGGTTCGGGCAGGATCAGCACGCAGTCGGCGCGCGCACCGCTTCTCAGGGTGTGCTGGAAGACATAGGCGTCGGGTGGCAGGCTGTTCCTCACCAGCGCTTCCAGCTGCACTTCGCCGAAAGCGCCGCGCGAGCGCTTGTCGCCGAGGATTTCCTGCAGCGACACGACGTTGGAGGCGAGTCCTTCGATTTTCTTTTGTGCCTCGTCGATCACCGCCAGCCGCGACATCACCGAAGTAAATGTCTCGTTGGTTTTCTTGAAACCCTCGTCGAGCCGCTCGGCGACCTTGCCGGAGATTTCATTCAGGCGGCCATCGACCGTCTGCGACAGCTGCTGCGCGCGCTCGCTGAACTGCGCGGTCATATGTTTCAGCGTGTCCTGCAGCAGGCTTTGCTCGGCACGTCCCTGCTCGATGAGCTTTTCCAGCATCGCGGTCTGGAACTGGCCGAACTGGCCGGTGACGGTTTCGCGCGTCTCGGCCAGCCGTTCGGTCTGAGCGATCTGCAGAGCGGAGAGTTGGGCCTGCATGCGGTCGGACTGCGTTGACAGCCCGGTGTGCAGGTCGGTGAGCACCGCGCGGTGACGGGCCTCCATGTCCTGCGCCAGCAGCGCGGGCAGCCCGGCTTGTTCGCGCTGCAGCGCACGCAGGCGCAGCAGCAGGGAAACAGTCAGGAGAGCAAGGACGGCAAGGCCGGCGAAGAGGCCGATTTCGACAGGATGCATGCGCGGATTCTACCCGTGCCGCCATGAAAAAACCCGGCGCTGGCCGGGTTTTGCATTACGCTGCTGCGCGGCTGGCGCGCTTGCGCTCGTGTTCCTGCAGATGGCGCTTGCGGATGCGGATCGATTTCGGTGTGATCTCGACCAGTTCGTCGTCGTCGATGAACTCCACCGCGGATTCCAGCGTCAGCTTGATCGGGGTGGTCAGGCGCACCGCCTCGTCGGTGCCGGAGGCGCGCACGTTGGTGAGCTGCTTGCCCTTGATCGGGTTGACCACCAGATCATTGTCGCGGCTGTGGATGCCGATGATCATGCCTTCGTACAGCTTGTCGCCCGGGCTGACGAACATGCGGCCGCGGTCTTCCAGTTTCCACAGTGCGTAGGCCACCGCTTCACCGTTGTCCTGCGACACCAGCACGCCGTTGTGGCGGCCGGGCAGGTCGGCCTTGACCGGGCCGTAGTCGTCGAACACGTGGCTCATCAGGCCGGTGCCGCGCGTCATCGTCATGAAGTCGGACTGGAAGCCGATGAGGCCGCGCGCGGGAATGTGGTATTCCAGCCGGGTACGGCCCTTGCCGTCGGATTCCATGTTGGTCAGCTCGCCGCGGCGGCGGCCGATTTCTTCCATCACGCCGCCCTGGTGCTCGTCTTCCAGGTCGATGGTGAGGTTTTCATACGGCTCGCACTTTTCGCCGTTGATTTCCTTGTACACCACGCGGGGTTTGGCCACCGCCATCTCGAAGCCTTCGCGGCGCATGTTTTCCAGCAGGATGGTGAGGTGCAGTTCGCCGCGGCCGGCGACGCGGAACACGTCGGCGTCGCCGGTTTCGTCAACCCGCAGCGCGACGTTGGTCAGCAGTTCCTTGGTCAGGCGGTCGCGGATCTGGCGGCGCTAGAGGGCGCGCGTGCCATCGGCTTCGTGCTCGCGGCCGAGCTGCGCGCGCACGGTGTCGACCTCAGCTTCACCCCAGTGCTCGACCTCGACTACGGCTGCTGCCGCGCCATCGGCAACCGCGCCTTCCATCGCGACCCGCAGGTGGTCGCCGCGCTCGCCCAGGCGCTGGTGGCCGGCATGGCCGAGGCGGGCATGGGCGCGGTCGGCAAGCACTTCCCCGGCCACGGCTT
>NZ_JANJXQ010000195.1 GCF_024708915.1 Thiobacillus sp.
AAAGTCTTGTCTGGCGGTGCACTGTTCGGTGCCATCGTCGTCGTTCCAGTTCTTCATGAAGACGCCGAGCACGTCGTAGCCCTGCTGCTTCAGCAGATGGGCGGCAACGGCGGAATCGACCCCGCCGGAGAGACCGACAACGACGCGCGTGCTCATGCGTGGCTCACGAAATTGAGCGGAAAGCGCCGCCCGGCCAGGTAATCCTCGATGCAGCGCATCACCAGCTGACTGCGGTGCGGCGTGGGGTGGGATGCGAGTTCTTCCGGCGTCAGCCACAGCGCGCGCACGATGCCGTGATCGAGCGCGCGCCCGGCGTCGAAACCGACGGTTTCGCAGACATAGGCGAAACGCAGATAGGTGATGTCGCGACGCGGGTAGTAGGTGCTGTAGCAGCCCAGCAATGCAAGCGGCTCGACGTGATGTGCGGTTTCCTCCAGCGCCTCGCGGCGCACCGCATCGAGCAGGGTTTCGCCGCGTTCCCAGTGACCGGCGGGCTGGTTCAGGCGCAGGCCTTCGGCCGTGTGTTCCTCCACCAGCAGGAATGTGCCGTCGCGCTCGACGATGGCGGCAGCGACGACGTGGGGCAACCAGGTTTCAGACATGCTGTTCCATCCATTCTCCGGGCTGCAAGGCGCCCAGGGTCCATTCGCCGACGGCGGCGCGGATCAGCCGCAGCGTCGGGAAGCCGATTTTCGCTGTCATCCGGCGCACCTGGCGGTTTTTGCCTTCGCTGATCGTGAGTTCGATCCAGTTTGTCGGAACGGCCGCGCGAAAGCGGATCGGCGGGGTGCGCGGCCACAGGCCGGCAGGTTCGTCGATGAGGCGTGCCTTCGCCGGGCGGGTGACGAAATCGCCGAGGTCGACGCCGCGGCGCAGCGGCTCCAGCGCGGCATCGTCGGGAGTTCCCTCGACCTGCGCCCAGTAGGTTTTCGGCAGTTTGTGGCGCGGATCGGCGATGCGGCTCTGGAGCGCCCCGTCATCGGTTAAAATCAGCAGCCCCTCGCTGTCAGCGTCCAATCGCCCGGCCGCATACACGCCGGGCACGCTGAGGTGATCGCGCAGACCCTGCCAGCGCCCCTCGGGGGTGAACTGGCTCAGCACGCCATAGGGTTTGTTGAACAGGATCAATCGCGCCACGCTACAGATACATTCGCAAAAAAACGCCCATTTTAACGTTACCCGAGCCTTACCCATGACTTATCAGCACATCCAGATCCCCGCCAACGGTCAGAAAATCACTATCAACGCCGACAACACCCTGAGCGTGCCCGCCACGCCGATCATCCCCTTCATCGAGGGCGACGGCACCGGTGTCGACATCACCCCGGCGATGCGCCGCGTGGTCGATGCGGCAGTGGCCAAGGCCTACGGCGGCAACAGGCAGATCGCCTGGATGGAAGTGTTCGCCGGCGAGAAGGCGGTCAAGATCTACGGCGGCGACCAGTGGCTGCCGGACGAGACTGTGCAGGCGGTGAAGGACTATGTGATCTCGATCAAGGGCCCGCTCACCACACCGACCTCGGGCGGCATCCGCTCGCTCAACGTCGCGCTGCGCCAGATGCTCGACCTCTACGTATGTCTGCGCCCGGTGCGTTACTTCGCCGGCGTGCCGAGCCCAGTGAAGGCGCCGGAGAAGGTCGACATGGTGATCTTCCGCGAGAACACCGAAGACATCTACGCCGGCGTCGAGTGGGAAGCCAATTCGCCTGAAGTGAAAAAAGTGATCGAATTCCTGCAGAAGGAAATGGGCGTCAGGAAGATCCGCTTCCCCGAATCATCGGCCATTGGCATCAAGCCGGTGTCGGTCGAAGGTTCCGAGCGCCTGATCCGCAAGGCGATCCAGTACGCGATCGACAACGGCCGCAAGTCGGTGACCCTGGTGCACAAAGGCAACATCATGAAGTTCACCGAAGGCGGCTTCAAGAAATGGGGCTATGAGCTCGCCGCGCGCGAATTCGGCGCCAGGCTGATCGGCGAAGGCCCGTGGATGGAATTGCCCAACGGCATCGTGATCAAGGACGTCATCGCCGACGCCTTCCTGCAGCAGATCCTGCTGCGCCCGGACGAATACGACGTGATCGCCACGCTCAATCTCAACGGCGACTACATATCCGACGCGCTGGCGGCGGAAGTCGGCGGCATCGGCATCGCGCCGGGGGCGAACCTGTCCGACACCGTGGCGATGTTCGAGGCGACTCACGGTACCGCGCCGAAGTATGCCGGCAAGGATTACGTCAATCCGGGTTCGCTGATCCTGTCGGCCGAGATGATGCTGCGCCACCTCGGCTGGATCGAGGCGGCCGATCTGATCGTGGCCAGCATGGAAAAAGCCATTGCTGCCAAATCGGTGACCTATGATTTTGCGCGCCTGATGGAGGGCGCGACCGAGGTGAAGTGCTCGCAGTTTGCCGAGGCGATGGTGGCGAAGATGTAAGCCTGCGCAGCCAGAAAAAACCCCGCCGCGGCGGGGTTTTTTCTGGCTCGAACAACTCAGCCTTGCGGCTGGATATTGGAAGCCTGCTTGCCTTTGGGGCCCTGGCTGACTTCGAAGCTGACCTTCTGGCCTTCCTTCAGGGTCTTGAAACCATTGGACTGGATGGCGGAGAAATGTGCGAACACATCCTCGCCGCCGTCATCGGGGGTGATGAATCCAAAACCCTTGGCATCGCTGAACCATTTGACAGTACCTGTTGCCATTCAAACTTCCTCCTTGGCGTGACACGAACAACATAACCGCGATAAGCGCAATTGCACCCCGTAGGGGCATAAACACTGGCGGATGACTGGACGGCATGATTTTTTTGGCCGTCGGTCTGAATTCAAGCGCGCTACCCGGTGATGCCCTGCGGTAATGCCAAACCTGCACGGTTCTTGAAACCAAACTTTTTGCTTTTTACTACCGTGCATGAGTTTTTACAAGTGTAAAGCCGAGAAAAAACAATGGGCTCGGCTAGACTGTGGTTTCCATTCAACCAAAGGGGGAGCAATGAAAAAAACCGTCTTGATCGGCTTGGTGGTGGGCGCCATGCTGGCCACCGGTGCCTGGGCCGAAACGGCGCAGCAGACGCGGATGAAGTCGTGCAACGCCGAGGCAGGCAAACAAAGCCTTGCCGGCGATGCGCACAAGGCTTTCATGAAATCCTGTTTGTCCGGCGCAACGCAATCCGGCGAAAAGATCACCCAGCAGCAGCGCATGAAGAATTGCAACGCCGAGGCCTCCGGCAAGCAAATGAAGGGCGATGCGCGCAAGGTCTTCATGAAGTCCTGCCTGTCAGGCAAGTAAACCGATCGGACAGGCAAACTGAACGAAGGCCCGCAGCACCGGGCCTTCGTGGTTTGGGGGATGAGGGGTGCGGTAGGATGCGGGCCATGCGCGCCACCTGGGACATCTTCTGCAACGTCGTCGACAACTATGGCGACATCGGCATCGCCTGGCGGCTGGCGCGCGGGCTGGCCAGGGAGCAGGGTCTGGCAGTGCGGCTGTGGGTGGACGATCTGCATGCGTTTCAGCGCATCTGGCCGGCCATCGCGGTGGATGTGGATCGGCAAACCTGCGAGAGCGTGACGGTCTGCGCGTGGCGCATGCCGTTTGCCGCCGCCGAGCCGGCGCAGGTGGTGATCGAGGCATTCGGCTGTGCCTTGCCGGAATCCTATCTAACCGCGATGAGTCTGCAGGCTCCGCCACCGGTCTGGATCAATCTCGAATACCTGAGCGCCGAACCCTGGGTGGCGGAACACCATGGCTTGCCGTCGCCGCATCCGCGCTTGCCGTTGACCAAATATTTTTTCTTTCCCGGCTACACGGCTGGCACCGGCGGTTTGCTGGCCGAGGCGGATCTGGCCGGACGGCGTGCAGCGTTTGTACGCACCGGGACGGCCGCATTCTGGAACCAGCTTGGGTTGGGTGCGCCGCAGCCTGAGGAGTTGCGGGTGTCGCTGTTCGCTTACGAAAACCCTGCGCTTCCTGCCCTGCTCGACGCCTGGGCGGCCGACACGCGTCCCGTCACCTGCCTCGTGCCTGAAGGCCGGGTCATCCCGCAACTGACGGCGTGGCTGATGGTTTCCGGGCTGCGGGCGGGAGACGAACACCGGCGTGGCGCCTTGCGGCTGCGCATCCTGCCGTTTCTGGATCAGGACACATACGACCGCCTGTTATGGGCATGTGGCCTCAATTTTGTGCGGGGCGAGGATTCCTGCGTGCGGGCACAGTGGGCAGCGCGCCCATTGGTCTGGCAAGCCTATCCGCAGGCCGGGGCGGCGCACTGGGCCAAGCTGGATGCGCTGCTGGCGCGTTACACGGCGGGGCTGGATGCTGCGGCGGCGCGGGCGGTGGCGGATCTGTGGCAGCGCTGGAACGGCCAGCCCGATACGCCGGATATGGCGCAATGCTGGACGGCGTATCGGGCGCAGCAGAACCCGATCGAGCATCATGCACGCGCCTGGCCCGAGCGGCTCGCCTCTGCCGGACGCCTGACCGACACGCTGGTTGACTTTGTGGAAAATAAGTTAAAATAGCGAGTTTTCTAAAATTTACCAGCTATCGCAACAGGCACATCCATGAAAATCGCACAGGAACTCCGCGCCGGCAACGTCGTGATGATAGGCAAGGACCCGATGGTGGTGCAGAAAGCCGAATTCTCGAAATCCGGCCGCAACTCTTCCGTCGTCAAGATGAAACTGAAGAACCTGCTCACCGGCGCCGGCACCGAATCGGTCTACCGCGCCGACGACAAGTTCGACACCGTCACCCTCGACCGCAAGGAATGCACCTATTCCTATTTCGCCGACCCGCTGTATGTGTTCATGGACAGCGAATACAATCAGTACGAGATCGAAGCCGACAATCTGGGCGACGCACTGAACTACCTCGACGACGGCATGCCGCTGGAAGTGGTGTTTTACGACGGCAAGGCCATTTCGGTCGAAATGCCGACCACCGTCATTCGCGAAGTCGAATACACCGAGCCGGCTGTGCGCGGCGACACCTCAGGCAAGGTGATGAAGCCCGCGCGCATCAAGCCCACCGGGTTTGAACTACCGGTCGCGGCTTTCGTCGACATCGGCGACATGATCGAGATCGACACCCGCACCAACGAGTTCAAGCGCCGCGCCAACTGAGTTCCGTCACCTGTCTCTGGAAAAGGCAGCTTCGGCTGCCTTTTGTTTTTTTGCCGTTCCCCCCGGCGTTAAAATAGCAGGCTGCGTTCCCGTATCCGCCCCATGACCGATCCGCGTTTCATTCATCTTCGCCTGCATACCGAGTATTCCGTCACCGATGGCCTGGTGCGGATCGGCGAGGCGGTCGGGCGCGCGCGCGAGACGGCCATGCCTGCACTCGGGGTGAGCGATCTGTCCAACACCTTCGGCTGGGTGAAGTTCTATCGTGCCGCGCGCGCTGCCGGCATCAAGCCGGTGTTCGGCTGCGACGTGTGGGTCACGAACATGGCCGACCGTAACCGTCCATCGCGCCTGTTGCTGCTGGCGCAGCACCACGCGGGCTATCGCCGCCTGTGCGAACTGCTTGGCCGCGCCTATCAGGACAACCTCCACCGCGGCCGCGCCGAGATCGACCCGGCCTGGCTGGCCGAGGATGCCGACGGCCTGCTGGCATTGTCGGGCGGCGACGCCGGTAACGTCGCGCAGGCGATACTCGACGACAAGCCCGATGCCGCGCGTGCCGCCGCGGAAGCCTGGGCGGCGCTGTTTCCGGGACGCTATTACCTGGAACTGCAGCGTTTCGGCCAGCCGCATGCCGAACGCCTGATCGACGGTCTGCTCGACCTCGGCGCGATGCTGAACCTGCCGTCGGTGGCCACTCATCCGATCCAGTTCATCGCGCCGGACGATTTCAAGGCGCACGAGGCGCGCGTGTGCATCGCCGAAGGCATGATGCTGGGTGACCCGCGCCGTCCGCGGCCGTTTACCGCCGAGCAGTATTTCAAGACGCCGGACGAGATGGCGGAACTGTTCGCCGACCTGCCCGAGGCGCTCGCCAACAGCGTGGAAATCGCCAAGCGCTGCAACCTCACGCTGGAACTCGGCAAGAGCCGGCTGCCCGATTTCCCGACCCCCGACGGCATGGGACTCGACGACTACATGCGGCAGCGCGCCTTCGAAGGTCTGCACGAGCGCATGGCCCAGCTTTATCCCGATGAAGCCCAGCGCGCCGCCAGACTGCCGGAATACACCGAGCGGCTCGAATTCGAGCTTGGCACGATCATCCAGATGGGTTTCCCCGGCTACTTTCTCATCGTCGCCGACTTCATCAACTGGGCCAAGAACAACAACGTGCCGGTGGGGCCGGGGCGCGGCTCCGGCGCGGGTTCGCTGGTCGCCTACAGCCTGCGCATCACCGACCTCGATCCGCTCGCCTACGACCTGCTGTTCGAGCGTTTCCTCAACCCCGAGCGGGTGTCGATGCCCGACTTCGATATCGACTTCTGCCAAGATGGGCGCGATCGCGTGATCCAGTACGTGAAGGACAAGTACGGCCACGCGGCGGTGTCGCAGATCGCCACCTTCGGCACCATGGCGGCCAAGGCGGTGCTGCGCGACGTCGGCCGGGTGCTCGACCTGCCGTATCTGTTCGTCGACAAGTTCGTCAAGCTGGTCCCCAACGAACTCGGCATTTCGCTCGCCGAGGCGCGCGAGAAAGAGCCGCAGATCGATGAGCGCGCAAAGAACGAGGAGGAACTTGCCGAACTGCTGCCGCTGGCGGAAAAGCTCGAGGGCATCACCCGCAACGTCGGTATGCACGCGGGCGGGGTACTGATCGCGCCGGGCCGGCTCACCGACTTCTGCCCGCTGTATCGCGCCGAAGGTTCGGACGCCATGGTGTCGCAGTTCGACAAGGACGACGTCGAGGCGATCGGACTGGTGAAGTTCGACTTCCTCGGCCTGCGCACGCTGACCATTCTCGCCGAAGCGGTGCGCTTCGTGCAGCGCCACCCGGGGCGGGAAAGCTTCCGTCTGGAGGACCTGCCGCTCGACGATCCGGCGGTGTACAAGCTGTTTTCCGCCGGCAACACCACGGCGGTGTTCCAGTCCGAATCGCGTTCGGCCAAGGATCTGGAAAAGAAGCTGAAGGGCGACTGCTTCGAAGACATCATCGCGCTGATGGCGCTGAACCGGCCGGGGCCGCTCGGCTCCGGCATGGTCGACGATTTCATCGCGCGCAAGCAGGGCAAGCAGAA
Organism: Thiobacillus sp.; assembly: GCF_024708915.1. The sequence goes on from NZ_JANJXQ010000195.1 coordinate 7,194, forward strand.
ACCCGAGTATTTCCATCCCGACCTCGAGCCGGTGCTGAAGTCGACCTACGGCATCATCGTCTACCAGGAACAGGTGATGCTGGTGGCGCAGATCCTGGCGGGCTACAGCCTCGGCGCCGCCGACATGCTGCGGCGCGCCATGGGCAAGAAGAAGCCCGAGGAAATGGCGCAGCAGCGCACGATTTTCCTCGAAGGCGCGGCCAAGCGCGGAGCCGATACCAAGGTCGCCGAGCGCCTGTTCGACCTGATGGAGAAGTTCGCCGAATACGGCTTCAACAAGTCGCACTCGGCGGCCTATGCGCTGGTGGCCTACCACACCGCCTGGCTCAAGGCTTACTACCCGGCCGAATTCATGGCGGCGACAATGTCGTCGGAAATGTCCGACACCGACAAGGTGCGGGTGTTCTACGAGGACTGCCGTGCCAACGGGCTGGCGATGCTGGCGCCCGATATCAACCTGTCCGGCTATCGCTTCGAGCCGGTTTCCGCAACTGAAATCCGCTACGGCCTGGGCGCGATCAAGGGCAGCGGCGAGGCGGCAATCGGCGCCATCGTCGCCGAGCGCGAAGCCAACGGTTCCTACACGGGCCTGTTCGACCTGACGCGGCGGGTCGACAAGCGCTACCTCAACCGCCGTGTGCTCGAAGCGCTGGTGAAGGCGGGGGCGTTCGACAGACTCAACGACCACCGTGCCAGCCTGATGGCGTCCGTCGGGGCCGCGCTTGAAACCGCCGACCGCGCCGCGCGCAGCGGCGGCCAGGTCGGGCTGTTCGGCGAAGCGCTCGACGGCGGCGAAGAACTGATCGATGTGCCCGTGTGGCCGGAGCAGGAAAAGCTGCTTCAGGAAAAATCCGCACTCGGCTATTTCTTCAGCGGCCATCCCTTCACCTCGTATCTGGCCGAGGTGTCCAGCTTCGCCAAAAGGCAGCTCGACAGCCTGGAACCCTCGCGCGATCCGGTGATGCTGGCCGGTATCGCGGTCTCGCTGCGCACCCAGATGACGCGCCGCGGCAAGATGCTGATCCTGCTGCTGGACGACGCGACCGCGCAGGTCGAGGTGGTGATCTTCAACGAGCTGTACGAGCAGAACCGGCATCTGCTGAAAGACGATGCCCTACTGATCGTCGAAGGCAAGGTCAGCCGCGACGACTACTCGGGCGGGGTGCGGGTGACGGCAGAGCGGATCTACGATCTGGCGGGTGCGCGAACCCGTTTTGCACAGGGCCTGCGGCTGGCGTGCAACGGACAGTCGAGCGGCCGCAAACTGGCTGAATTGCTCGCACCCTACAAGGCGCAGGAGGGAGGGTGTCCGGTGTGGGTCGACTATTGCAATCCCGGCGCATGTTGCCGGGTGCGCCTGGGCGAGGATTGGCGGGTGCGCCTGGACGACCGGCTGCTTGAGTCACTGGAGGGCTGGCTCAAGCCCGAAGCGGTGAGCGTGGTTTACTGAATGCGGGGCGACGCGGAAACGCTGGTTGATGTTTTTTGCATTGGGGGGTTGACAGGCAATGAATTATATTAGATTATTCTAATAACGCTGAGGCCGCTGCAATAGCACTTCAGTGTTGTCTCCTCCAATCCTCCTCCTTTGGTGGATATTCAGCCCGGCTCATGAGCCGGGCATTTTTTTGCCTGTCCAGGCAAGATGGCAATCCTGGCGCCGAGCCAGGGCGTGAAATTAGTGTTAACACGCTCTAGTCGACCCGTTTCTCGAATCCGCTGAACCGGCCGTGCGCCTCATCAAGCTCGATGCGCTCAACCTGCGCCAATGGCGGGCCGCTGCGCGCCCATTGAATCAGCGCGCCGACGGCTGCGGCGCTGCCCTGAACCACGGCTTCGACCGACCCATCGGGCGCGTTGCGTACCCAGCCGGCCACATTCAGCCGTTCAGCCTCGCGCCGCATCGACTCGCGATACCACACACCCTGCACGCGGCCATGAATGCGCAGGTGCAGCGTTTTCATGATGGTTTATTTCACTTTCATGCCCGGCTGCGCGCCGCTGTCGGGCGACAGGATGAACAGGCCCGGCGCGTCGCCTTTATGCACTTCAGGGTAGGAGGCCGCCAGCACCATGCCTTCGCTCATGCCGAACTTCATCTTGCGCGGCGCGAGGTTGGCGACCATCACGGTGAGCCGCCCCACCAGCGCTTCCGGCGCATAGGCCGACTTGATGCCGGCAAACACCTGGCGGGTGCCGAGCTCGCCTAGATCGAGCGTCAGCCGCAGCAGCTTGTCGGCGCCTTCGACGTGTTCCGCGTCGGCGATTCGTGCGATGCGCAGGTCGATTTTCGCGAAGTCGTCGATGCTGATGGTGTCGACCGGCTGCGCGGCGTGCACCTGCGCTTCGGCGTGGCGCACCGGCGCGGGGGCGGGCGTGGGTTCGAGGTTCTGCTTGTTGGCGTCTACCATGGCTTCGATGGATTGGGGGTCGATACGGGTCATCAGGTGGCTGTACTGGTTGATGCGGCGGCGGATGAACAGGCTCTGGGAATCGTCCCAGGCCAGCGGTGGAATGTCGAGGAAGGCCTCGACCTGTTCCGCGAGTTTCGGCAGCACCGGTTTCAGGTACAGGGCCAGCAGGCGGAAGCAGTTGAGCGCGACGGTGCAGACCTCGTGCAGTCGATAGACGGCTTCGGGCTTCTTCGCCAGTTCCCAGGGCTTTTCGTCGGCCACGTATTGATTGGCGCGGTCGGCCAGCGCCATGATTTCGCGCAGCGCCTTGGCGTAATCGCGTGCCTCGTAATGCGCGGCGATTGAATCGGCAGCAGCCTGAAATGCGCCGATGAGCTCGATATTGGCGACGCCGTCGGCGAGCTTGCCGTCGAAGTTCTTGTGGATGAAACCGGCGGTGCGGCTGGCGATGTTGATGAACTTGCCGACCAGATCCGAATTCACCCGCGCGACGAAATCGTCGAGGTTGAGGTCGATGTCCTCCATGCTGCCGTTGAGCTTGGCCGCGTAGTAGTAGCGCAGCCATTCTGGGTTCAGCTTCTGCGCCAGATAGCTTTCCGCGGTGATGAAGGTGCCGCGCGATTTGGACATCTTCTGGCCATTGACGGTCAGAAAGCCGTGCGCATAGATCGCCGTCGGCAGGCGGTGGCCTGAATATTTCAGCATTGCCGGCCAGAACAGGGCGTGGAAATACAGGATGTCCTTGCCGATGAAATGCACCAACTCGGTCTTGGAATCGGCGCCCCACCAAGCGTCGAAGTCGAGACCGTGATCTGCGGCGTATTTGGCGAAACTCGCCATGTAGCCGACCGGCGCATCCAGCCACACGTAGAAATACTTGCCGGGCGCGCCGGGGATCTCGAAGCCGAAGTAGGGCGCGTCGCGGCTGATGTCCCAGTTGTTCAGACCCGAGGCGAACCATTCCTGCATCTTGTTGGCGGCTTCCGCCTGCAGGGTGCCCGAGGTTGTCCATTCGCGCAGGAAGGCTTCGCACGCGCCGAGTCTGAAGAAGTAATGCTCGGAATCCTTGTGCACCGGCGTCGCACCCGATACCGCTGATACCGGATTCTTCAGTTCGATCGGGCTGTAGGTGGCACCACACACTTCGCAGTTGTCGCCGTACTGGTCGGCCGCGCCGCACTTCGGGCATTCGCCCTTGATGAAGCGGTCCGGCAGGAACAGGTTTTTTACCGGGTCGTACAGTTGTGCAATCGTCTTGCTTTCGATCAGGCCGGCTTCCTTCAGGCGCAGATAGATGGTCGACGCCAGTTCGCGGTTCTCCTCGGAATGCGTCGAGTAGTAATGATCGAAGCCGATGTGGAAGCCCGCGAAATCGCGCGTGTGCTCGTCCCACACCCGGCCGATCAGCGTTTCCGGGGTGATGCCTTCCTTTTCCGCGCGCAGCATGATCGCGGTGCCATGGGTGTCGTCGGCGCACATATAGCGGCAGTCATGGCCGCGCATCTTCTGGAAACGCACCCAGATATCGGTCTGGATGTATTCGACCAGGTGGCCGAGGTGAATGCTGCCGTTGGCGTAGGGCAGGGCGGAGGTGACGAGGATTTGGCGGGACATGAACGAGCCGAATGGCAAAAAACGCCCATTTTAACGCCTGCCGACCGCTGCGCCCTTACCCCGCCCGCTAAAAACGCGAGCCTGGCTGTTTCAGGAATTCGACTTCGTCGGGCGTGGAGGGGCGGCCCAGGATCGCATTGCGATGCGGGAAACGGCCGAAGCGCGTGACGACATCGAGATGCTTGCGCGCGTAATCGAGGAAGTTGTCGAACAGCGCGCGTTCGTCCGCCGCCGCCTCGTGCGCCAGTTGCGTATACAGCAAGACGGACCGCTCCTGCATGGCAAGCGACTCGGCATGCTCCAGCGGCAGATAGAGAAACACCCGCTCGATCGGCGCCAGCTGCCGGTTCTCGCCGGATTCCAGCGCGGCAAGACTCAGTGCCAGCGATTGCGGATCGGTAGCGAAAGCCTGCGGCTGATCGCGATAAATATGGTGCGGAAACTGGTCGAGCACGATCACCAGTGCCAGCCGTCCACGCGGGGTGTCTATCCAGTGATCGAGGTGGCCTGCTGTGGCCGCGGTCAGCGTGGCGGCAAAGCGGTCGATGACCGCCTGGTCATTTTCCGGCGACTTGCCGAACCACAGTTTGCTTTGCCGTTCGGCGACCGTGGCCGCGCTGCCTGGCGCGCCGAACCAGAAAGCGAGCACATTTTCGGGGGCGTCTGTCATGGCGGGTTCAATGTGGCTCAGAACATGTCGTCGGGCAGCTCGTTGTGCGCGCCGTCGCAAAACGGCTTGTCCTTGCTGTGCTTGCAGTTGCACAGCCATACCGTCGTTTTTTCCTTGATGATGAACGGCATCGGCTCGATACCGCTGCCTTCATGCGAACCGTCGCAGAACGGCTGCGTCATCGAACGGCCGCATGAACACCACCAGTACTCGCCAGGTTCGAGTTGGAGTTCAGCGGGGTTGCGGTCGTAGACAATGGGTTCGGACATGGCGTGCTCCTGTGCAAAAAGCGCCATTCTAGCGGCATTGGGCACGTTGAAATCCGCATGGTTTTTGTGGTGATTGGCGCGGGTATGACGAAGCCGAACCGTGCACCGAGAAATGATGTCGTGTATCGACTGCCATGAAGGAGAATTCATGGTCGGGGTGAGAGGATTCGAACCTCCGACTCCTGCGTCCCGAACGCAGTACTCTACCAGGCTGAGCTACACCCCGAGGCAGATATGGCGGGCCCAGTATGAGCTGAACCCTTGCTTGAAGAACTACCGGGAAACGTTCAAGGAAACGTCTTTCAACGCGGTCAAAAACTCCGGTCAACCGCGAAAGCCGCTAATTGTAGCAAAGCTGATTTGGATTTTGAATCAGGTAATGCAGAAATTGCATCATTTGCCATCTGAACTTCCCGCTGCGCGGCTTCGCGGGTGTATTGCAGGGCGCGCGTATCCTTGATTGCAGCGAGCACGCTCTGGAATTCGGTGAGGCCGCCGTGTTCGATGGCCTGGCGGATGCTGACGGCCTGTTCCGGGGTGCCGTGCTTCATCGCGTACAGCAGCGGCAGGGTGGGCTTGCCTTCGGCGAGGTCATCGCCGATGTTCTTGCCGGTCTTGAGGAAGTCGCCGGAGTAGTCCAGTACGTCGTCGATCAGCTGGAACGCGGTGCCGAGGTGCATGCCGTAGCGCGCCAGCGCGTCCTTTTCCGCGTCGCTGCCGCCACCGATGACGGCGCCCAGCCGACTCGCGGCCTCGAACAGCTTGGCGGTCTTGTAGCGGATGACGCGCAGATAGTGCTCTTCGTCGATGTCGGGGTCGTGGCAGTTGAGCAGTTGCAGTACCTCGCCCTCGGCGATGATGTTGGTGGCCTCGGACAGAATGCGCATGACTTCCATGTTGTCGATCCCCACCATCATCTGGAAGGCGCGCGTATAGAGAAAGTCGCCGACCAGCACGCTGGCGGCGTTGCCGAACAGGGCGTTGGCGGTTTCACGACCGCGCCGCAGCTCGGATTCGTCGACCACGTCGTCGTGCAGCAGGGTGGCGGTGTGGATGAACTCGACCACCGCGGCAAGCTCGTAGTTGGCGCGCCCCGAATAATTGAAGCAGCCCGCGGATAGCAGCACCAGCGCCGGGCGCAGCCGCTTGCCGCCGCTGTTGATGATGTATTCCGAGACCTGGCGGATCAGCGCTACGTCGGAATGCAGGCTTTGGCGGATGACCTGATCGACAGCGCGCATGTCGTCGGCCAGGTAGGATTGCAGGCTCTCCAGGGACACGGTAAAGGCTTGTATAGGGAAAAGCCTGCGATGTTAGCAGTCCGGGCGCGGTTTTTCATCGCCTGCGGCCAGATAATCAGTGCGGCGGCTGTATTAAATCGTTTGACTCACTGTTTGTTCGCCGCTAGAATCTTGCGCTTTCCTGGGTTCGTATTGGTTGGAGACCCCCAATGTACGCAGTCATCAAAACCGGCGGCAAGCAATATCGCGTGAGCGCCGGTGACAAACTTAAAATTGAAAAGCTCGAAGCCGAGATCGGCAGCGAGATCACCTTTGATCAGGTGCTGATGGTGGGCGATGGCGCCGACATCAAAATGGGCGCGCCCATGCTGCGTGGCGCCACGGTGACGGCCACGGTGCTGAACCAGGCGCGCGGCGACAAGATCAAGATTTTCAAGATGCGCCGCCGCAAACATTATCGCAAAAGCCAAGGCCATCGCCAGTACTTCACCGAAGTGCAAATCGGCGGCATCACCGCATAAGGAGCACACGACATGGCACACAAGAAAGCAGGCGGCAGTTCACGTAACGGCCGCGATTCGGAGTCGAAACGTCTGGGCGTGAAGCGCTACGGCGGCGAACTGGTTCTGGCGGGCAACATCATCGTGCGTCAGCGCGGCACCCAGTTCCATCCCGGCGACAACGTCGGCATCGGCAAGGACCACACCCTGTTCGCCAAGGCGGACGGCACGGTCAAGTTCGAGATCAAGGGCGCAGCCCGCCGCCGTATGGTTCGCATCGAGCCGGTTGCGGCTTGAGTTGATTTGAGCCGAGTCCGATTCGGCCGCCAAAAAGCCCTGTCCGCCGGATGGGGCTTTTTTGTTTGTGCCGGGTTAATCAGGTTTACGCCAATATGAAATTCATTGACGAAGCGAAAATTCAGGTGCTGGCCGGCAAGGGCGGCGACGGCAGTGCATCGTTTCGCCGCGAGAAATACATTCCCAAGGGCGGGCCGGATGGTGGCGACGGGGGGCGCGGCGGCAGCGTGTTCGCGGTGGCTGACTGCAACATCAATACCCTGGTCGAATTTCGCTTCAAGCGTACTTTCAAGGCGCAAAATGGCGAAGGCGGACGCGGCGCCCAATGCTACGGCAAGGGCGGTGAAGACCTGACCATCCGGGTGCCGGTAGGCACGGTGTTCACCGACATCAATAGTGGTGAAGTCGTGGCCGATCTGGCCGAGAACGGGCAAAAGGTTTGCCTGGCAAAAGGAGGCAAGGGCGGCCTGGGCAACCTGCATTTCAAGTCGAGTATCAACCGCGCGCCGCGTCAGCACACCTTGGGCGAGCCAGGCGAGGAATGGGAACTGGCGCTTGAACTGAAGGTGCTGGCCGACGTCGGCCTCCTGGGCATGCCCAACGCGGGCAAGTCGACCTTCATCCGCGCGGTGTCGGCGGCACGCCCCAAGGTGGCCGATTACCCCTTCACCACGCTGGCGCCCAATCTGGGCGTGGTACGGGTGGACAGTGAACGCAGCTTCGTCATTGCCGATATCCCGGGACTGATCGAAGGCGCGGCGGAAGGCGCCGGGCTGGGGCATCAGTTCCTGCGGCATTTGCAGCGCACCCGTTTGTTGCTTCACCTGGTCGATATCTCGCCGCGCTGGGAGGCCGGCGACCCGGTGCGCGAGGCGCGCGCCATCGTCGAGGAGCTGCGCAAATACGATCAGCAGCTTTACGACAAGCCGCGCTGGCTGGTGCTGAACAAGCTCGATATGGTGGATGAGGCCGAACGCGAGGCCGTGGTGGCGAAGTTCGTGGCGGACTACGGCTGGGAAGGGCCGGTGTTCGCGATCTCAGCGCTGGATGGCACCGGTTGCAGCGCGCTGAGCTATGCGATCATGGATTATCTGGGCACGCAGTCGAGACCGCTCGAGGATGAGCCTGCGGCTGACGCGTCGGCCGCGGATTTGCCGGCTGTCGATTAAACGGCCGGGGATTCGGTGGAAGACGGCGCGTCGCCGCCGACCCGTTTCCAGTCGTTTTCGACCAGCGCAACCTGATACTTGGCCCAACGGGCGAATTCCGCCGGGCTGCAATGACCTTTCTTGCGCCGGCAGGTGCCGGCGATTCCCCTGAAGCGAACCACCGCCTCGCCGGTCTTGGCGTCGGCGGCGATTTCGGCCAGCTGGCGCACGCCCCAGGTGCGGCCGTAGGCGCCGTTGCTGTAGAAATACCCTATCTTGAGTTCGTCCAGGCTCATGTCGTGATGCGTCGGTAAATGTCGGTGACCTTGATGGGCAATTGTCGCACGTCATCCAGAATGATGTAACGCGCTGGGCCGTACATGTGGGGCAGATAGTCGCGCGCGTCGCGGTCGAGCGTGATGCAGAAGGGGTGAATGCCGGTGCGGCTGGCTTCGAGCAGCGCCATGCGCGTGTCCTCGATGCCGTACTGGCCACGATAGACGTCGAAATAATCGTCCGGGCGGCCGTCCGACAGTGTCATCAGCACCCGGGTGCGGGCCTCGACCTGATTCAGCAGCCGGGTCATGTGGCGCAATGCGAAGCCCATGCGGGTGTATTCCTGCGGGCGGATGCCGGAGATGCGCGCCTTCACCTCGTCGCCATAACGTTCGTCGAAAGTCTTGATGCGGAACAGCTCGCAGCGTTTGCGCGTGGTGCCGGAAAAACCATAAATCGCGTAGCGGTCGCCCAACAGTTCCAGTGCCTCGCACAGCAGGATCAGCGCCTCGCGCTCGGCCTCGTTGATCCAGCCCTTGGTGGAGCCGCTCATGTCGACCAGAAAGGCCACTGCGATGTTGCGCTCGGCGCGGTGCAGGCGCACGAACAGGCGGTCGCTCATTTCGCGACCGTCTTTCGCATCGGCGAGCGCTTCGATCAGCGCGTCGAGGTCGATTTCGTCGCCCTGGGGCTGCCGCTTGTCGAGGCGGTTCTCGTCGCGCAGCGCTTCGAATTTTCTGCGCAGGTGCTTGACCACGCCAGCGTATTTTTCGAGCGTGTCGCGATAGAAGCTGTCGTGCGCCGGGGTGACGGTTTTTTCACGCATCACGCACCAGTTCTTGCGGTAATGCTGACGACCGTGATCCCACTCGGGATACAGCTCGGCGCCTTTTTCATGATAGGTGCCGTGCCATACGGCATCAGGGTCCTCGGGCTGGTCGAACACGCGGTTCGGGTCGTATTCGCCATCGCCTGCCGGGGTGAGGTATTCCGGAGGGATCTCGCCGAAGTCGAGATAGACCGAGGTAAGCAGCTGTCTGACATCGTCGGGCGGCGCCAGCGGTGCGCCGTCGAGGGTGATCTCGAAATCGAGTCGGCCGTTTTCGTCGCGCGGTTCGGCATCCAGCGCAGGCGGCGTTTCGGGCGCTGCCTGCGGGCCGGTTTGCGCAGCCGTGTGTTCTTCCAGCAGCTCGGCCAGCCTGATGCGCAGGCGCGCCTTCTCTTTGTCCAGCCGGGCGGCACGGGCGGCGGCAATCGCCTCCGGACGCAGGCTGCCCTGATCGCTCCATTGCGGGCATTCGGCTTCGCCGTAGGCGGCGTCGAGCAGGACCAGGCTGTCGTCCAGCGTGGACTGGCCGGAGCCCAGGGCAGCCTCGAAACGGCGCCAGCCTGGCGGCAGTTCAGGGTCGAGCTGCGCGCGCAGGCGCTGCATCTGGCGGTGCAGGCCGGGCAGCTCTCGCGCGATGCGAGCGGTGAGCCGCAGTGTTTCCAGCGCGTGAAGACGGGCGAGCGCGCGTTCCGGGTCGGCATAGCGGGCCGCGACGCCCGCATAGTCGATGCGCAGGGTGCCGAAGCGGGTTTGCGCCCACAGCAGTGCGACGGTGATCTTGGCGAGCTGGAAGTTATCGTCCAGATTCGGCAATGCGGCGATCAATGGCGGCAGCACGATGCGCTCGCCGTCGGTCCAGGCTGCATCGCCTTCCTCGATGCGCAGCCGTCGTCCGGAAAGGCCGCAGACGAAATTGCCGAGCACCGGCGCGATTTCGTCGAACAGCGCGCCGGCGGCGTCGTTCCGGTGCTGCGCCGCATCGAAGCTGTCGACTTGCTCCATCACCCGCAGCGCGGTCTGCAGGCCGGTACGGTCGTAGACGTCGCAGGCGTGCACCGCCCAGGCCTCCAGCAGGCGCCGCTCCATGCGCGGCAGCAGCGCCGGTGCACGGCGGCCGAACTGCCAGGCGAGCGTGATGTGGGTGGAGGCGATGCGGCGGATCCAGCCGAGGATGAAGTCCTGCTCGTCGCGTGCCAGCGGTTCGAGTTCGGCGGCGAGTTGCTCGACCTTGAAGTAGGTGAACTCGGTTTCCAGCCAGACGTGGAGGCTGGACTCCATGTCTGCGGCGGAAAGCGGCGGCTGTGCCATGTCGGATGGCCTGCTTCAGCTCAGAAAATCGACGAGGAGAGTTCCTGGATCGCCTTCAGCATGTCGGCGTCGTCGGTGACCGCCTGCGCGACCGCAGATTTGCATGCCGTCACCGGGCTGATGCCGTCGGCGATCAGCTTGCCGGCGTGCACCAGCAGCCGCGTCGAAGCGCCTTCCTCCAGCCCGCTGCCCTTGAGGTTGCGCGTCATCTGCGCGAAGCGCACCAGATTGTCGGCGACCGCTTCGGTCACGCCGGATTCGGTAGCGACGATGCGGCGTTCGAGCGCGGCCGATGGATAGTCGAATTCCAGCGCGATGAAGCGCTGGCGGGTTGACTGCTTCAGATCCTTCAGCACGCTCTGATAGCCGGGATTGTAGGAAATGGCCAGGCAGAACTCGGGCGGCGCCTCGACGATCTGGCCGAGTTTTTCCATCGGCAGGGTGCGGCGATCGTCGGCCAGCGGATGGATCACCACCATGGTGTCTTTGCGCGCCTCGACGATTTCATCCAGATAGCAGATGCCGCCGCAGCGAACCGCGCGGGTGAGCGGACCGTCGACCCATACGGTTTCGCCGCCCTTGACCAGATAGCGGCCGACCAGGTCGGACGCGGTGAGGTCGTCATGGCACGATACCGTGATCAGCGGCCTTTTGAGGCGCCACGCCATGTGTTCCATGAAGCGCGTCTTGCCGCAGCCGGTGGGGCCTTTCAGCAAGACCGGGATATGTTGCCGGTAGGCGGCCTCGAAAAGCCGGATTTCATCGCCGACGGCTTCATAGTAGGGCTCTTTTTCGATCAGACGATGGGTGGGGTCGAGGGTACGTGCGTTCATTGGCGAAAGTTTTTTCAGAAGCAGCCGGATTGCTGTTTCTTGCGTTCGAGTTCTTTGACTTCCGCGTTCCAGGCGTCCATCTGTTCCTGGGTGTAGCCTTTACGGCGTGCCGCATCCATTTTGTCGAACACCCGCCCGAGTTTGTCGGCCAGTGTGTCGCACTGCCGCGCCGAGGCAGGTTTGCCGGTGGCATTTCCCTTCAGGGTCCGCCGGGTTTCAAGGCGAATGGAGGCGGGCTCAGCGTCGCGATTCGCCGCTTTGGAGGCGGCAGGGGGGGCGGGCATGGGCGATGCTGGTTGCGCGCGCACCGGGTCGGGCAGCGGTGCAGGGTCGATTTCCACTTTGCGCGCTTCCCGCGCGTTGCGGCAGGGCAGGTTGGAATAGGTCACCTTGCCCTGCGCGTCGATACATTTGTTGAGCGTGGGCTGCGCCGATGCGCCTGCGGGGAACAGGGCCGGCAACGCGAGCAGGACCAGTGCAAGCACACGCATGAGGATCAGTGCTCGCCCGAATACTTGTCGTCTTCGAGCGCCATCTTTTGCTGGAATTCGGCTTCTTTCGCCTGCTCGGTCAGGGCGCGCTTGCGCGCCAGACGTTTTTCGTACGCCCCCGGGTGCTGCTCGACAAATTCCTCGCCGAATAGCGCGTGGCGCAGGAAGTTCATGCCAAAGTCGAGCAGGGCCTCGTCGTCGGCGATCAGGGTGGCCATGATCTCGACTGGAATGTTGTAGGTATCGTTGAAGCTCGGACTCATGACAAAGGCACGGAAACGGTCGACGTCGTAGCTCGCCATGAAGAAGAGCTGGTTGGAAACCGGGGTCGGCTTGCCGATCGCGGGGCCGGCCGATTTGCGCTTGACCACCAGCTGACGCCACGCGTGCCCTTTCTGGTCGTACTCGTCGACGCCCTGTTCGTGGCGGTATTCCTCGATGGTCTGGACCTTGTCCTCGAAGTGGCCAAGGCAGTGAGGCTCCTTCACCAGCGCGTAGGCGCTGCGGTCAACGTACTCGTCCGAACGGCGCATGGTCAACAGCGCCACCGGGTAATAGCGGCAGGCGGTGGGACGGTCTTCGTAGACGCCGCAGCCTTCGGGCGTCATGAACTGGCAGGCGGTACCGCCCTCGACCGGATTCAGCTTGATGCCTGGCATGCCGTCCTTGTCCATCTCGAACGGTACCGAGTACTGCTTGAGGAATTCGCCCGACGACATATCCAGGCGTTTTTTCAGACGCAGCACGTCGTAGGGCGTCAAAGGAATGTCGATGTTGCTGCAGCAGGCATTCCAGCACTTGACGTTGCGATGGCAGCGGAATTGCAGCCTGGCGTTTTCCGCCAGCATGGCGGGTTTGACCGGGTTGCCCGCGAAAGGGGAATCATCGATCAAGTCTTTAAATTCGGCTTCGTTCATTTTGCGACCTCTCGGGGCACGGCCCCTCACTTCAAAAACATCAACATATAGCCGGGAATGCGTAGGGTACGCGCTTTCGGCTGGATGCTGAACAACCTTGATTGTCTTGCTGTTATTGCTGCCGGAAAAAAACCGGGCGCCCAGAAGGCGCCCGGAGTTTACTGCGTCACCGATGGATTAGTGGGCAGCGGGCTTGAACAGCTTGGACTTGTCGACCAGATCCACGTGGGCACGCTTGAAGCAGTTCCACTGTTTGGAGTTCTTGTCGTAGACCGAGTTCACGAAGCAATGCCAGTTTTCCTCATCGACAAAGTTCTTGTCCATGCGGTAGTAGAAGCCGGGGTAACGGCTTTCTTCGCGGAACTGGATGTGCTTCATGTGGGCTTCGGCCGTCAGGATGCGATGGTAGTTTTCCCACGCACGCAGCAGTTCGTGCAGGTCCTTCGCACGCATTTTTTCTGCATCTTCCTTCAGCATGTTCAGCTTTTCTTCCGCCACACCCAGCATGTTGGCGTTGGTCGTGTAGTAGGTCGCGACACCGGCAACATACTCGTCCATGATCTTCTGCAGACGGAACTGCAGCATCTTGGGCGTGATGTAGTTGGGGTTGACGTCGATCGCCGTGGTGTAGTCCTTGTGCTCAAGGAAGGTGCGCACCGGCTTGTAGATGTCTTCCACCAGCTGCTCGACGGAGGTGTCGAGTTCGGGTTTCCAGTCCTTGTTGTCGATGCAGAACTTGACCATGGACTTGGCGCACATGCGGCCTTCGGCGTGGGAGCCGGAGGAGAACTTGTGGCCGGACGCGCCCACGCCGTCGCCGGCGGTGAACAGACCCTTGACCGTGGTCATCGAGCGGTAGCCCCAGTTCCAGCCCTTGGGCAGGTGAGCCGGGATCTTGCCCGCATCGGCGTGGGCTTCGTCGGTCGGTGCGCCGATATCGGTCGGGCCCGACACCCAGATGCCGCAGCAGCCGGAGTGGCTGCCGAGCAGGTAGGGCTCGGTCGGCATCAGTTCGGAGTTTTTCTTCTCCGGCTCGATGTTTTCGCCCACCCAGATACCGCACTGGCCGACACACATGTCGAGGAAGTCTTCCCAGGCTTCGGCTTCGAGGTGCTTCACTTCGCGCGGGGTCAGAGTCTCGCGCAGCTTGGCGAGAGCGGTCACGGTGTCCATGTAGATGGGGCCGCGGCCTTCCTTCATTTCCTTCAGCATCAGGTGGTTACGCAGGCACGAAGCCGGCACGGCAGCCTGACCGTAGGGGGGGTAGTCGTTCAGCAGTTCCTTATTCTTCTGCATGTAGACTTCGCCGTAGGCGTTGACGGCCTGGGCCTTGAACAGCAGGAACCAGGCGCCGACCGGGCCGTAGCCATCCTTGAAGCGAGCGGGCACGAAGCGGTTTTCCATCATGGTCAGCTCGGCGCCGGCTTCGGCAGCCATGGCATAGGTCGAACCGGCGTTCCATACCGGGTACCAGGCACGGCCAGTACCTTCACCGACGGAGCGCGGACGGAAAATGTTCACGCAGCCACCGGCGGCCAGCAGGATCGCCTTGGCCTTGTAGACGACGACCTTATGGTCGCGGGTCGAGAAGCCGACGGCACCGGCGATGCGGTTGGGGTCGTTCTTGTCGTTGACCAGCTTGACGATGAAGATGCGCTCTTCGATGCGATCCATGCCGAGCGCCTTCTTGGTCGCTTCGGCCACGATCCATTTGTAGGATTCGCCGTTGATCATGAT
>NZ_JANJXQ010000197.1 GCF_024708915.1 Thiobacillus sp.
GCGCTGAGTTTTTTCTGGAGCGCGTCGCTGCCGCTGGTCGAGGCGATGACGCTGTCGCATCTGGGCGAGCGCACCGACGCCTACGGCCGCATCCGCCTGTGGGGCTCGGTCGGCTTCATCGTGATGGTGGTGGGGCTGGGCTATGCCTTCGATCATGTGTCGATCAGCTGGCTGCCGTGGGCGGTGCTGGCGGTGATGCTGGGCATCGCGGCCTTCGCTCGCGTCATTCCCGAGGCCGAGATCCTGCCGCATCCCACCGACCATCACTCAGTGTGGGACATCGTCAGGCGGCCGGAGGTGGCGTCGCTGCTGGCCGCCTGCCTGCTGATGGCGGTGACGCACGGGCCGTACTACACCTTCTATTCGATCTACCTGGTCGACCACGGCTACGACAAATCCACCGTGGGCTGGCTGTGGGCGCTCGGCGTGCTGTGCGAAATCGGGGTTTTTCTCGTCATTCCGCGTATTTTTGCGCGGGTGACGCCGCGCAAGCTGATTCTGGCGAGCTTCGCACTGGCGGTGCTGCGCTTTCTGCTGATCGCCTGGGGGGTGGAGTCGGCCTGGCTGGTGTGGGGCGCGCAGACGCTGCATGCCTTCACTTTCGGCACCTTTCACGCGGCGGCGGTGGCACTGATCCATGCCCATTTCCGCGGACGCCACCAGGCGCGCGGGCAGGCGCTCTACACCAGCCTGTCCTACGGCATCGGCGGCACCGTCGGCGGGCTGGCCAGCGGCCTGACCTGGGACACGCTGGGCCCGGCATGGACGTTCACCCTGGCTGCCGCGAGCGCGGCGCTGGCGTGGGCGGTGTATGCGGCGTGGGGGAAAACAAAATCCGTGCCCGTCGGCGCCCAGCTATGAAATAATTGGACTTTACGTAATTTGCCCTTCCCATGCCCGGCCAGACCTTATTCCAGAAACTGTGGGACGCCCACGTCGTCCACGTCGAAGCCGACGGCACCACGCTGCTCTACATCGACCGCCACCTGGTGCACGAAGTCACCAGCCCGCAGGCGTTCGAAGGCCTGAAGCTGGCCCACCGCATGCCGCGCCGCGCCGACGCGGCCATCGCCGTGCCCGACCACAACGTGCCGACCACCGACCGCAGCCAGGGCATCGCCGACCCGATTTCGCGCCTGCAGGTGGAAACGCTCGACGCCAACTGCGCCGAGTTCGGCATCACCGAATTCAAAATGGACGACATCCGCCAGGGCATCGTCCACGTCATCGGCCCGGAAGAGGGCCTGACCCTGCCCGGCATGACCGTGGTGTGCGGCGATTCGCATACTTCGACGCACGGCGCGTTCGGCGCGCTGGCCTTCGGCATCGGCACTTCCGAGGTCGAGCACGTGCTGGCTACCCAGTGCCTGTGGCAGAAACCGTCGAAGACCATGCTGGTGAAGGTCGAAGGCCAACTCGGCCGTGGCGTGACGGCGAAGGACATCGCGCTCGCCATCATCGGCGAGATCGGCACCGCCGGCGGCACCGGCTACGCGCTGGAGTTCGGCGGCGCGGCGATCCGCGCGCTGACGATGGAAGGGCGCATGACGCTGTGCAACATGGCGATCGAGGCGGGCGCGCGCGCCGGCATGGTGGCGGTCGACCAGACCACCATCGACTACGTCAAGGGCCGGCCCTATTCGCCAGCGGGCGCGGCATGGGACCAGGCAGTGGCGTGGTGGAACACGCTGCATTCGGACGCCGATGCGGTGTTCGACCGCGTGGTCGAGCTCGACGCGGCGAAGATCGAGCCGCAGGTGACCTGGGGCACCTCGCCCGAGATGGTGACGACCATCAATGGCCGCGTGCCGAATCCGGCCGACGCGCCGAGCGAGGTCAAGCGTCACGACTGGACGCGCGCGCTGGAATACATGGGCCTCGCGGCCGGCACGCCGGTCGCCGGGATTGCTGTGGACAAGATCTTCATCGGCTCGTGCACCAACTCGCGGATCGAGGATCTGCGCGAAGCCGCCGGCGTAGCGAAGGGCCGCAAGGTCGCGTCCAGCGTCAAGCTGGCGATGGTGGTGCCGGGCTCCGGGCTGGTCAAGCAGCAGGCCGAGGCCGAAGGCCTGGACAGGATTTTCGTCGAAGCCGGCTTCGAATGGCGCGAACCAGGCTGCTCGATGTGCCTGGCGATGAACGCCGACCGGCTGGAACCGGGCGAACGTTGCGCCTCGACCTCCAACCGCAATTTCGAGGGGCGCCAGGGGCAGGACGGCAGAACCCATCTGGTCAGTCCGGCGATGGCCGCAGCGGCCGCGTGCGCCGGGCATTTTGTCGATGTGCGACACTTTTAAGGAGAACCGTATGAAACCGATGATCGCTATTTTGATTGCCGCCGCACTGACGCTGGCCGGCTGCAACACCGTTCGCGGCGTGGGCCAGGATATCGAGAAAGCCGGCGACGCGATTCAGAAGTCGACCAAGTAATGCAGGCTTTTACCGTTCTCGACGGGCTGGTGGTGCCGCTCGACCGCGCCAACGTCGACACCGACGCCATCATTCCCAAGCAGTTCCTGAAGTCGATCAAGCGCTCGGGCTTCGGCCCCAATCTGTTCGACGAATGGCGCTATCTCGACCACGGCGAGCCCGGCAAGTCGAATCACGACCGTCCGCTGAACACGGAATTCGTGCTGAACCAGCCGCGTTACCAGGGGGCGTCGGTGCTGCTGGCGCGCGAGAATTTCGGTTGCGGCTCCAGCCGCGAGCACGCGCCGTGGGCGCTGGAAGACTACGGATTCCGTGCCATCATCGCGCCGAGCTTTGCCGATATTTTCTACAACAACTGTTTCAAGAACGGCCTCCTGCCCATCGTGCTCGACGCCGGGATCGTGGATCGCCTGTTTCGCGAGTGCGGCACGAACGAGGGCTATGCCCTGACCGTCGACCTGGATGCGCAGACGGTGACGACGCCCACCGGCGAAACGATCCCCTTCGATGTGGATGCGGGGCGCAAGCATCGCCTGCTCAATGGCCTGGACGACATCGGCCTCACCCTGCTACAGGCCGACAAGATCCAGGCGTATGAAGAACGGCGCAAGGTCGAAGCCCCTTGGTTGTTTGCGTGATTGATTTTTTATCCGCGAAGGACGCGAAGGTCACGAAGAAAAGCTTTTCTTCGCGTTTCTTCGCGTGCTTCGCGGACACAGGGTTTTAAAACATGAAAATTGCAGTCTTGCCGGGTGACGGCATCGGTCCGGAAATCGTCGCACAGGCGCTCAAGGTTCTGAATGTGTTGAAAGCCGAGGGCGCGAAAATCGAAATGGAGTCCGCGCCGATCGGCGGCGCCGGCTACGACGCCGCGGGCGATCCGCTGCCGGAGGCGACGCTGAAACTCGCGCGCGCAGCCGACGCGGTACTGCTCGGCGCCGTCGGCGGGCCGCAGTACGACGCGCTCGACCGCCCGTTGCGCCCGGAGCGCGGCCTGTTGCGCATCCGCAAGGAACTCAATCTTTTTGCCAACCTGCGCCCGGCGCTGCTGTACCCCGAACTGGCGGGCGCGTCGTCGCTGAAGCCCGAGGTGGTGTCGGGGCTCGATCTGATGATCGTGCGCGAACTCACCGGCGACGTGTATTTCGGCCAGCCGCGCGGCATCGAGGTCAGGAATGGTGAACGCGTCGGCTTTAACACCATGCTGTATGCCGAATCCGAGGTGCGCCGCGTCGCGCACGTGGCGTTCGGCATCGCGATGAAGCGCGGCAGGAAACTGTGCTCGGTCGAGAAGGCCAACGTGCTCGAGTGCTCCGAGCTGTGGAAGGAAGTGATGATCGAGGTGGGCAAGGACTACCCCGAGGTCGCGCTCTCGCACATGTACGTCGACAACGCGGCGATGCAGCTGATCCGCGCGCCCAAGCAGTTCGACACCCTGGTCACCGGCAACATCTTCGGCGACATCCTGTCCGACGCGGCCTCGATGCTGTCGGGTTCGATCGGCATGCTGCCGTCGGCCTCATTGGACGAGCACAACAAGGGCATGTACGAGCCGATCCACGGCTCCGCGCCCGACATCGCCGGCAAGGATCTCGCCAACCCGCTGGCGACCATCCTGTCGGTGGCGATGATGTACCGCTATACCTTCGTCGACCCGGCGACCGCCGACCGCATCGAGAACGCGGTGAAGCAGGTGATCGCGCAGGGCCTGCGAACCGGCGACATCTGGACCGAGGGCACGCAGAAGGTGTCGTGCAGCGAGATGGGCGACGCGGTGGTGAAGGCTTTGTGATTTTCTCCGCGAAGGACGCGAAGTACGCCAAGAAAAGCTTTTCTTCGCGTACTTCGCGTCCTTCGCGGATAAGTTTTTTTGGAGATGGACATGATGAAAGTAGGCTTGGTCGGCTGGCGCGGCATGGTGGGTTCCGTGCTCATGGGCCGCATGAAGGAAGAGCGCGATTTCGACCATATCGACCCGGTGTTCTTCACCACGTCCAACGTCGGCGGCAAGAGCCCCGACATCGGGCGCACGATTGATGGGGGGCAGCTGCCGCCGCTGAAGGACGCCAACAGCATCGACGACCTCAAGGCATGCGACACCCTCATCAGCTGCCAGGGCGGCGACTACACCAAGGCGATCTATCCGCAGCTGCGCGCGGCCGGCTGGAACGGCTACTGGATCGACGCTGCCTCGGCGCTCAGGATGAAGGACGAAGCCATCATCATCCTCGACCCGGTCAACAAGAACGTCATCCAGGACGGCATCGCCAACGGCGTCAAGACCTATGTCGGCGGCAACTGCACGGTGTCGTTGATGCTGATGGCGATGGGCGGGCTGTTCGACGCCGGGCTGGTCGAATGGGTGTCGCCGATGACTTACCAGGCCGCTTCCGGCGCCGGCGCGCGCAACATGCGCGAGCTGATCATGCAGATGGGCGCGGTGCACGCCGAAGTCACCGACCTGATCGGCGACCCGGCGTCGGCCATTCTCGAAATCGACCGCAGGGTGTCCGACTTCATCCGTTCCGACCGCTATCCGGTCGACGCCTGGCCGGTACCGCTGGCGGGCAACCTGATCCCGTGGATCGATGTCGCGCTCGAGTCCGGCCAGTCCAAGGAGGAGTGGAAGGCGCAGGTCGAAGCCAACAAGATCATGCGCCGCAGCGACAATCCGATCCCGATCGATGGCCTTTGCGTGCGCGTCGGCGCGATGCGCTGCCATTCGCAGGCGCTCACCATCAAGCTGACGAAAGACGTGCCGCTCGCCGACATCCATAGCCTGATCGCTGCGCACAACCAGTGGGTCAAGGTGGTGCCGAACGACCGCGAGATCACCATGCGCGAACTCACCCCGGCGGCGGTGACCGGCACCCTCAGCGTGCCGATCGGCCGTATGCGCAAGCTCAACATGGGGCCGCAGTACCTCACCGCGTTCACCGTCGGCGACCAGCTGCTGTGGGGGGCCGCGGAGCCCTTGCGCCGCATGCTGCGAATCCTGCTGCAAGCCTGAACACAAGGCCTGCCCTGCAGCAAGGCCTGGGCTGGTGCGATTGTTGCACTAAAGATTGCGCCTGCCGAGCCGTCAATAGTGACGTCAAGGATTCAACAGCCCCGCGCAGGGGCGAATAGGGAGAGATGGGATGAAATTGAAGCGCTTCACCACCCAGCTGGTGGCTGCAGGCTTGATTGCCGTGCCACTGATGACGCATGCAGCCGGGTTGGGCAAGCTGTCGGTCACTTCGGCGCTGGGGCAGCCTCTGGCGGCGGAGATCGAGCTCCTCGCAGCCGACAAGGCCGAACTCGACAGCCTGTCGGCCAGCCTCGCTTCCGACCAGGCATTTCGCGATGCGCGCGTCGAATTCGCCCCGGTATTGTCTTCCCTGCGTTTTGCGGTCGAGAAAAAGCCCAATGGCAAGGCCGTGCTGAAAGTGACTTCCAGCCGTCCGGTGAATGATCCTTTCATCGATATGCTGATCGAATTGAACTGGGCCTCGGGGCGGCTGGTGCGCGAATACACCATGCTGCTCGATCCGCCCGGCATGGGCGGCGCACAAACAGTGGTCCCGGTGGCGGTTACCCCGGCCCAGACGCCTGTTGCCGGGCCCATGCCCGCACCGGCCATGCAAAGCCAGGCCACGCCGGCACCGACGGCTGCAGGCAAGCCGCAGCCTGCTCCTCAATCGTCAGCTGCCGCTCCAGACCGCGTGGCGGTGAAGCGCGGCGACACCCTGGTTAAAATTGCCAGCCAGGTGCGTCCGGGGGGAGTGAGTCTGGAGCAGACCCTGCTGGGCCTCTACCGCGAGAACACTCAGGCTTTCAAGGGCAACATGAATCGCCTGAAAGCCGGTACGACACTGAACGTGCCATCGGCTGAAAAAGTGGCGGCCATTCCGCAAAAGGAAGCGGTGCGCGAACTCAAATTGCAGGCCGATGACTGGCGTGCCTACCGGCAGAAACTGGCCGGGATCGTGAGCGCAGCCCCGGAGGCCAAGGCGGAGCCGGGTCAGGCCAGCAGCGGCAAAATTACTCCGCAGGTGGAAGACCGCGCTAAACCGGCGCCTGAAGCCCAGCAAGACGTCCTGAAACTGTCCAAGCTTGCGCCGCCGGCCGCCGCCGGCAAGGTCGACGAAACCCGCGTCCTACAGGAAAAATTGCGCGCCCAGGAAGAGGATGCGACCGCACGCGACAAGGCGCTGCAGGAATCGGATCAGCGCGTGGCTGCACTGGAAAAGCAGATCCAGGACATGCAGAAGCTGGTCGAAATGCAGGAGAAGACGCAAAGCGAGGCGCCTGCTGCACCGGCCACGGCCCAGCCCACACCCAAGCCGGTCGCTGCGGCCGTCGAGGCGCCTGCGGCCAGTCCCGAACCGGCCGCAAACTGGTATGACCCTCTGCTCGCCAACCCGATGTATTGGGGCGGCGGTCTCGCCGCGCTCGGCCTGGGTGGCGTGCTGTGGT
>NZ_JANJXQ010000199.1 GCF_024708915.1 Thiobacillus sp.
CCGCGAACCGGCCGGCGAACTGCTGAACGACCTGCTGAAGATCATCGACTACGAAGTCTACCTGTTCGACCAGGACGACCAGCGCGCGGCGCAGAGCAAGTGGAACAACGTGCTGGAGTTCGCCGCCTGGATCGCCAAGAAAGGCGAGGAAGACGACAAGAACCTGTTGCAGATCACCCAGACCATCGCGCTGATCACCCTGCTCGAAGGCCGCGAGGAGACGGAACCCGACGCCGTGCGGCTATCCACTTTGCACGCCGCCAAGGGCCTGGAATTCGGCCACGTCTTCCTGGTCGGCGTGGAAGAAAACATCCTGCCGCATCGCGACGCGGTGGACGAAGGCCGCCTGGAGGAGGAACGCCGCCTGATGTACGTCGGCGTCACCCGCGCACGGAAATCGCTCACCCTGTCGTACTGTTCGCGCCGCAAGCGCGCACGCGAATCGGTCGCCTGCGATCCCTCGCGCTTCATCGACGAACTGGGCGACGACGTGCGCCAACCGGAGAAACCCACCACCGCAGAAGCCAAGGCCAGCGGCAGCGACCGACTGGCGGCATTGAAGGCGATGCTGGGGTAAGCCTGAATCCAATAGAGCATCCATTTACAGTCTGCTCAAACCCGCCTATTGTTGCGCATCGCGCAACACACTAAAATACACCGCATGATCGCCACGTTTCGACACAAGGGCTTGAAGCGGTTTTTTGAGTCCGGAAGCCAGGCAGGCATTCAGCCATCGCATGCAAAACGTCTGCGAATGCAATTGGCCGCGCTGGATACGGCGCAGACGATTGATGACATGGACATTCCGGGCTTCCGCCTGCATCCGCTTAAAGGTGAGGATCGCGGCCGCTGGTCGATATGGGTGAATGGAAACTGGCGTATTACGTTTGAGTTTCAGAGTGGAAATGCCCACGTTCTGGATTACGAGGATTATCACTGATGACCATGCACAACCCCCCGCACCCCGGTGAATTCATCCAGCAAATTTACCTGGAGCCCAACGATCTGAGTGCCCGCGAGCTCTCGTCCCGGCTCGGCGTTGCCGCCTCGACCCTGAATCGCATTCTGAAAGGCAGCAGCGGGATCAGCCCCGAAATGGCGCTGCGCTTATCCAAAGCGCTTGGTCGCTCGCCGGAAAGTTGGCTCGCCATGCAGGATAGTCATGACCTGTGGCAAGCCAGACAGGTTGTGGACTTGCGCGATGTCGAAAGAATCAAGTTCAGTGCTGCATAAAGCCCATACGAATCAGGATCGTTGCCTCGTGTAACGGAGAACCTCCAATGGGTTGGAATTCGGCCACGTCTTCCTGGTCGGCGCCGAGGAGAACATCCTGCCACCACGGCAGATGCCAAGGCCAGCGGCAGCGGCCGCCTGGCGGCGTTGAAGACGATGCCCGGCCAGTAAGCGGGTCTGTGGCTGCCATCGTCCTGCTACTGGCATACGTACCTCGGCCTGAGCTACGTCCAAAATCAGCGGTAGAACCGCCATCCAAACATTAGGAGCGAATGCCGGGTCATCGGCCATTGCTGCCGCTGGCGTTAATTCAATCGAGTGGTCGGTGTCGTGCAGGTTACTGCCTGTTGATAGTCAACAGGACGTTGGCAGTACGTCTGAGTGCGAGACATGTCGGCTGGTTTGCCTGCCGAATAAGCTCCTCGTCCGCGACAAAGCGTGGTGATGACCATGTTTGCCGCCTGCGGGTACTGGAACAGCACGTGGACACGTTGTTCACCGCCCAAGGTAAATATTCACCTCGGCAGCCGATCGCCTAGTTCGGGCCCACACAGTTCACATCCAAAGTCCCCGGCAGATCGCCAGCCTTCGCGAGGAGCAGACCCTTGCGGCCTGATCCGGATGGAATAGCAAGGTCTCCTAGGTGCTCGTAGTCGGCGCCAAAGACATGGCTTTCAAACCCCGGCAACGAACCGATGCGTACTGCGCTTCCAGGTGCGGGAGCCTTGCCGGCGAGCCACGTGACGCCAACGCTACCTTCATGTCGCGTCCAGACGCGACCAGCCGTCACATCGAAGGAACTCACGAATTGCTTCCACAGGAAGTGGGTTTCAAGGCTCGGCCAGGTGGGATCCTGTCCAAGGTCCTCAACTGTAGGGCTCCTTAGCCACAATAACAGTTCCGAGGCCTTTGTGAACTCGCCGCCCCCATCGGCCACTGCCTGGATAGCGGCCAGTCTTGAACCAAAGCCCGCCCGCATGAGATAAGACGCGGAGTGGTTCATTGTTCCGGTTTCTACGGCCGCGACTGCGAGACCGAGTTCGTAGGCTGAAAGGTCCAGCTCTTCTCCAAACGGATTCACGTGCGCAAGCCCCCGGACGCGAACAGCTTCCATACCCCATGGCAGCTTGTAGATCAGACTCTCTTCGATAAACCTGAGTACATCTTCTGTAGACCCACCGGGCAACGTCGAGATTGGCTTCCCTGAAAGCCAAACGGCCAGCACCTGCTTCCAGTTGTCGGGCAAGACTTTCGGCACGAACGGTGGAGTTGAGAAGAGGATCTCTGCAAGCGCAGTCAGCGCGCCAACAGCCACGTCAGGCGCCTTCGCAACAAGTCCGGCATTTGCCGTGATCAGGAGTTGCTCCAGTTCCTTTGCCTTGGCGTCAAGTACCAATCCCGTCTCCAGCCCCACTCCGGACAGAAAGTAGCCGCGCCGCTGTGTACTCGTGGTGTTATTCCAAATCACTTTTGCACGCTCCGCGAACACTTTGTTCAGAGCATCTCGAATCGGCTGCTCACGCCTTGCAAGAACGCGGTTGAACAGCGAAGACGCCAATGCTACTTCCAGGTGCTTCTCGATATCGACGTAGGCAACTTCTTGGTCGCCGAGCAAGCTCAAAATTGCCGTGTCCAGACTCGTAAGGTAGCCCTGCCATTTGGTCTTTTCCTTGGCCGAGTCCTCCTCTAACTCACCCGCAACTTCCGGAAAGGCCCACGCCCCATTTCCAGCAACGTACTCCAGAAGCTTTCCAATGTTTTTGGAACCTATCTTCTCCCCCATTCTCAGCAGCATGGTCACTATCAGTCGAAATAGGCCGCTCTGCATCTGACGGCCTGTATGGTCGTCGATGAGCGCCTTCCAACGTGCTTGATTTTTCTGCTGATCCTTGAATATTGGCAGTAGCACCAATCCTTCGACGTCGATGTAAGCCCGGCCGGCTCGTCCCACGACGTTGCGGAACTCTGAGATTTCAATGGACTCGCCGTATCGAGTCAGCCCGTGAAAGACAAGAGCGGTGGCTGAGAGATTCAGTCCTTGTGCAAGAGTCGGCGACGAAATAGTCACCTTCAGGACGCCGGCTTGGAGCAGTCGCTCTACTTCCTTGCGATACGGCGAGGGCAGCGCACCATGGTGCACTGCCACTCCGAGCTTTAGGCACTGAAGAAGCACATGGTCAACCCCGAGCCATTCGGCACCAATGGCAAGTGCCGAGTCAAGCGCGTCAGGGGCCGCATCGAAGACCGACACGAGCGCCCCGCGCGCATGCAAGTCAACGATCGCCGTCGCAAACGGTTCGACCGACGCGCGCATTGGACAGAAGATGAGGACTGTCTGTCCATCTTCCAACAGTCGCCAGGCCGTCGCCAAACACAACTCCCGCTGATCCTTTGGGAAGGGCGTCGTTCGCTTGCCGAGCGGCGGCACGGCAGCAGTGAAAAACTTCGGGACGAAAGGCTTCTCGTCACCAACTGATAGACTGAGTCGGGCACTCCCGTTCTTCCAGTTGATTTCGCCGAAGCGAAGACGAGTCGGCCGCCACTTCTTCTGAATCAACCCATCAGGCTTGTCTGATGTCAGCCAACCAACGAAATCATCAAGCTGTTCTCCCTCCGGGAGGATCGCCGAGAGACAGACGATTCGCCTCGCCGCGGCATCCGGGCGCCGCAAGAGCCGTTGAATCTGCACCTCATAACGGACTTCACGCTCGTTCAGTCCAATCATGTGACCTTCGTCCAGCACGACAAGGCCAACATCGTCCAGAAGATTCGGGTCGTTGCGCAACGCGAAGTCCAGCTTTTCCGGCGTCGCCACGATGATGTCGCGCTCGCGCAAGGCATCAATGTCGGAACCGCTGGCGCCGATACTTCCGTAAAGGCTGGACACGGTCTTCCCCAGCGGCAGAAAAGTGCGCTGCAGCGATGTTTCGGTTTGAGCGGACAGTGCGCGCAGCGGAGTTACAAAGACCACTCGCTTGCTTGTCGCCAAACATGCAAGGATGCAAAGTTCGGCGATCCGCGTCTTCCCCGCGCTTGTAGGAAGTGACAGAACTAGGTTGGCATTCAGCTCCAGAACTCGTTTGGCCGCGTCGACCTGAGAGGGCCACAACTCAATCTCAGAACGACCCCGGCGGTACAGCGAGGCACTGAAAACACTTCGCAGCTCTTGCCATTTCGCCTCCGATCCGTCTGGTGCGCCAGCGAGGGGGAGTCGCGCATGGAAGCTCATGTCCCATAGGTCCCTGAGCAGATGGCGCGCGAGCTTGTGTGACCACCATTGATTCACGAGGCTGAATTCGGCCGCGCCCTCCAGTCCCACTGCCAGCCGTGCCAGAGCGGTATCAAGCAAGGCTACCTCTCCTCGTTCAAATGCAAGCAGGGCCGTAGCAAGTGCGCGCAGGAACCCATCAGTCAGCGCAAGATCCAATGCCTCCATCGGGGCTGAGGCGAATGGTTCCTCCCCCTCGCCTACATGATTGTCCTGATCCGCGTCTTGGTTCTCGGTATTCGCATTCGCTACCGCAGTAGCCACCAGCGCCCTCAACGACTCATCCGACGCCCCGCCAGCGGTCCCCCAGTTCATGATTTCCTGGTCTAGGCCGTCCAGGTCTCTCATCATCAGTCGCCCGAGGCATCGCTCTACGGTACTGAGATTCGCCCCCTGCATGCCCGCATACAGCAACGAGTAGGCCCTGGCCGAGAATCGGCCAAGGTGGTAGGAGGCAGCAGCCACCAACCGGTGAAAGTCACGCTCTGGGGTGATGGCGCCCCTGGCGGCGACAGATTCGAGCGCCTCGCCTGCATGCTCGAATGCAACTCTTGCGGTCTCTTCGTTGCCCTGCCCATCGACAAGCCGGAGTCCGTGAGACAGCAACGAGTACCCATACGCCAGCAAGTCATAGCTGAGCACCCGTGAAAACACCGGCGCGTTAGGAGGAAGTTCTCCGTCGCGCCAGATCATGGCCCTGGACTGGCCACGCGCCAGGAGTTTTTCCCGGAAACCAGGTGTTACTGCCTCATTGATGCTCGCCTCTAGTTCAGCGGTACTAAAGGACATTTTTCAGCGCCTCCTCAAAGACCGACTGGATGAACTCCTGGTGTGTACCCACCACTACGCCAACAGAAATTTGCTCCATAGCACCCTTGTAGCCCACCAGATCATCCGTCAGCTGTTTCGCCGGATCGTTGCCGGAAAGGATAAAAATCATGTGCGTAACCCGGCTCTGTGGCAGTTGCTCATCAAGTTGTGCCTGGTCGAGTAAGTCTGTCATTGCCTTGTCACCCATTTCGAAGTATCGCGTAGCCATGAATGCCATAGCATGCGCGGAGGGACGACCGTTGTTCGCTGCCAACGCGTTCCTGGCATCTTTGATCGTGGTCGCGTTGAGAGTCTTGCGACTTTTTGCCTCCCCCTTCAGCACCAACAGATTGCCTTCATCATTCACAGCAAAGGCGAGAACGTCTTCTCCCCGCATCGCCATGTTCCTGTGATCTTTCCATCTAAGGCGCTTGACATGTAACTTGAACTCAGTGAACTCGGCCAGATAGGTAACGCCGAGCACCTCTCCGAGATCGCCGGACCTCACTGACTTTGAGGTAGGTAGTGAGGTCTCAATGAATTTGGCGGTCTTCGCCTTACCCAACTTGTTCATGATGTCCGCAAGGCGATCCTCAGATGTGTATTGATCTGGAATCGCCTCTGAGACGACCTTAACCGCGAAATCGATCTTTCCTGCCTCCGCAGTTAGAACTTTCAACTCCCAGCCGCCGACTGGCGTCGTCACGGCCGTGCACCACTTGTCGAATTGCGTCACCTACGTCTCCCTAATTCCGTTCTTCTTCGCTTATCCTGCACGGAGTTTCCATACCTAAGATGGTCCTTAGATCTCGCAGCGGCGAGGATGTGCATGATCTACTTCAACACAGTGTATCGCTGCGAAGTGGCAATGGTGGTCACATCGCCGAGGGACTGCTTCGGGTTGGGACTGCCGGACGTTGTTGATGGAAGCTGTCGTTTAGGTCCTGTGACTATCAACGACAGTAACCTGCACGACATCGGTCATTCGATTGAGTTAACGTCAGCGGCAGCAAAGGCCGATGACTTGCCAACCATGCCAACTCAGGCGCCGACAGCTTATTAAGGTACACCGGTCGTCTGGGAACACATGGTTTCGGCGCACTCTGTGGCCGCAGTTGACCGAACGGCGTCGCTCAAGAGCATCGG
Organism: Thiobacillus sp.; assembly: GCF_024708915.1. Next base: position 6,458 of record NZ_JANJXQ010000199.1, read on the forward strand.
CGACGAAGGATGACAACCACAAAAAATGGGACGCCGCAGCGTCCCATTTCATTCCAGCATCCGATTGCGGCAAGCCGCCGATCAGTTGACCTTGGGATCGAGTTCGCCCTTGTCGTAGCGCTTCTGCATGTCTTCCAGGTTGAAGACCTTCTTGATCTTGCTGGCCTGGCCGGCTGCGCCGAAGGCTTCGTAACGGTCGCGGCAGATGCCGCTCATGGCAGCGGTGGCTTCCTTGAGGAACTTGCGCGGGTCGAAGTTGGCCTTGTTTTCGGCCAGGTGCTTGCGGATGGCGCCGGTGGAGGCCATGCGCAGGTCGGTGTCGATGTTGACCTTGCGCACGCCGTTCTTGATGCCCTCGACGATTTCGCTGACCGGCACGCCGTAGGTCTGGCCCATGTCGCCGCCGTAGCTGTTGATGATGGCGAGCCAGTCTTCCGGCACGGAGGACGATCCGTGCATGACCAGGTGGACGTTGGGGATGCGGGCGTGGATTTCCTTGACGCGGTCGATGCGCAGGACCTTGCCGGTGGGCTTCTGGGTGAACTTGTAGGCGCCGTGGCTGGTGCCGATGGCGATCGCGAGCGCGTCGACCTTGGTCTTGGACACGAAGTCGGCGGCCTCGTCGGGGTCGGTCAGCAGCGCGGAATGATCCAGCACGCCTTCGGCGCCGTGACCGTCTTCCTCGCCGGCCTTGCCGGTTTCCAGCGAGCCCAGACAGCCCAGTTCGCCTTCGACGGAGACGCCGCAGGCATGCGCCAGTTCGGCCACTTTGGCGGTGGTTTCGACGTTGTATTCGTAGGTGGACGGGGTCTTGCCGTCGGTGCCGAGCGAGCCGTCCATCATCACCGAGCTGAAGCCGGACTGGATGGAACGGAAGCAGATGGCGGGGGAGGCGCCGTGGTCCTGGTGCATGCAGACGGGAATGTGCGGATACATTTCGATCGCGGCGAGGATCAGGTGGCGCAGGAAGGGCTCGCCGGCGTAGGAACGGGCGCCGGCGGAACCCTGCAGGATCACCGGCGAATCGACGGCGGCGGCGGCCTGCATGATGGCATGCACCTGTTCCATGTTGTTGACGTTGAACGCGGGCAGGCCATAGCCGTTCTCGGCGGCGTGGTCGAGCAATTGACGAAGGGAAATCAGGGCCATTTACACTCTCCTAGAGGTTAAAAATTTATTGCGGGAATTCAGGTTTTTCTGGAGTCGCCTACACGGACGATCTTCATGGTATTGGTGCCGCCCGACTGACCGATCGGCTCACCGATGGTCAACAGGATCAGATCGCCGTCACGCACCGCGCCGCGGCGGCGCAGCTCTCCCTCGGCTTCCGCCAGCAGGACATCGCGCTCCTTGCTGGCCGTCTTCAGGTTGATCGGGTAGACGCCGCGGAAAAGAGTGACTTTTCTACGGGTTTGAACCTCGGGTGTCAAGGCGTAGATCGGCACCCGGGTCGACAGACGGCTCATCCACAGGCAGGTGTTGCCGGACTCGGTGAGCGCGGCGATGGCCTTGATGTTGAGGTGCACCGAGGTGAACACGGACGACATCGCGATGGCTTCGTCCGGACGCAAAAAACTGTGGTCGAGACGGGCGCCGGAGAAATCGGGCTCGGCTTCCTTTTCCGCTTCCAGGCAGACGCGGTCCATCGCCTGGATCGCCTCGACCGGGAACTGACCGGCGGCGGTTTCGGCCGACAACATCACCGCGTCGGTGCCGTCGAGCACCGCGTTGGCGACGTCGGACACCTCGGCCCGGGTCGGAATCGGGCTGGAAATCATCGATTCCATCATCTGGGTGGCGGTGATGACGACCTTGTTGCGTTCGATCGCCATGCGGATCATGCGTTTCTGCAGCGCCGGTACCGCAGCGTCGCCGACTTCCACGCCGAGGTCGCCGCGCGCCACCATGATGGCGTCGGACGCTTCGAGGATCTCATCCAGGTTTTCGATCGCTTCGGTGCGCTCGATCTTGGCGACCAGTTGGCTCTTGCCGCCTGCGGCGCGCAATAGTTCGCGCGCCTGGCGCATGTCGGCGCCGGAACGCGGGAACGACACCGCCAGGTAATCCGCATTCAGGGCGGCGGCGGTCTTGATGTCCTCGATGTCCTTTTCGGTCAGCGCGGCGGCCGACAGCCCGCCGCCCTTGCGGTTGATGCCCTTGTTGTTGGACAGTACGCCGCCCTGCACCACCTTGCAGACGATTTCCGTGCCCTTGACCTCTTCGACCCAGAATTCGATGCGGCCGTCGTCGAGCAGCAGGGTGACGCCCCGCTTCACGTCGTTCGGCAACTCCTTGTAGTCGAGGCCGACGCGGGTCTGGTCGCCCAGCACGCAGGCGGCATCGAGGATGAAGGTATCGCCCTTGTCCAGGGTGATCTTGCCATCCTTGAACTTGCCGATGCGGATTTTCGGGCCCTGCAGGTCGACCAGCACGCCCACCGCGCGGCCGCGCGCGCGCGCCAGCGAGCGCACCAGTTCGGCGCGGTCGATATGGTCCTGCGCCGTGCCGTGGGAAAAGTTGAGGCGCACCACGTCCAGGCCGGCTTCCATCATGCGATCCAGGGTCTTGGGATCGGAACAGGCGGGGCCGAGGGTGGCGACGATTTTGGTTCTGCGGATCATTGTATGGGTGAGGCGTGAGGAATGGGGGGAAGTGTAAAGGGTAAGGCGTTAGGGGCGAGGCAACAGGCTTGCGCCCGTTACCTCACCCCCTCACGCCTTACGCCTCACCCGCGAAGGCTTAGCCCTTCGCGCGCTCCTCCAGAATCGCCACTGCGGGCAGGACCTTGCCTTCCAGGTATTCGAGGAAGGCGCCGCCGGCGGTGGAAATGTAGCTCACCTTGTCATAGATGTCGTATTTCTGGATCGCCGCGATGGTGTCGCCGCCGCCGGCCAGGGTGAAGGCGTTGGTGTTGGCGATCGCCATGGCGATGGTCTTGGTGCCTTCGCCGAACTGGTCGAACTCGAACACGCCGACCGGGCCGTTCCACACCACGGTGCCGGCCTTCATGATGATGTCGGCGAGTTCC
>NZ_JANJXQ010000213.1 GCF_024708915.1 Thiobacillus sp.
ACGTCGAGCCCGGTCAGCCGGGTCATCATGGTCTGGTATTCGTAGATCAGCTGCAGCGTGCCCTGCGAGGCTTCGGCCTGGTAGGGCGTGTAGGCGGAATAGAACTCGCCGCGCGTGGTGATCTGCCAGATCGCAGCGGGGATGTGGTGCTCGTAGACGCCGGCGCCGATGAAGCTGGACCAGAAGCCGTCCTGCGACGCGCGCTCCTGCATCAGCCGCGCCACCGCCATCTCCGGCTGGCCATCCGGCACGTCGCGCAGCTTGCCGGTCTTCAGTGCGGGCGGAATTTCGTCGAACAGATCCTCGATGCCGGCGGCGCCGATGGCGCCGAGCATGGCGGAGACGTCTTCTTCGGTGTGGGGAATGAAGGGCATGTTTGAGTGAGGCGTTAGGGGTGAGGCGTCAGGCGCGGGGGTTGCCTCACCCCTAACGCCTCACGCCTCACGATTTTCAATGGGCTTCCGACTCGACCAGCTTCTGGTATGCCGCGGCGTCGAGCAGTCCGGAAACGTCGGCGGGATTGGCCGGCTTGATCTTGAACATCCACGCGGCGTAGGCGTCCTGGTTTACCGATTCGGGGCTGGCTTCGACGTCGGCGTTGGCGGCGACGACTTCGCCCGCGACCGGGGCGTAGACATCGGATGCGGCCTTCACCGACTCGACCACCGCGCATTCCTCGCCTTTGGTGAGGGTACGGCCGGCGGCGGGGGTTTCGATGAACACCATGTCGCCGAGCAGGTCCTGCGCGTGGTGGGTGATGCCGATGGTCAGCGTGCCGTCGGCTTCGACGCGCACCCATTCGTGGCTGGGGGTGTATTTGAGGTCAGCAGGAATGCTCATGGTTTCTCCAAGTGAGGCGTTAGGCGCGAGGCGTCAGGCGTGGGGGCGGGCTGGCATCGCCTCACCCCTCACGCCTCACTCCTCACGCAATCAGAATCTTGCCGTTGCGCACGAACGGATATTTCACCACTCTGGCTTTCAGTTTCTTGTCGCGGATTTCGACTTCGACTTCGTCGCCCGGGGCGATGCCGAGCGGGATGCGGGCGAGCGCGATGGATTGCTGCAGTGTAGGCGAGAAGGTGCCGGAAGTGATTTCGCCGTCGCCGTTCTTCGTCAGCACTTTCTGATGGCTGCGCAGCACGCCCTTGTCGAGCAGCAGCAGGCCGCTGAGCTGTTTGGTGACCTCGCTGGCTTCCAGTGCTTTGCGGCCGACGAAGTCGCGCCCGGATTTCAGGTCGACCGTCCACGCCAGGCCGGATTCCAGCGGCGAGGCGGTTTCGTCCATGTCCTGGCCATACAGGTTCATCCCGGCTTCCAGCCGCAAGGTGTCGCGCGCGCCTAGGCCGATCGGCTTGCCGCCGGCTTCCATCAGCGCTTTCCAGAAGAAGGGGGCGGACTTCGCCAGTACCATCGCTTCAAAGCCGTCCTCGCCGGTGTAGCCGGTGCGGGCGATGAACATTTCGCCCATGGCGGCGGCGCTGAAAGGCTTGAGGCTGGCGGTGAGGCCGTCGACGCCGGGCAGCGCTTCGTTCAGCACCCGGGTTGCGTCCGGCCCCTGGATCGCGATCATCGCCAGGTCGCGGCGCGGCATGAGTGTAAGTCCCATGCCCCAGTCGGCGTTGCATTGTTCCATCCAGGCGAGATCCTTGTCCGCGGTGCCGGCGTTGACCACCAGGCGGAACCAGTTCTCGTCCATGAAATAGATGATGAGGTCGTCGATGACGCCGCCGGCCTCGTTGAGCATGCACGAATACAGGGCCTTGCCGGAGATCTGCAGCTTGTCGACGTTGTTCGCCACCAGCCGGCGCAGGAAGGGGCGCACGTTGGCGCCCTTGATGTCGAGCGACAGCATGTGGGAGACGTCGAACAGGCCGCAGCCGTTGCGCACGGCGTGGTGTTCCGAGAGTTGCGAACCGTAGTGCACCGGCATGTCCCAGCCGCCGAAGTCGACCATCTTGGCGCCGAGCTCGCGGTGAGCGGCATTGAGCGGAGTTTGTTTGAGCATGGCGGCACCAAAAATATAAAAAGGCGAAGTACGGACTCGCTTCACCCCTCTGTCCTTGGTACCTGAGAGATTACGGCCGGCGATGCGGGCCGCTGCCCCTTCGGTGGCAGTTCCGCTGGTTGAAACATCGGCGGCTGCGCTCTCCAGAGTGTTCCGGTTGTTGCGGTCCTGGTGCCTGAGCGATTCCGGGTGGGTTACGCCTTCGGCGGCGTGACGGGCACGCGCTCTCCCGCAACGGGAAGGCGAACTATACCGAAGAAGCGGCCAGCCAGCCAGCCGTGCGCAGCGGCTTAATAGGCCAGTTGCAGATCGAAACCCATTGGGGCCAAATCGCGCACGGTCAGCGGCAGGCTCAATGCCTGTTCGCTGTGCGGCGGCAGCCCGGCCGCAATGCGCCGGGCGTCGCCGAGGTATTCGCTGGGAGCGAAGCTGCGGCGCGCCAGCGCGCGATTGCGCTGGTCGGTCAGGGTAAGGACCAGAACCGGCCAGGCCTGTACGTGGTTGGCGCGGTTGCCCAGGGTGAGCGTGAGTTTCAGGCGGCCGCTGGCTGCGGAAGGGTCGCTGCGCAGCAGCGGGTCGCCCGCCGGCGTACCGCGTGCAGGTGCTTCGGTTTGCAGGTCGGAGCCGACGATCTGCAGCAGCGCCAGGTTTTTCGGCAGCGAGAGGGTGCAGCCCAGTACGGCGCAGGCCTGCTCGAATGCCGGGCGCGCCTGCGGCAGGTGACTGACCAGCGTGTCGCGCAGAAAATAGGCGGTTTGCGCCAGCAGCAGCACCAGCAGCAACGCGCCGGCCACTGCCCATGCCCAAGGCCGGATGCGGCGCGGTGGGGGCGGGAGGTGGGGCCGGTCGAGGAGGGGGGCGGCGTATTCGATGCGCGTCGCAGGCGCGGCCGGCACGGCGGCAGGCGGATACGCGGGCGCCGTGTGGAACTGCGGCAGCGGGCCGGGGTCGTCCGGCAGCGGAATCTCGGGGTCGATGAGGATGATCGAATCCAGGTCGAGCGTGGCCTCGCGCTGCCCGATGCCGCGCGGGATATCGGTCGCCGCGGCATCCTCTGTGCCAGGTGCGGTCTCGGTTGTTTCCGCGGTAGCGGCCGTTTCGCTTACGGCGGCGGGCTCCGCTGCGGCTGCGGCAATGGTCTCCGGCGGCGGGGAGGCTTCGGCCGGCCCGGGTTCGGCCGCCGCGGGCAGCGGTGAACCGTCTTCCAGCAGCAGACTCGGGCGTGCATCGAAGGCGGCACCGCACACGCTGCATTGCACCCAGCCCTGCGCCGCGTCGAGCTGGTCGGCGCCGAGGCGGAAGACGCTGGCGCAGTGCGGGCAGGTGGTGCGGTAATTCACTGTTTGACGCCCGCCAGGCGCACCCAGCCCTCGTCGATTGCGGGCGGGTCGAACACGAACCAGTCGCGGTAGACCGTCATCACGTCGTCGGCCTGTTCGGCCAGGATGCCCGACAGCACCAGCCGCCCGCCCGCCCGTACCCGGCCTGCCAGCAGCGGCGCCATGCCCTTGAGCGGGTTGGTGAGGATATTGGCGACGACCACGTCGTATTGTCCTGCCGCGAGTTCGCCGGGCAGGCAGAAATGCGCCGTCACGTCGTTCAGGGTGGCGTTGTCGCGCGAAGCGGCGACCGCCTGGGCGTCGATGTCGACGCCGTCGACCCGCAGCGCGCCGAGCCTGGCCGCGGCGATGGCGAGGATGCCGGAGCCGCAGCCATAGTCGAGCAGGGTTTCGCCGCCGGCAAGGTGCGCATCGAGCCAGCGCAGGCACAGCCGCGTGGTCGGATGGCTGCCGGTGCCGAAGGCGAGGCCGGGGTCGAGCTTGAGGTTGATCGCGCTATGGTCGGGTGCATCGTGCCAGGTCGGCACGATCCACAGGCGCGGCGAAATCGGGATGGGGTCGAATTGCGACTGGGTGAGGCGTACCCAGTCGGCGTCGGCAACGGACTCGATGGTGTAGCCGGTCGGCACCGGGATACCCGCCCGTTGCGCGGCGGCGGCCAGGATGGCGGCCGCGTCGGCATCCTCATCGAGCAGCACTACGGCGATGCTGTGCGGCCACAGTTCGGCGGTCGGATAATCCGGTTCACCGAACAGCGGCGTCTCGTCCACCGTGCCGGCGTCGGCGTCTTCCAGCGACACCGATAGCGCACCGGCTTCCATCAGCGCGTCGGACAGCGGTTCGGCGGCTTTGGAGTCGACA
>NZ_JANJXQ010000096.1 GCF_024708915.1 Thiobacillus sp.
CGATTTCTCGCGTCCGCGCACCGCGGGCATCATCGCGGTGGGGCTGGACGAGGGTGATTTTCTCATCGGCGCCTCGATCACCGACGGCCGCCACGACGTGATGCTGTTCTCCGACGGCGGCAAGGCGGTGCGCTTCGACGAGAACGACGTGCGCCCGATGGGCCGCACCGCGCGCGGCGTGATCGGCATGAAGCTTGCCAAGGGCAAGAAGCTGATTTCGCTGCTGGTGGCGGAAGACGAAAACGATTTCGTGCTGACGGCGACCGAAAACGGCTACGGCAAGCGCACGCCGATCGCCGAATACACCCGCCATGCGCGCGCGACGCAGGGCATGATCGCGATCCAGACCAGCGAACGCAACGGCAAGGTCGTGGCGGCAACGCTGGTGAAGGAAGACGACGAAATCATGCTGATCACCACCGGCGGCGTGCTGATCCGCACCCGCGTCAAGGAAATCCGCGCCATGAGCCGCGCGACGCAGGGTGTCACGCTGATCAACCTGGACAAGGGCGAGAAACTGATCAGCCTGGAAAAAGTAGCTGAAACCGACAACGAAGAGGAATGATTCCGGCACAAAATCACCCGTGGTTTTGTCGCCTTCGCCTTGCCGTACTTGGTGTACTGTCTGCGGCTCGGCTTCGCGCCACGAATGATTTTGCCCCGGAATCAATGAAAGGATAGCTAGAGATGACGATCTATAACTTCAGCGCCGGCCCGGCCGTGCTGCCCAGGGACGTATTGCAACAGGTGCAGGCCGAACTGGTCGACTGGCACGGCAGCGGCATGTCGGTGATGGAAATGAGCCATCGCGGCAAGGAATTCATGGGCATCGCCGCCGAGGCGGAGGCCGACCTGCGCGAGTTGATGGGCATCCCCGCCAACTACAAGGTGCTGTTCCTGCAGGGCGGCGCGTCGAGCCAGTTCGCCATGGTGCCGATGAACCTGTTGCGCGGCAAAGCTTCCGCCGATTACCTCAACACCGGCGAATGGTCGAAGAAGGCCATCAAGGAAGCCAAGAAATACGGCGCAGTGAACGTGGTGGCGTCGAGCGAGGACAAGAACTTCAGCTACGCGCCGACACAGGACCAGTGGAAGCTCGATCCGAACGCCGCCTACGTGCATTACACGCCCAACGAAACCATCGGCGGGGTGGAAATCTTCTGGACGCCCGATTTGGGAACGCAGCCCGGCAGCGTGCCGCTGGTGGCGGACATGTCGTCGACCATCCTGTCGCGCCCGATCGACGTGTCGAAATTCGGCGTGATCTACGCCGGCGCGCAGAAGAACATCGGCCCGGCCGGGCTGACCATCGTCATCGTGCGCGACGACCTGATCGGCGAGACGGTCAAAGGCACGCCGACCATGTTCGACTACAAGATCCACGCCGACAACGACTCGATGTACAACACGCCGGCCACCTTCGCCATGTACACGGCAGGGCTGGTGTTCAAGTGGCTGAAGGCGCGCGGCGGCCTCGTCGCGATGGAGGCGACCAACCGCGAGAAGGCGAACCTGCTGTACGACGCGCTCGACGCGACCGATTTCTACGCCTCGCCGGTGGCGCGCGACAACCGCTCGCTGATGAACGTCCCCTTCACCCTGAAGGATGCCGCGCTCGACGAGGCCTTCCTCAAGGCCGCCAAGGGACGCGGCCTGATCCAGCTGAAAGGCCACCGCTCGGTCGGCGGCATGCGCGCCTCGATCTACAACGCCATGCCGGTCGAGGGGGTGCGCGCGCTGGTCGATTGCATGCGCGAATTCGAGAAAAGCCATGGCTGACGCCGCCCGCAAGGTGCTCACCCTCAACGCCATTTCCGCGCGCGGGTTGGCGCGCTTGCCGCAGCACTATGTCGTCGGCGGCGACATTGCCGACCCGGACGGCATCCTGGTGCGTTCGGCCAACATGCACGAGATGGAGATTCCCGCCTCGGTGCAGGCGATCGGCCGCGCCGGCGCCGGCACCAACAACATTCCGGTGAAAAAACTGTCGGAACGCGGGGTGCCGGTGTTCAATGCGCCGGGGGCCAACGCCAACGCGGTGAAGGAACTGGTCATTGCCGGCATGCTGATGGCGGCGCGCAACCTGGTTCCGGCGCTGAAGTTCGTCGAAGGCCTGTCGGGCAGCGACGAGGACATGCACAAGGCGACCGAAGCCGGCAAAAAGCAGTTTGCCGGCACGGAGCTGCCCGGCCGCACGCTTGGCGTCGTCGGCCTCGGCGCGATCGGCTCCACCATCGCCGAAGCCGCGATCAGGCTCGGCATGAACGTGGTCGGCTTCGACCCCGCGATCACGGTGGATGCCGCGTGGCGGCTGCCGTCGCAGGTCAGGCGCGCCGAGAGCGTGGAAGAGGTGCTGCGCCAGGCCGATTTCGTCACCCTGCACGTGCCGCTGCTGGACGCCACGCGCAATCTCATCGACGCCCAGCGCCTGGGTATGATGCGTTCGGGCGCGGTGCTGCTGAACTTCGCGCGCGAGGGCGTGGCCGACAACGCCGCCGTGATCGAGGCGCTCGACGCCGGCAAGCTGCATGCCTACATCTGCGATTTTCCGGCGAATGCGCTGCAGGGCCACGCCAGGGTCGTCGCGCTGCCGCATCTGGGCGCCAGCACCTCCGAGGCCGAAGAAAACTGCGCGGTGATGGTGGCCGGACAGCTGGCCGACTATCTGGAAAACGGCAACATCCAGAACGCGGTCAACTTCCCCAATGTCAGCATGGCGCGCGAATCGGCGTATCGCATCGCGATCGCCAATGCCAACGTGCCCAACATGGTGGGGCAGATTTCGTCGGTGCTGGCCGCCGCCGGACTCAACATCCACAACATGGTCAACAAATCCAGGGGCGACATGGCCTATACCCTGGCCGATGTCGACAGCGCGGTGGGCGATGCCGTGATGCGCCAGCTGGCGGGGATTGCCGGTGTGCTCGCGGTGCGTTATCTGCCCGACGCCTGACCCGATGGACGAGGCATTGAAGGCGCTGCGCGCGCGCATCGACAGCATCGACGACACCTTGCTGCAGCTGGTTTCCGAACGCGCAGGCCTTGCGCAAGCCGTCGGCCGTGCCAAGAACGGCGAAAAGATCTATCGCCCCGAGCGCGAAGCCCAGATCGTGCGCCGCCTGCGCGAAACCAACCCGGGACCGCTCGACGGCGACACCGTCGAGCGCCTGATCCGTGAAGTCATGTCGGCCTGCCGGGCGCTGGAACAGGACATCCGCGTGGCCTACCTGGGTCCGGCCGGCACCTTCAGCCAGGCGGCCGCCTACAAGCACTTCGGCCATGCCGTCGAGGCGGTTGCCGAAGCCGACATCGACGCCTGTTTCCGCGCCGTCGAAACCGGACGTGCCGATTTTGCCGTGGTGCCGGTGGAAAACTCCACCGAGGGTGCGATTGCGCGCACGCTCGATCTGATCGTCGCCAGCCCGCTCAGGATCTGCGGCGAGATCATGCTGCCGATCCACCAGAACCTGATGCGCAAAAGCGCGGGCCTGGAGGGCATCGACCGCGTCTATGGCCATGCCCAGTCGCTCGCGCAGTGCCAGAACTGGCTCAACCGGCATCTGCCCCGGGCCGAGCGGGTGAGCGTCGTCAGCAACAGCGAAGGCGCGCGCCGTGCCGCGGCAGAGTCCGATGCCGCCACGCTTGGCAGCGACGCCGCTGCGGAGTTGTATGGCCTTGCCATCGTCGAAGCGCGCATCGAGGACGAAGCCGGCAATACCACCCGCTTTCTGGTCCTTGCGCCTGCCGATGCCGCTCCGTCCGGTCGCGACAAGACCTCGCTCGTCGTCGGCGTGCACAACCAGCCCGGCGCCATCGTCAAATTGCTGCAGCCGCTGGCTGACGCCGGGGTTTCCATGAGCAAGCTCGAATCGCGTCCGGCGCGTTCGGCCAACTGGGAATACCTCTTCTTCGTCGTCTGCGAAGGCCATCGGCAGGACGCCAAACTCGCCGCCACGCTCGCCGAAATCGAGTCGCGTGCCGCCTTCCTCAAGATTCTCGGTTCCTACCCCGCTGCGCAGTCATGAATTGTTGCGATCTCGCTCCCGCCCACATTCGCGCCATCGCCCCCTATCGCCCCGGCAAACCCATCTCCGAGCTCGCGCGCGAACTGGGCCTGGACGAGGCCGACATCGTCAAGCTGGCGTCGAACGAAAACCCGCTCGGCCCCAGCCCCGCCGCACTGGTTGCGGCGCAGGATGCGCTGCACGACATGGCCCTGTACCCCGACGGCGCCGGCTTTGCGCTGAAGGCGAGGTTGTCGGCGAAGCTGGGTGTCGCGGCCGATCAGATCGTGCTGGGCAACGGCTCGAACGATGTGCTGGACATGGCTGCGCGCGCGTTTCTCGGCCCGGCTGCGTCGGCGGTGTATGCGCAGCATGCGTTCGCCGTTTATCCCATCGCCACGCTGACCGCGGGGGCGGCATGCATCGAGGTGGCGGCGAGGGATTACGGCCACGATCTCGAAGCCATGCGCGCGGCGATCCGCGACGACACGCGGGTGTTGTGGATCGCCAACCCCAACAACCCGACCGGCACTTTCCTGCCGTGGGCGCAGATCGAGGCCTTCCTCGAAACCGTGCCGCCGCAGGTGCTGGTGGTGCTGGATGAGGCCTACGGCGAATACCTGCCGCCGGCCGAACGCTGCGACACCGCGGCCTGGCTGGCGCGCTTTCCCAATCTGCTGATCAGCCGCACCTTTTCCAAGGCGTATGGCCTGGCTGGACTGCGCGTCGGCTACGGCCTGGGCAGCGCCGCTGTGATCGATCTGCTGAACCGGGTGCGCCACCCTTTCAATGTCAGCGTACCTGCCCTGGCGGCCGCCGAAGCGGCGCTCGGCGACGAGGCGTTCCTCGCGCGCAGCCATGCATTGAATGCCGCCGGCATGGCGCAACTTGTTGCGGGGCTGACCGATTTAAAGCTTGAAACGATACCGTCGAAGGGTAATTTCCTGCTGGTCAAAGTAGGCGATGCCGCGCGCATCAACACTGTGTTGCTCAAGCGCGGCATAATCGTGCGGCCGGTCGACAATTACGGCCTGCCCGAGTTCCTGCGCGTATCGGTTGGACTCGCCGCGCAGAATGCCCGTTTCCTCGATGCCCTGAGAGCCTGCCTGTGATCGTCGAGACGCTCGCCATCGTCGGCACCGGCCTCATCGGCGGTTCGTTCGCGCTGGCGCTGAAACAGGCGGACGCGGTGCGCGAGGTTCTGGGGGTCGGGCGGAGCCCCGCACAGCTTGCCGTCGCGCACGAACTCGGCCTGATCGACCGCGCCGTCGGCTGGGCCGAGGCCGGGCAGGCCGATTGCATCCTGCTGGCGATCCCGGTGGGAGAAACGGAGGAGGTACTCAGGCAACTCGCGCCGCACCTGAAAACGGGTGCCGTCGTCACCGATGCCGGCAGCACCAAGCTCAACGTCGTCGAGGCGGCGCGTGCCGCACTTGGGGACCGCTTCGCCGATTTCGTGCCGGGCCATCCCATTGCGGGCTCCGAACAGTGCGGCCCCGGTGCCGCGCGTATCGATCTCTATCGGGGCAAGCGCGTGGTGCTGACGCCGCAGATCGACACGCGCGCCGACGCGGTTGCCACCGTGCGCC